>CADEGF010000004.1:0-108093 GCA_902826815.1 uncultured Mycobacteriaceae bacterium
TGGCCGGACGGGTAGAAGGCAAGGTCGCGTTCATCACCGGCGCCGCGCGCGGGCAGGGCCGCAGTCATGCGGTGCGGCTGGCAGAAGAGGGCGCCGACATCATCGCGATCGACATCTGCCGAGGGTTCGACGACTCGACGGCCCCCGCGGCCACCCCGGAGGATCTCGCCGAGACCGCCGACATGGTGAAGAACCTCGGAAGGCGAATCGTCACCGACGAGGTCGACGTACGCCATTTTGACGCGCTGGCGGCCGCCGTCGACAGCGGCGTCGAACAACTCGGCCGGCTGGACATCGTGGTCGCCAACGCGGGCATCGGCACCACCGGGGTGAAACTGCACAAGATGCGCGAGGACATCTTCGACGAGACCATCGACGTCAACCTCGGTGGTGTGTGGAAGACGGTGAAGGCCGCAGTGCCGCATCTGCAAGCGGGTGGCCGCGGCGGATCGATCGTCATCACCAGTTCGGTCGGAGGTACCAAGGCCTACCCGCAAGTCGGCCACTACATCGCGGCCAAGCACGGGGTGGTCGGGTTGATGCGCACTTTCGCCGTGGAACTCGGCCACCAGTCGATCCGCGTGAACACCGTCCATCCGACCCACGTCTGCACGCCGCTGCTGATGAACGAGCCCACCTACCGGCTGTTCCGTCCCGATCTGGAGAACCCGGGACCCGACGACCTCGCACCCATCTGCCAGTCCTTCCACTTCCTCCCGATCCCGTGGGTGGAACCGGTCGACATCAGCAACGCCGTGCTGTTCCTGGCGTCCGACGAAGCGCGCTACGTCACAGGTGTCACCCTGCCCGTGGACGCAGGCAGCCTCCTGAAGTAGGGAAACCATGACTACCTCTGAGGGCACCGTCGACTCCGCCGTTTACTACGACCCCTACGACCTCGAGATCGCAGCCAATCCGTGGCCGACCTACGCGCGACTGCGCGAAGACGCGCCGATCTACTACAACGAGCGCTACCGGTTCTGGGCGATCTCGCGGCACAGCGACGTGGAGTCCGCCATCGCGGACTGGGAGACGTTCTCGAATTCGCGCAGCGACATCCTCGAGCTCGTCAATTCCGAGTTCGACATGCCCAAGGGCGTGATGATGTTCGAGGATCCGCCGGTGCACACCATGTTGCGTGGGTTGATGAGCCGTGTGTTCACCCCCCGTCGGATGGCGGAGATCGAGGATCAGATCCGGCAGTTCTGCGTCAATTGTCTTGACCCGCATATGGGTTCGGATGGTTTCGACATCGTTGCCGAGCTGGCGTCGATGATGCCGATGCGGGTGATCGGCATGTTGCTCGGCATTCCGGAGTCCGACCAGATCGCGGTGCGCGATGCCAACGATGCCAACCTGCGCACCAAACCCGGCGCCCCGATGAAGGTGGCCAAGGCCGACAAGATCGCCGACGGTGCCATCTATGCCGACTACGTGGAGTGGCGTTCGCACAACCCGTCCGATGACCTGATGACCGTCCTGCTCAACATGGAGTTCACCGACTCCGACGGCGTGACCCGCAAGCTGCACCGCAAGGAGATCCTGCATTACGTCCAGGTGGTCGCGGGCGCGGGCAACGAAACCACAGGCAGGTTGATCGGCTGGCTGGCAAAGGTACTCGCGGAGCACCCGGATCAACGGCGCCAGATCCACCAGGATCGATCGCTTTTGACCCGCGCAGTCGACGAGACCCTGCGCTACGAGCCGACCGGTCCGCACGTCGCCCGCTATACGCTGCGGGACTTCGAGATGTACGGCGCGACGGTGCCTGCGGGAAGCGCTGTGCTGCTGCTGTTCGGCGCGGCCAATCGCGACCCGCGGCGCTACACCGACCCCGATGACTTCAACATCCACCGCGACAACATCAGCCATCTGACCTTCGGCAAGGGGGTGCACTACTGCCTCGGCGCCAACCTCGCCCGGTTGGAGGGCCGGGTGGCACTCGACGAGTTGCTGAACCGGTGGCCCGAGTGGGGAATCGACTACGACACCGCGGTGCCGGCCCCGACGTCGACCGTTCGGGGATGGGAAAGGCTGCGTGTCGTGCTGCCGTGACCGGCCGCCAAAGGTAGGGAAACACCCTATATCTGGGCAAATTCAGCCGCGATAGCGTCGGCTCCATGAGGTCGACTCTCGCCGCGCTTGGCGTGATTGCTGCAACGTGTCTGGCGTGTGGGTCCCACACGGTGTCGAGCCAAGGGCCACCTGCGATCCCGCCCGGATCGCAGACCGGTGGTGCGAGCGCAGCCCCCGCGACGGGGGGCGTTGCGTCGGGATCCGACCAGCCATCCGATCAGCCATGGACGGTGGACGTGTCGGGAGCCGCCAAGTCCGACCGCAGTGATGCGATTCTGCAGGCCCTCACCGACGCGGGCGGCTGGGGCAACGACAACGTCCTGCAGACCGATTTCTCGATCTCGATCTTCAACGCAGACAGCGGCACTCCGCGGATGGATGTGGTCGGTATCGAGGACTACTGCGGCGGCGGTCCGGACTGTGACAGCGTTCCGGCGCAGATGCCGGTGCCGGCAGACGCCAATATCGAAGGCTCGCAGGACCTCTCCTGCGACATCTCAGGCAATACCGAGGGACAGGGCGATTGCCACCTGCTTGTGGCGGATCGCGACGAGCAGAAGCTCTACGAGCTCTACCAGGCCAACAAGTCCGGTGACAGCATGACGACACAGGCGATGTTCATCTGGGATCTAAGCAAGGCGTATCCCGAGAATCTGCGTGGCGACCAGTGCACCAGTGCCGACGCCGCAGGATTCCCGATCGCCGCCATGACTCCAACCGCCGACGAAGTAGCCTCCGGCGCAGTGAATCACGCGCTGCGCTTCATTCTCCCGAATGACCGGATGAAGGCCGATGTCTACGTGCATCCGGCGACGCATGCGGGCGGACCGGAGAGCTCGACGCCCGACGCGCCGCCATACGGCGTTCGGTTCCGGTTGAAGCCCGACTTCGACGAATCCGGCTACTCCGATTCCGAGAAGGTGATCCTCAAGGCGCTGAAGACGCACGGCATGTTGCTGTCCGACGGTGGCGACATCGCGCTCACGTTCGCAGACGATCGCAACAACACGGCCAAGTGGGCGGACCTGGGCATCGAGGCGCAGTCGTTCAACGACATCGGCGTCGACCAGTTCGAAGTCGTCGAGCTCGGCGACGAGATCCCGCTCACCTACGACTGCGTGCGTAACCCTTGACGACGGGCTCAGTGGCCGGGTTGGCCCATATGCCTTCCGAGTTCCGCACGTGAGTGGATGTCCAGCTTGCGGTAGATGCGGGCCAGGTTCGACTCGACGGTCTTCGGGCTGATGAACAACGCGGCGGCAACGTCACGGTTGGTCATACCCGACGCCGCCAACTCGGCCACCCGCTGCTCCGATGGGCTGAGGCTGGACATCCTGCGGGTGCCGACGTCGGCGCGGGCGAGCTCGGCGCGGGCCCGGTCGGCCCACAACGGAGTGTTGAGATCCTCGAACGTTTCCAGCGCCTCACGCAGAGTCGTTGCGGCTTGGTCCTTTTGCCGCTGTCGACGCTGTAGCTGGCCGGCCAGCAGCTGGGTGCGGGCACGTTCGAACGGCATGGGCAGCCGATCATGTTCGGTGAGCGCCTGTACCACAACGCGGTTGGCGCCGTCGACATCCCCCCGTGCGGCGAGCAGCATCGCCCGGCAGCGCGCGCCGACGGCCTTCATCCACGGCCGGTCGAGCCGCTCGCCGTTCCGCTCGAGCAAGGCGATCATCGGTTCGGCCTCCGCCAGCCTGCCCAGGTGGATCAACGCCTCCGCGGCGTCGGGTACGTATGACGCATTGATGATCTCGGTCGAATCCGGAAACGCCTCAAGCATCGGCATCAGCGGCGCGGCGGTGGTCAACACGGCTTCGTAGTTGCCAAGCGAGAGCTCCAGGAAGCCGAGCGCCACCACCGGCCACTCGCCGAGCCTGCGTGATCCGCATCGTGCGCTGGCCGCAAGCGCCTCGGTCACAGCGTGACGTACCGTGGGCTCGTCGCCTGCGTACGCGGCGACGGTGGCTCGCACTGTCAACGCGACCGACAGTGGCAGGTCGCCGTTGAGCTGGTGGGCCCGCTCGACGTTGTCCTCGGCGATCAGGGTGGCGTCGGCCATCTCCCCGCGCCAGATGTCGATCAGCACCGAGTGGAAGTCGATGAATGAAAGTTCGCCTTCCTCACCATGATCGATGCATCGGCGGCGAATCTCCCGCATCTCCTGATGCGCCAGGTCCAGCTCGCCGGTCCAGGCGAGCACCAGCGCACGTTGGACCCGCGGGCTGAACGCGGACGAGACATCGGCGTCGCGGTCCTCCAGCTCGGTCGCCCGTTGGAGACTGCGCGAGTCGAGGCCGTCGCCGCGCATGAAATGCAGTATCACCCGCATGCCGAGCGCCTGGCTGAGAGCGTGCGGATCGCCGAGCTCGGTGGCACTCGTGACAGCCTCTTCGATGTGCTGCACCGCAAGCTGCATGCGTCCCGCGTTGACCGATGCGAACGACAACGACACCAGGATCGCGACCCGCTGAGCGAGTTCGTCGGCGACATCGTCGAGAGCCTGTTCGAGTAGGTCCGCGGCTTCGTCGAAGCTGTCGTTCAGCGACGCGACGAGGGCAAGCAGGGTGTGCGCCTCGGCCCGCCTCGGTCCGGCCTCGAGACGCTCGATCGTGTCCTGCAGCAGTACCCTGGCCCGCGCGGGCTCGCCCGCATCGAAATGATGTGCGGCCGAGAGGATTCGGCGCTCCGGAGTGCCGCCTCCGAGCCCGATGGCCAGGTCGAGCAGCTCGGCGGCGGCGGCAGGCGCACCGCGGCTGCGTGCCATATCGGCCGCCTCGTCGAGGGATGCCAGCGTGAGTTCGTCGCCATGGGTGGCCGCCATCGCGAGATGCCTGGCCTTCAGCTCGGGTTCGTCGACGATCTCGGCCAGCCTGCGATGCATCGACCGGCGACGGGCGGGCGTGGCGTCGGTGTAGAAGCCTCTGGCCAACAGGGGGTGTGCGAATCGCAGCCGGTGGCCGTCTATCCCGACGATGCCGTTGGCCTCGACGTCCTCGAGTTGCGCGACGACATCTTCTGCGTCGATCTCGGTCGCCCTGGACACCAACTCGACGGTCGGCGTGGCGTGGCATGCCATCGCAAGCAGCACATCGCGCGCGGATTCGTCGAGGCTGCCGATTCGGGCCCTGACGAGTTCGGTGAGCGTCATCGGCAACGGCAGGTCGGTGCTTCTGACTTCTCCGTCCATCGCACGCGCCAGCTCCAGGGCATAGAACGGGTTTCCTCCCGAAACCTCTTGTATGCGAACGATTGCCGGTCGCGATAGCGAACGCCCGAGTCGTTGGGTGATGACGGCGTTGAGGCCGCCGAGGCTCAGCGGCCGGATATGGAGGCGCTGGACACCGTCGGGCTGGGGTAGCTGCAGCCAGGAAGCCGCGCCGCCGCCGTCATCGGGATCGGGATCGGTCCGGACCGTGCCGAACACCCCGACCGGCGCGGAGAGCCTGCGCACCGCGAACGCGATGACGTTTCGGCTCGACGGGTCGAGCCATTGCAGATCGTCTATCGCCACCAACACCGGCGTCTTCTCGGCAAGGAGTTCGACCACCGAAAGGAAGCCCGCGCCCACAGCGCGTTGGTCGGTGGTCAGGTCCTCTGACTCCGCCTGCAGCAGAACACGATCTATCGCGAGCCGCTGCGGTCTCGGTAGGTCGGCGAGCACCGAGGAGCCGACGCCGGAAAGGATGTCGGCGAGTGAGGCATACGCCAGCACAGATTCTGCCTCAGCAGGCCTGGCGGACAGCACAAGGAAGCCACGCTCCTCGGCCGACTCCACTGCGGACAGGCACAGCGTCGTCTTGCCGATGCCGGGTTCTCCCTCGGCCACCAAGCAGGCGGGTCCGGTAGCTGCGGCGCCGAGAAACGCCGCAACCGCTCGGCCCTCCTCGGGTCGACTCACGACGCGACTGGGCACGCGCTCAGTATCGCAAGACATTTTGCTGGACGCGGCTCAGATTGGCATATTGACGCCCCTATCCATTCAGCGAACGGGCGAGCAGCGTTGCCGAGCAACGATTTCGCATCCCGCCTGCCGCAGCGCAGCCTGGAGTTGGCCGGCTGCTCACGTACCGGATACCCGACCATGGCACCGTGGCCGCGTGCGGGTCGAACCGCTTCGGAGCCGAATGGGCCTTGCCGAGCGCTTTCACCAGTTGTGCGTCGCGGTTGTGGCGCGTCTGCCGTTCGGACTCAAAGCAGTAGTGGCGCCAACTGTTCTCGGCTTCGCGTTGATCAACAGCTTCACGTTCGGCGTCGACCTGCTACTACTTTCGGGTCTTCATGCGGCGCTCGGGATTCCGATTCCTGCGGCGGTGACAGTGGCGTATGCGTGCGCGTTCACGCTGAGCTACTACCTGAACCGCACGATGAACTTTCAGTCACACACGCCCGTCGGATCGCAGTTCGCGGTCTACGTCGTGGTGGTCGTGGTGAACTACCTGGCGTTCATCCTCGGGGTGTCCAGCGCGCTCACCGCGCTCGGGGTGGACTTCCGGCTTGCGCGAGTCTTGGCAGGTGGCTGTGAAGCGATCTACATGTACAGCGCCATGCGATGGATCGTCTTCCGCCGCTGACCCGACGCGCACAGCAAGCACACGGAGAACTCGCAGCATTCGGGTCGCCGCAGCCCGAGCACTAGCTGTTCGGGAAGCGCGCGTACTTACCGCGCTGCAGCGCTACGGAGGCGAGGATGAGCGCGGCGAACGCGACGCCCACTCCGACGTACAGCCAGCCGAGAGGGGCCTGCGAGTTCTCGGGCAGGTAGGCCATCAACGCCATCGCTGCGCTGACGATGAGGTAGCAGCAGGTGTTGACCAGCCCGCCGACCAGGCCGATGTTGCGGCTGAACACACCCATCGCCAGCCCCTTGCTCTGGGGATCGAGTACGCCGATACCCACCAATGCAAGCGCGGCCCCGATGGTGATGGCCCAGGCGTTGACACCGATGACATCGGCAGAGATCGCCATCGTCAGGGCGCCGACGAAGAAGACGCTCCATGCGCCGAGTGCGAGGCGATGGGCGGTGGTGCGTTGGGCCAGCCCACCGCAGGCCAACTCGCCGACCAGGTTCGCGACCCCGACCGCCAAGGCGACCAAACCGTATGTGGCGGGCGAGAATCCGAGCTTCACCTGATAGAGGAACGGGCCGACGACACCGAAGACCATCTGTGCGGCGCCGATCAGGCCGAACATCACCACATAGATCACGAAAAGGCGGTGCCGCAGCGCCGTTTTGAGCACCCGTGCCGCCGAGCGCAGGTCCACCGGTGAACGCAGGTCCTCCTCGAGTGTCTCGGGAAGTGCTCTCACCACTACGAGTGCAATGACCGCGGACAGCCCGGCCAGCAGTGCGAACACCAGACGCCAGGTGCCGAACTCCACGACGAATCCGCCCAGCGCAGGGGCGAATACCGGCGCCGAACCCCATGCCGCGCCGCACAGCCCGAGCACCGAAACCAGTTTGGCGCCGCGGAAGCAGTCCGCGGCGATGGCCGCCGCGAGTAGAAGGCAGGCACTGGCGCCGATGCCCTGGACGAAACGAAGCACCAGAAGCTGCGTCAGGTTCTGTGCGAGGGCGCAGCCGATGCTCGTCACCACAAGCAAGCTGAGGCCGCCCAGCAGTATCCGCTTGCGCCCCAGGGCATCTGATAACAGGCCGAGTGGAATAAACGCGATGCTCAGGCCAAGCATGTAGGCGGTGACGGTGTTCTGCACCAACGCATTCGAAGCCCCGAAGTCGACTGCCATCTGTGGCAGGGCGGGTGTGTATGCGTCGAGCGCGATCTGGCTCAACGGGATCACCAGGAGCAGCACCGCGATGATGCGACTGGCGGCTCGGTTCTCGACGGGTGCTTCGGTGTACATGCACCGAACTATTCCGCCGCGGAACGCGGAGGTCTGTCCGCCGACCGGCTGGTCGGGGGCGGAATCGGGGGTGGGCCGATCGGTGGACAGCCCGCTGCGGGCTATCCGGGGCTACGCGCCGGGAATGGGTCGTTGCCGAAGTCGATCTGGGCGGCAGGGTTGGCGACGGCGGTCACCAGCGCCGAGCCGAACGCGCCGATGCGGTCGAACATCGTGGCGGTGCCGACCGAGATGCCGTCGGATGCCCAGTGCGAGTCGGCCTGTACGCCCATCCATTCGTCGACAGGCAGTCGGGCAAGCGCGACGGTCAGATCCCCGTTGATGTAACCGACGCCTGCCGAACCGAGGTTCGTGACGAGACTGGTGCCCTCGGCGACCATCGCGCCGCGGACGAAGGGCGTGTTGTCGTATCCCTCGACCACGTCGATCATCCGGTTGATGAACCGCTTGCGGGCGGTGTGCTGATGCTCGGCGATGCCCTTCGTCCAGCCGACGCCGTCGCTGCCCATGTAGGACAGCCCGACCCCGCCGAGTTCGTCCGGCCAGGAGAACTCTCCTGTCGACGCCCACTCCTCACCGCGCGGTGCCTCCGACCGGCGGTAGGCCACCATCGTGGCGCGCACCACCGTGACGCCGTCCTGCACGATCTCGCATTCCGAATTACGAACCCGGCGACCGTCCCTGATCAGCGTGACTCGCGTGGTCGTCGGCACGCCGCGGGCGGCCTTGAACAGGTCGACGGTCAGCCGGGCAGGCATGAAATCGGGCAGCCCGAACTTGACCTCGAGCGCGCGTGCGGCGAGCCCGACCATCGCGGGGCCGTTGAGGTGATCGGGACCCCAGTGGCTCTGCGCATACTTCGTCGGCAGGTAGCGGTCCTCGCCCGCCGGGGTGAAATGTGCAGGACGGCTGCTCATCGGGGCATCGTCGCACAGGCACCGAACCTTCCGAGTTGGGCATATCCCACAGGCATCTGACAGACTGAAGCCGAGGGGAGTATTCCTTCGCCGCGGAGTTCGTCATCACGTCGACTGTCATCAGACGACCGGCCCGCGGGCCGAGCGGTCGGCGGAAGAGACCTCGGCCGTTTTGGCGACCGGAGGCACCGTAGATGCAAGTAACCCAACTCGAGTGGATCATCACCCTGGCGGTGACGATCGCTGTCCTGCTGTTCGACGTCGTGGTGATCGGCCGACGGCCGCATGAACCATCGAAGCGCGAACTGGTGACGGCGCTGACGGTCTACATCGGGCTCGCGATCGCCTTCGGCATCTGGGTGTACTTCTTCCACGGAAGCCAGTTCGGCGTCGAGTTCTTCGCAGGCTGGCTCACCGAGTACAGCCTGTCCGTGGACAACTTGTTCATCTTCCTGATCATCATGGCCAGCTTCAACGTGCCCAAGAAGTTTCAGCAGCAGGCGCTTCTGGTCGGCATCATCCTGGCGCTGATCTTCCGCGGCATCTTCATCGCGCTCGGCGCCGTCGCCATCAACGAGTTCTCCTGGGTGTTCTACATCTTCGGCGCGTTCCTGCTGTACACCGCCATCGGCCTGGTGCGCGACACCGACCACGACGACGACGCGGACAACTTCGTTGTGCGGTTCGCGCGCACCCACTTCCAGCTGACCGATAAATGGGACGGCCTCAAGCTCTACATCAAGGAGAACGGCAAGCGCCTGATGACGCCGATGTTCCTCGTCATCGTCGCGCTCGGCACCACCGACCTCATCTTCGCGCTCGACTCGATCCCGGCGATTTACGGGCTGACCCAGGAGCCGTACCTGGTGTTCACCGCCAACGTGTTCGCGTTGATGGGTCTGCGGCAGCTCTACTTCCTGCTCGGCGATCTGCTGAAGCGACTGGTCTACCTGTCGCAGGGGCTCGCGTTCATCCTCTTCTTCATCGGCGTGAAGCTGATCCTGCACGCCCTGCACGAGAACGAGCTGCCGTTCATCAACGGCGGTGAGCACGTCGCGGTGCCGGAGATCCCCACGCTGGCGTCCCTCGGCGTCATCATCGTCACGCTGGTCATCACGACCGTCGCGAGCCTGTACAAGACCCGCGTCAAGGACAAGAAGGACGAGGCCGCGGAGGACGCCAAGCAGTGATGAGCGTGCAGGTGTGTGCTCGTGGGGCGCGCTCACCGCATACATGAAGTCACTTCATTAAGTCAGTCGATTGATTTAATGTGGGCGAGGTGAGCGGCGCTTCTCCCCTACGCCAGGTCATCAGCGGTGCGTCGATCGGCAATGCGGTCGAGTGGTACGACTTCGCGATTTACGGCTTCCTTGCCACGTTCATCGCCGCGAACTTCTTCCCTGCCGGGAACGACACAGCCGCGCTGCTGAGCACGTTCGCGATCTTCGCCGCGGCCTTCGTGATGCGCCCGCTCGGCGGGCTCGTATTCGGCCCGCTCGGCGACCGGATCGGCCGCCAGCGGGTGCTGGCGATCGTGATCCTGCTGATGTCAGGCTCGACGCTGGCCATGGGCCTGCTGCCGACATACGACGCAATCGGGGTCGCAGCGCCGTTGCTTCTGCTGTTTCTCCGTTGCCTTCAGGGCTTTTCGGCGGGCGGGGAGTACGGCGGCGGTGCCTGCTACCTCGCCGAGTTCGCGTCCGATGCGCGACGCGGTCTCACCGTCACCTTCATCGCGTGGTCCGGTGTGGTCGGGTTCCTGCTCGGGTCCGCGACGGTCACCCTGCTGCAGGCGCTGCTCGGCGATGCCGCGATGGATTCCTACGGCTGGCGCATCCCGTTCCTGATCGCCGGACCGCTAGGGCTGGTCGGCCTGTACATCCGGCTGCAGCTCACCGACACCCCGGCATTCGAGGCGCTGGCCGCGTCGGACGACGTCGCCACCTCACCGCTGCGAGAAGCCGTGCAGACAGCGTGGCGGCCGATCCTTGCGGTGATCGGAATCATGATCATGTTCAACGTCGGCTACTACGTCGTGTTCACCTATCTGCCAACGTATTTCATCAAGACGTTGCAGTTTTCCAAGACCACCGCGTTCGCCTCGATCACGGTGGCGTGCATGGTCGCGATTGTGCTGATCCTTCCGCTTGCGGCGCTGTCGGACCGGATCGGGCGCAGACCACTGTTGATCGCGGGCACGGTGGGGTTCGCCGCGCTGGCTTACCCGCTGTTCCTACTGTTGAACGCCGGCTCGGTGGCCGCCGCGATCGCCGCGCACGCACTGTTGGCGGCGATCGAATCGATCTACATCTCTGTCGCCGTCGCGGCCGGCGTCGAGCTTTTCGCGACCCGCGTGCGCTACAGCGGGTTCTCCGTCGGCTACAACCTGTGCGTAGCCGCATTCGGCGGCACCACCCCGTACATGGTCGCCTGGCTCACCGAGAGCACAGGGAACAACCTGGCTCCCGCCTTCTATGTCATTGTCGCGGCGGTGGTTTCGCTCGGCACCGTGCTGACACTGAAGGAGTCCGCATGGCGACCGCTGCCGGATACGGCACCGACTGAGGTCGCGGCACACTGACACACGGAGAGTTCACGGCGTACGGCCCGTCACACTGGGCCGTCCTCGCGGTGTTCGTCATCGTCGCGGTGCTACTGGTTTGGATCGGGCGCAGGCAGACCGATGCACAGTCACGCAGGCTCGGCCGAATCCTCGGCGCGGTCACTGCGCTGATCTACGCGGGTGTCGTCATCTACTCGTTCATCCCGCCATCGAAGTGGTCACTGCCGCTGCAGTTGACCGACCTGGCGACCACCGCAGGGGCATACGCGCTGTGGTCGCAACGACATTGGGCGATCGCGCTGACCTACTACTGGGGCCTGGTGCTGAGCGTTCAGGCGTTGATCTCACCTGTGCTTCGGGGACCGGACTTCCCCAACTACCAGTTCCTCGCATTCTGGGCGATCCACCTGCTCGTGGTCTGGGCCGCCATCTACCTCACCTGGGGTCGTGGCTTCCGGCCGACGTGGCGCGACTATCGTCTCATCGTCTGCGTGACGGTGGTGTGGGCGATGATCACGTTGGCGTTCAACAGCATTGCCGGGACCAATTACGGGTTCCTGAACAGGAAGCCGGGTACCCCGTCGCTGCTCGATCTGTTCGGTCCGTGGCCGATCTATGTCGGCGTCGCGTCCGTGCTCATCGCGATCGTGTGGGCGCTGATGACGTGGCCGTGGGAACGGATAGCATCGAGCCGATGACCATCGCCCTCAGCTTCGCGGACACGACTGCGCTGTTGCATCTCGGCGACGACGAGAACCGCTTCTCACCGGAGTTTCTCGATGAGTTCGACGCGCAGCTCGACGACGCGATATCCCTTGGCGCGCACGGGCTGGTGACGGTGGCCACCGGGAAGTTCTACTCCAATGGCCTCGACCTGGACTGGCTGGCCGCCCACGGTGATCAGACCCAGTGGTACGTCGGGCGGGTACAGGCGCTGCTGGCGCGGATGCTGACGCTGCCGATGCCAACTGCCGCCGCCATCGGCGGCCACAGCTTCGGTGCGGCCGCAATGCTGGCGCTGGCGCACGACTTTCGAGTGATGCGAGCCGACCGGGGCTACTTCTGCTTCCCGGAGGTTGACATCCGTATTCCGTTCACTCCTGGTATGGCGGCCCTGATCCAGGCCAAGCTCACACCACAGGCAGCGGTATCGGCGATGACCACCGGCAGGCGGTTCGGCGGGGCGGAGGCCGCCGCGATCGGCATCGTCGACGCCACCGCGAAAGAGGACGCCGTTATCGGAGCGGCCCTCAATATGCTTGCGCCGCTTGGCGCCAAGGATCCCGGCACGATCGGCGCGATCAAGAACACGATGTTCGCGCCCGCGGTGGCCGCGCTGAAGGCGCTGCGTTAGCCGCCTTCTGACTTCACCTTCGCCGCCGCCGACTCCGGCATGGGTTCGTAGCGGATGTAGGTGCGGGTGAACGAGCCTGCGCCGTGCGACAGCGAGCGCAGGTCGATGGCATAGCGTGTCAACTCCACCTGTGGCACTTCGGCTTTCACCGCGGTGCGGTCCTCGCCGACCTTGTCGGTGCCGAGCACGCGGGCGCGGCGGCTGGACAGGTCACCCATCACCGCGCCGACCAGATCGTCTGGGATCACCACCGACACCTCGTCGACGGGCTCAAGCAGGTTCACGCGCGTGGCGCCCGCCGCCTCGCGCAGTGCCAGACCACCGGCCATCTGGAACGCGTAGTCCGACGAGTCCACGCTGTGCGCCTTGCCGTCGAAGAGCGTCACGCGGATGTCGACCATCGGATAGCCGGGGCCGACTCCCTTCTCCATCTGCGCGCGGACACCCTTCTCGACACTCGGGATGAACTGCCGCGGCACCGAACCGCCGACCACCTTGTCGACGAACTCGAAGCCGGAACCCTCGGGCAGTGGCTCCACCTCGATATCGCATACCGCGAACTGGCCGTGGCCACCGGATTGTTTGACGTGTCTGCCGTGACCCTTCGCGGACCCGCCGAAGGTCTCCCGCAGCGGCACCCGCAGGTCGATCTTGTCGACGCTGACGCCGAACCGGTTGGCCAACCCGTCAAGCACGACACCTGAATGGGCCTCGCCCATGCACCACAACACGATCTGATGGGTCTCGGGGTTCTGCTCGATCCGCAGGGTCGGATCCTCGGCCGCCAGCCGCTGCAGGCCGACCGACAGCTTGTCGTCGTCGGTCTTGGCGTGCGGCTGCACCGCGACCGGCAGCAGCGGCTCGGGCATCGTCCACGGTTTGAGCACCAGCGGATCACCCTTGTCGGACAACGTGTCTCCGGTCTCGGCGCACGACAACCTGCCGATCGCGCAGATGTCACCCGCCACCACCGTGCCCGCAGGCCGCTGCTGCTTGCCGAGCGGGAACGACAGGGTGCCGATCCGCTCGTCCTCGTCATGGTCCTCGTGGCCCGCGGAGGTGCTGTTGGTTGCAGCCGACCCGAAGAAAGACGAAAAATGGCCCGACACGTGGACTGTCGCGTCGGGCCTTATGGTGCCGGAGAAGACCCGGACCAGGCTGACCCTGCCGACGTACGGATCCGACGTCGTCTTGACCACCTCGGCCAGCAGCGGCCCCTTCGGATCACAGCTGAGCTTGGCGCGGTCCTTGCCCTGCGGGGTGAACACATCGGGCAGCGGGTGCTCGAGCGGCGAAGGAAAGCCGCTGGTCGCGACCTCGAGCAGTTCCTGTGTTCCGACGCCGGTGCTGCTACAGACGGGAATCACGGGGAAGAAGGAGCCGCGGGCGACGGCCTTCTCCAGATCCTCGATAAGGACCTTCTCGTCGATCTCTTCGCCGCCGAGGTAGCGCTCCATCAGGGTCTCGTCCTCGGACTCCTCGATGATGCCCTCGATCAGGGTGCCGCGTTGGTCAGTGAGCCGGTCGGTGTACGAGGAGTCAGGCTCCTTGGTGGAGCGCTTGCCGTCGGCGTACTCGTAGTGCGTCTGCGACAGAAGCCCGATAAGGCCGGTGCACGGTGTGTTGGCGGGCAGATAGAGCGGAAGCACCTTGTCGCCGAAGGTGGTCTGGGCGGCGAGCAGAGCGTTGTCGTAGTTCGCCCTTGTGTGGTCGAGCTTGGTGATCACCACGGCACGCGGCATACCGACCTGTTGGCACTCCTGCCACAGCGATTTGGTGAGTTCGTCGACGCCCTCGTTGGCTGCGATCACGAACAGGGCACAGTCGGCTGCCCGCAGGCCCGCGCGCAGTTCGCCGACGAAGTCGGCGTATCCGGGCGTATCGATCAGGTTCACCTTGACGCCGTTGTGCGTCAGCGGAGCGAGCGCGAGCCCAACCGACCGCTGCTGGGAGATCTCGGCGTCCTCCGAGTCGCACACCGTCGTACCGTCCACCACGGATCCCGGGCGTGACAGCACACCGGTGGCGGTCAGCAGGGCTTCGATGAGGGTTGTCTTGCCGCCACCCGATGGGCCTATCAGCACCACGTTCCGGATGGCGGCCGGACTGTCCGCGGTCGGGGCTCCGGCGCCCGCAGAAGTGTTCGCCTTGTCTGCCATGACGGTCCCTCCACCCCCCGGGTCGCTTCGTCGGGCCCGTGTGGTCTAAACCACAATTCCCCCATTCACCACACAGTGCAAGACCCTTCCGACGTGGTCTAACGGCACGGCGGCGGCCTTCCACAGATTGGGTCACTAGAATGGACTTTGCTGGTCGGGTCGTCGGTGAAGGGATAGAAGCGTTGCGAAGAGCTGTTCGATACCTACTCGTTGTGGTGAGCGCTGCGGCTGTCGCCATGGTGGGGTCGGCTCCCGCAGGCATGGCCGCGGTGCCGGGCCCGAAAAAAGACCTCACTGTCACCGCCATTTCGCCGTCCAGCGGTCAGGTGGTTGGCGTCGGAATGCCGGTCGAGGTGACCTTCGCTGAGCCGGTCACCAACCGTGCCCGCGCCGAGCAGTCCGTCGACATCACGTCGAGCAAGACGCCGACCGGGCAGTTCACCTGGCTCAGTAACCAGATCCTGCAGTGGACCCCCGACCAGTTCTGGCCTGCCCACTCCCCGATCTCGGTGACGGCAGGCGGCTTCTCCACGAGCTTCGAAACAGGCTCGGCCGTCGTAGGAGTCGCCGACATCGGCGACCACACCTTCACCGTCAGCATCGACGACCAGGTCGTCCGGCAGATGCCCGCATCGATGGGCAAGTCCAAGTTCCCGACGCCGACCGGGAAGTTCACCGCGCTGGAGAAGCAGAACCCGGTGATCATGGACTCCCGCACAATCGGCATCCCGCTGAGCGATCCGGAGGGCTACAAGCTCACCGTCTACGACGCTGTCCGTGTCACCTGGGGCGGGGTCTATGTGCACGGCGCGCCGTGGTCGGTCGGATCCCAGGGCAACTCGAATGTCAGCCACGGCTGCATCAACCTGAGCGCCGACAACGCCGACTGGTACTACAACACGGTGCGGATCGGTGACCCGATCATCGTGCAGGCATAACCGGCGCTAGAGCGAAAGTTCCTGCAGCCGTTGGCGAGTGGCGTCATCGGCCGGGAAGAACGACTCGACGGTCAGCTCGGACAGCGTCACGTCGTGTGGGCTGCCGAAGCTGGTGACGGTGGTGTGCAGGCGCAGGTCGCCTGCGGGGTGCACCAGTGCAAGCGTCAGCAACAATTCCGACGTTGTCTCCTCGTGTAGGTCGTCGAGCGTCTCGGCGACGCCGGGATAGGCGCGTATCTCGGCCAGCAGCTCCGCAAGCCGAGAGTCGGCGGTCAGCCGGGCCAGGCGCGTCAACCGGTGGCCGAGGTGGGCGGTGTATTCGGCCTTGTTCCTGATGCGCGTGATCAGCCCCCTCGGGTGCAGGCTGAGCCGGTAGGTGTTGATCGGCGGCGCCAGCAGATCCGCGTCGATGCCCTCGAGTAGCGGGCCGACGGCGCGGTTGGTCATGACGACATCGCCCCACCGGTCGAGCAGCACCGCCGGGTACGGCTCGTGACCCGCCAGCAGCCGCTCGATCGCCTCGCGGGCCTGCGCGGTGTCCGCGCCTTCGAGATCGGATTCGGCGTATGTCGGTGCATACCCGGACACGAGCATCAGCGCATTGCGTTCGCGCAGAGGCACATCCAGCTGCTCAGCGAGGGCGAGCAACAGCCCGCGACTCGGACGCGAACGGCCGGTTTCGACAAAGCTCAGGTGGCGGGCGGAGATGCCGGTGTCCAGCGCGAGATCGAGTTGGCTGCGCCGCCGCCGCTGCCGCCACTGACGCAGCAGCGCCCCGCCGTTCTCCGTCATGACAGAACCTTCCGAAGCGTGTCGGGCACCGGCCGCTTCGTCCAGTCCTGCGTGGACACCACGACGTAGACGTTGCGGCCGCGCACGGCGAGGATCTCGTCGGAGCCGTCGCGCCGTCGCAGGACCGAGAAGCCGATGGTGAAGCTCGTGGTCCCGACGGCCTCGCAGACGACCGCGACCCGCACCACGTCGCGCCACCGCACCGGCGCTGCGTAGTCAATCTCGCTGTGCACCAACTGCATATCGAGACCGGCCGCCATCAGATCCGGGTAACTCGCGTCGAGGTGGTCGAAGAATCCGGTCAGCGCCTCGTCGAACCAGGTGAGGTAGTGGGCGTTGAACACGACGTTCTGCTGATCGACCTCGGCGAACCTGGGCACGATCGGCAGCGAGTACTCGGTCACGGCTACATGATCGCGCGCGTTGAAAAGGGGCACCCCGAAGGGTGCCCCTTGCAACGGTTGCGGGTGACTACTTGACGTCGACGTACACCGTCTTGCTCGTCACGGTCGTGGCGAGGCTGTCACCCGGGTTCCCAGAGTCCGTCCGCGAAAAGGTTTGGCCGGGTCGTACGGAGACGACGGTCGCTTGTTCGAGCGGCGTTCCGCCGACACGGTTCACGATGACGTTGTAGCCATCGGCCTTGAGGTCGTTGATGGTCTGCTGCGCATTACCAGGGCCGGTCGGTGCGGCGAGGGCGGGCGCGGCCAGTCCCAGTGTCGCCGCGGTCAGTCCGCCCGCGACGATGGTGGCTAATCCGAACTTCTTCATCTTTGGTGCCTTCTCTTCTTCTGTTGTGTGCGGCTTGACCCCTGGACATCGCCGCGATTGGTGCCGGACTACAAACAATTCGATCCGACTGATCGAATAAACCAACAGGTCAGCGCTTTAATTCCGATGGCAGAATTTGAACGACAGTTGGCAGGATCGAAGTGGTTCGCTAGTACCAAAAGCCAGGAGAAGAAGCTCCGACGTTGAGAAAGCTGTGAGCGAAAACACCAAATAGCAAAGACTTATTCCCGACTGGGCTGCGCATCCTGTGCCGGTGGCTCGGAAGGTTCTGAGTTCGGCGGTTGCGAAGCCGGCGGCTCGGCCGATGGTGGTTCGGATGACGGTGGTTCAGATGACGGCGGGCTGCTGGGCGGGTCCGACGGTGGACTGCTCGGCGGTTCGGACGGCGGCGGTGGCGCCGACGTCGGCGGAGTGGTCGTCGGGGTCGAGGGCGGCGCGCTCGGCGGCGGCGGGTTATCCACAGGTGGGGGTGGGGCCGCAGGTGCCGGTGCCTGCATGACTACCGGCGGTGGCGTCGAAATCACGACGCGGGTTATCGGCGCGGGTGCGGCCTGGATGTAGGACGGCGCACCCTGGCCCTGTTCCGGGGTGACGGCGAGTTCGGATGGTGGGGCGGCAGCCGGAGCCGCGGGTGCGGGCTGGACAGTTGTGGTCGTCGTTGTGCCCGCCATCGCGGAGGCGTCGTTGCGGAGCGCCATCACTGCGCCGGTGCCGACGAGCACCATCGCGGCGAAGACCCCCGCGGTGACGAGTATCGGGCGATACCACGGGTCGGTTTTCGGCCTGCGGGGGTCAGAACCCTCCTCCGGCACGAAATCCACCACGGGCCGAGCCGCGCTCAATCCGGCCGCCGTACCGGAACCAGCTACGAGCAAGGCGATTTCGGGGACATCGTCGACCTCGGACCATGCGATCGCCGGCATTTTCGTCGACTGCGCCGTCGACAGCAGAGTCGACTGCGCGACCGGCCGTGCGACCGCCGTCTGGCTGTCATCCTCTGGTCGTCGAACCGTCAGCAGCGCGGCGCCGGCGGCCGCGGTCAGTTCGGGCCGCGCAACGGTGATCACCGGTACCCGAAGCTGCGCGGAGAGTGCAGTGGTCACCGCGGGGATGTTGGCACCGCCGCCGATGGTGGCGACCGCCGCAAGGTCCGCGGGATGAATTCGGTTGCGGAACAGGTGTTCCCGCAATACCTCTAGGAAAGACGCCAAGGGGTCGTGGATCTCGTCGTCGAGCTCCGCACGGGTCAGCCGGACCTCGCCGCGGTGCCCAGGCACATCGGCGGGCAGGGATGTCACCGAACTGCGCGACAGACGCTCTTTCGCCTTGCGGCATTCGGCCCTGAGCCGATTCAGCGCACCGATCGCGGACGTCCCCGTGCCCTCCGCGGTACCGGCTGTGCGCAGATCGGAGATCACATGTGTGAGCAGAGCCCGGTCGATGAGTTCCCCCGAGAAGTCGGGGTGTCGCACCGACAAGCCGATGGGGCGGTAACCGTCGGCCGCGTCCGCCAGCGTGATGCTGGTGCCGGAGCCGCCGAAGTCGCAGAGGGCAACCACTCCGTGGGTGGGCAGTCCGGGCCCGGCATGCAATGAGGTGAGCGCCGCGGCCGCATCGGTGGTCAGCGTCAACCGTTCCGGGCGGGCCGACCATTCGGGCAGCGCGGACAGTTCACGGCGAAGGGCCGCAACGGCGGCGGGGCGCCAGTGCGCGGGATAGGTCACCCCTGGCGGTGTGACCCGTGCGCGACCGCCGGTCGCGCTGTCGGTCAGCGCGCGCAGCGCCCCGGCGATGAGCACCTCGCCGCGGTGAAAGGTGCCGTCGGTGGCCATGATGCCGACCGGGTCGGCGGCCCGGTCAACGAAGTCGGTGACGACGAGCCCGCGACCGTCGAGCCGGGGGTTCTCGGCGGGCACGCCGACCTCGGGCGGGCGGTGCGGGTACAGCGTGAGGACGGGCCGGCGCGTCACGGCCGCGAAACCCGGAATCACGGCGGCGAGGTTCGTCGCGCCGATCGAAAGCCCTACACCCTGTGTCATGTCACGACGTTTATCGCCGCGGCGGGCTCAGGTATTACCGCTGCGGGGTCAAGCCTGCCAGCCGGACCAGCGGGCGACGGTGACGGCGATGACGGGGCCGTCAAGGGCGATGCGCTGGTACTGGACGTACTTCCGGCGGAGCTCGAAGTAGCCGGTCGCCATTTCCTCACCGCTGTAATGGATTTCGGCGGTGCCGTCGGCGCGGACCCACCACAACTGCGACCAGTCGGCGTCGTAGTGGTCGACGAGCAGGCTGACTGTGGGGTTGACCTCGATGTTGACCATCCTGCGCAGCCGCTGACTGGACTTACGTTTTGCGTCGACCGCGGTGTAGATGACGTCGTTGCTGACCGCGAAGACAACCGGGACCAGGTGCGGGACGGCGTCGGCACCCGCCGTCGCCAGCTGCGCGACGGGCGACGAGGCGAACCTCTCTCTCGCGTCGAACTCCGACATGGCTGTCCTTCTCAAGTTGCGTTACCGCCGGATTAGTCAATAGTAAGGATGATGAACGTGTCGTTCATATTCGAGGGGGAGCAGGCGAATGACCGGTAGCCGGGTGGCCGACGGCCAGCCGCGCGCCAGGCCCGGCCGCCCGCGCAGCGAGGAGTCCCGCACCGCGGTGTTGCGCGCCACCTCGCAGCTGTTGCGCGAGGTCGGTCTGCGGGCCATGACCACCGAGGAGATAGCCAGTCGCAGCGGAGCGAGCAAGGCGACGATCTACAAGTGGTGGTCGAACAAGTATGCGGTGGCATTCGACGCGTTCCTGTCCGAGATGATGGCGGAGTCGCGGGACCCCGATACCGGCTCGGCTCGCGACGATCTGACCGTGGTCGTGCGCGGGCTTCTGCACTTCTACACCGGGCCGAGCGGCCGCGTCTTCGCGCAACTGGTCGGCGAGGCCCAGGCCGACCCGTTGATACAGCAGGAGCTCCGCGCGAACCTGGTCGATCCACGCCGCGAGTTGTTCGCGACGATCTGGGAGCGCGGTGTCGCCCGCGGCGAGTTGCGCGCCGACGCCGATCCAGATGCCGCGATCGACCTTCTTATCGGCCCGGCGCTGTACCGGCTGATGATGGGCCATGCACCGCTGACCGATGAGGCGGCAGACGCTTTGGTGGACGTCGCCATCCGTGGCCTCGCCCACAGTGACTGACATCACCCCTGGTAGCGGGACTTTTTGCACCGTCTCGATGTTGAAACTGAACGTTCAGTTTGGAAATAGGCGATGACAGGGGTTCACGATGAAACTGCTCAATATCTCGGCATTGGTCGCGGCGGGCGCCGCATCGGCGGCCATCGCGATCGCACCCGCGGCATCCGCCGCGCCGACCGGACAGACCTGCACCTACGTCGGGTCACAAACCACCCAGTGCCAGTCACCGGGCAACGTTCAGATCAACAGCGACCACGAGGTCACCTACCCTAACCAGTTCCCGTTCTACGGCAACGTCCTGCTGTTCCATCACGGCGGACACCACCGGTAGACGCCTGCGGTCAGTTCCTGGGTCCGCGTGGCTGGGGCGCAACGCTTATCGGCATTCTGGTCGCCGGCGTCCTGGTCACGCCGATCTCAGGCTTGTTCGTCGGCCTCGGCCGAACCGTCGGCCGAATCACCGCAGGCGCCTCGTTCAGGGTGGACGCCTCAGGCGGCGGAGGCGGTGGAGGAGGTGGCGGCGGTGCCGGCGGCGGCCTCTCGCTGGTCGCGGTGGCCAGAGGTGTGGTGACAGCCGTCGTGGTGTCCGCCGGGGAGGGCTCGGCACCGTCGGAAGGACTGCGAAAAACCAACAGCGACACCGAGATCACGATCGCCGAGAGTGCGGCGGCGCTCGCGATCAGTAGTGTGCGCGACTGCGGCGACCCGTACCACGGCGCCGTTGAAACCGGCGTGAAGTCTTCGTCCCAGGTGTTCTTGTCGAATGCGTCGAACCTGTCGGGCTCCTGCGGCTGTTCTGGGGACAGCAGGTAATCGAGGTCGCTGTCCGACGCGTAGGCATTCCCCTCGTCGACCTCCTCGCCGACGAAATCCCCCGAGGCCTCCTTCTCCGGCACCATCTGATGCTAGCGCCACTACCCGCAGGAACCGGCTGCCGACGATGCGCAGCCACGATAGGGTCGGTCTGCCTGTCCATCGGAAGGATCACCGGTGAAGAAATCGCGTCTGTTCGGTATCGCTGCGCTCACCACCTCTGCCGTGCTCGTCGCGGGCATGGCGGCCTGTGCGCCTCCGGAGAAGAAGAGCGACGGTGAGCAGACGCAGTCGGGTGTGAACGCCGCGGAGGCAACCTCGGCCGAGGACTTCGGGGGTATCGACGGACTGGTCGAGGCGGCCAAGAAAGAGGGCGAACTGAACGTCATCGCCCTTCCGCCGGACTGGGCCAACTACGGCGCGATCATCAAGGCGTTCTCCGACAAGTACGGAATCAAGGTGAACTCCGCGCAGCCGGATGCGGCAAGCCAGGACGAGATCAACGCCGCGAACCAGCAGAAGGGCAAGAGCACCGCACCCGACGTCTTCGACCTGGGACAGGCTGTCGCCCTTGCTAATACGTCGATGTTCGCACCGTACAAGGTCGCCAACTTCAACGACATTCCGGCGGCCTACACCGATCCCGACGGCAAGTGGGTCAATGACTACGGCGGTTACATGTCGATCGGCTTCGACTCCGCCAAGGTGCCGCCGGTCGCCGATGTCAACGACCTGCTCAAGGGTGAATACAACGGCAAGGTGGCGCTCAACGGCGACCCGACCCAGGCAGGTGCGGCATTCTCGGGCGTGCTGATGGTCGCGCTGTCGCAGGGCGGTTCGGCCGACGACATCGCGCCGGGCGTCGAGTTCTTCCGAAAGCTCAAGGAGGCGGGCAACTTCCTGCCTGTCGACCCGACGCCCGCGACCATCGAGTCCGGCCAGACGCCCGTCGTCATCGACTGGAACTATCTGAACGCAGCGAGAACGGCCAAGCTGCCCAGCTGGCAGGTGTTCGTGCCATCGAACGCCATCGTCGCCGGCTACTACTACCAGGCGATCAACAAGAACGCGCCACATCCGGCGGCGGCCCGGCTGTGGCAGGAGTTCCTCTACAGCGACGAGGGACAGAACCTCTACGCCGCCGGTGGGGTGCGGCCGGTGCGCGCCGACGGCATGATGCGCGCGGGCACGATCGACAAGGCCGTGATCGACCACATCCCCGTCATCGACGGGCCCGTTACGGTGCCGACACCTGACCAGACCGAGACGGCCACCAAGTATCTGACCGACAACTGGGCGAAGGCCATCGGCTGAGCATGCCCAAGCGCATCCGGGAGGCATTGCCGCTGCTGCCGTTCTTCGCGCTGGTCACGATCTTCCTGATCGTCCCGACCGTGACGGTGATCTTCAGTGCGTTCTTCGTCGACGGCGCCTTCTCACTCGACCGGATAGCGGCGCTGTTCTCCGAGACCGCGCTTTCGGCCCTGTGGAAGAGCGTCCTGCTGTCCGCGTCCACGGCGATCATCGGCGCCGTGCTCGGCGCGGTGCTGGCCTGGTTGATCGTGAGCAGCCCGCCCACGTCGATCCTTCGAAGGGCCGTGATCTCGCTGTGCAGTGTGTTGGCCCAGTTCGGTGGCGTCGCACTGGCTTTCGCGTTCCTTGCCACCATCGGCCTCAACGGCGTGCTGACCGTCTGGGTTCAGCAGCACTTCGGCTGGAACCTCGCAGGTTCCGGCTGGCTGTACAGCCTGACGGGGCTGATCCTCGTCTACACCTACTTCCAGATCCCGCTGATGGTGATCGTGTTCATACCCGCGTTGGAGGGCCTACGCGAACAGTGGCGTGAAGCCGCAGTCAGCCTCGGCGCGTCGACGTTCCAGTACTGGCGTCAGGTCGCCGTTCCGTTGTTGACGCCCGCGTTCCTCGGTTCTGTTCTCCTGTTGTTCGCCAACGCTTTTGCCGCCTATGCCACGGCGGCGGCGCTGGTCAGCCAGGGCAGCCCGATCGTGCCACTGCTGATCCGGGCGGCGCTGACCAGTGAGGTGGTGCTCGGCCAGTCCGGGTTCGCGTATGCGCTGGCGCTGGAGATGATCGTCATCGTCGCCATCGTGATGGTCGCGTACAACCTCCTCGTCCGCCGCACCGCGAGGTGGCTGCAATGAGAAATACCACGCTGGGCGGCAAGGCGTTTCGAGTCGCTCTCTTCGTCGCCTTCGGGCTGTTCTTCCTGTTCCCGCTCTACGCGATGGCCGACTTCTCCACCAGGAACCTGCTCGCGGGCGGCCGCACACTGCAGGCGTGGAAGAACCTGGTGGCCGATGAGGCGCTGTACCAGGCCATCGTGATCTCGCTGCTGCTGGCCGTTTTCACGGTGGTGCTGATGCTCCTCATCCTGGTGCCGACGATGATCTGGGTCAGGCTGCGCGCACCGTGGGCGCGGGGCCTCGTCGAATTCCTCTGCCTGCTTCCGCTCACCATCCCCGCGCTGGTGATCGTCGTCGGCCTGCGCAACGTGTACCTGTGGGTGACGTACTTCCTGGGCGAGTCCGCGCTGACGCTGACCTTCGTCTACGTGGTGCTCGTGCTGCCGTTCGCCTACCGGGCGATCGATGCCGCGCTGTCGGCGATCGACCTGAAAACCCTTTCAGAGGCTGCCCGTTCGCTCGGTGCGGGCTGGGGCAGGACGATCGGTCGAGTCGTGGTGCCCAACATCTGGTCGGGCATCCTGTCGGCCGCATTCATCTCTATCGCCGTCGTGCTGGGTGAGTACACGATCGCGTCGCTGTCCGGCTTCGAGACGCTGCAGGTGCAGATCGTGTTGATCGGCAAGAGCGACGGTCCGACCTCGGTCGCCGCATCGCTGGCCACCCTCGTCTTCGGCTTCGTGCTGCTGCTCATCCTCGCGCTGGTGACTCGCGGAAGGCGCCGCAGCACCGCAGGCGCGGATCCGGCCGTCGCCGCCCCAACCACTGCGAGCCAACCTGGAGTTCCGACATGACGAATGGCGTTTCCGTCGAGCTGACCGATTTGACCCGGGTCTACGGTTCGGTGAAGGCCCTCGACGGGCTGACGCTGCACATCGAGCCGGGTGAACTGGTTGCGCTGCTAGGTCCGTCCGGCTGCGGCAAGACGACAGCGCTGCGGATCCTCGCAGGCCTTGACGAGGCCACATCGGGCACTGTCTCGGTGGACGGCAAGGACCTCACGAGGGTCTCGGCGAACAAGCGCGATATGGGCATGGTGTTCCAGGCCTACAGCTTGTTCCCACATCTGACCGTCGTCGACAATGTCGCGTTTGGGCTCAAGATGCGCGGAAAGGACAAGGGGCAGAGGACTTCCCGTGCAGATGAGATGCTCGAGCTGGTGGGTCTGACGGCCCACCGCAACAAGTATGCCAGCGAGTTGTCCGGCGGCCAGCAGCAGCGGGTTGCGCTTGCGCGGGCGCTGGCGATCCAGCCGCGCGTGCTGCTGCTCGACGAACCGTTGTCGGCGCTCGATGCCAAGGTGCGGGTGCAGCTGCGCGACGAGATCCGCCGGGTACAGCTCGAGGTGGGTACGACGACGCTCTTCGTCACGCACGATCAGGAGGAGGCGCTGGCCGTCGCCGACCGGGTCGGTGTGATGAGTCAGGGCAAGCTCGAACAGCTGGCGGCGCCCGCCGAGCTCTACGCCAACCCGGCGACGCCGTTCGTCGCGGAATTCGTCGGCCTGAACAACAAGGTGCCCGCGGAGGTCTCCGACGGGCACGCCAGACTGCTCGGCACCTCGGTACCCGCGCTGACCGGCTCGGTGGCCTCGGGTGCAGGTCTTGCGATGGTGCGGCCGGAGTCGGTGACGGTCGCGGCCGACCCGTCGGGCAGCGCGTCGGTCACGTCGGTGGCGTTCCTCGGGCCGATCTCACGGGTGCACCTGACACTGGCCGACGGAACGGCGGTGGGTGCGCAGATGGCCAGCTCGGCGGCGCGCGTCTTCGCACCAGGAGACCGGGTGACGGTCGGTGTCGAACCGACGGGTGTGCTGGTGGTTGCGAGCTAGCTTTCGCTCACACCGCCTTGATCGGCTCGATCCCGAGGTCCGAGTAGGTGACGAGGGCGACGAATGGCACGTTGCGTTCGGCGAAGAGCTTGGCGGCGACGTCGCCGCGGTCGACCATCGGGATCACGCCGGTGACGACGACGCCGAGCGGAGCGATCCGGTCGAGTGCCAGCGCGGTCGAGCCGCCGGTGCTGATCACGTCGTCGACCAGCAGCACGCGGGTGCCCTTCTGAAGCCGGGTGCCCTCGACCCACTGTTCGCGGCCGCGTTGCTTCTGCTCCTTGCGGACCGAGAACCAGGCCTTGCCGGTGACAAGCGCGACACCGTGCGACAGCGGATCGGCACCCATCGTCAGCCCGCCGACCGCGTCGAATTCGATGCCGTTGTTCGCGGCGAGCTCGGCGACCGCGCGGCTGACGATCGCCAGCCGCTCGCCGTTGTCGACGGCGTACTTGCCGTCGATGTAGTCGTGGCTGAGCTGGCCGCTCGCCAGCTTGAACGGCTCATCCCGCCGTTCGTGGCCGCGGGTGCGGATCAGATCGAAAGCGGCTTGCCAGAGCTCGGAGCGGTCGGTCACGCGCCGATCCTAGCGCGCCGGGCCAATTCGACTGTGGCCGAGCGTAAATCGTCGTACGAATCGATCGCCGCCGCGTACCCGACCCTTGTGTAGGCGATCCCGCGCGGCGTGCTGACCTTCAAGTCGAGGCCGTAACGGTCAGCACCTGTGCACGTCGCAGCCGACGCATCGGGAAAGCCGCCGAGGGCCTTGGCCATCGCGCACAGCGACTCACCGTGGTAGGCGTTGAGATGGACGATCGCGCCAGCCGCATGCGGAACCACCGGATCGGGTTGCGCGTCGACGTACGCCTCGCCGGTCGCCGAGTCCATTCGGCCGTAGCCGCCGACCCAGCGCACCCGCTGCACGCGCAGCACCCACAGCGCGAAGTCGGTGTAGTCGATGTAGTACTTCGCGGCGGGGACCGCCGCCATGTGCGCGTCACGGGCAGCGGCGAGCTCGTCGCCCGAGGGATGCTCGACGACGCCTGCCAGCGTCACACGACCGCTCGCCAGCGGATCGGCTTCCGTCGCGGGCGCCACGATCGCGATGCTTGCGCGCTGATCCCCTGCGAGATTGCGGCCGTGCTCGGCCATGTTCGACACACACAGCACCGGTGCTCCGTCGAGCAGTCCGTAGGTGACGAACGAGGCCCACGGATCGCCGGTCGCAGTGAGCGTCGCCAACGTCCCGGTGTTGACCGACGCCGCGATCGTGCGCGCCTCCTCGGCGGCCGACGGGCGTACGGCGTTGGCGACTTCGGTCAACGGGGGTGCGACGGACGGGGTATCGCCCGGGTCGCCATGGTCGCGGGATGCCACGTCGGCACCATACTTCAGCGCGCTGGATGCGGTTTGTCAGCAGATTGCCAGCAAGCAAGGATTCCACCGAGCGATGGCGCGAAGTGTGCGAGAATCCCCTCACCACAAACGCCTAGTCAGCAACCTTTTTGCCGGGAAATGAGGAGTTCTATGGCGGTGTCGGCGCTGCGCGTTGCGGCGTGTGCCGGCGTGCTCGTGGGTGGCCTCATGCTTGGTTGCAGCGGCACCGGGCTTGCCTCCGCCGACCCATCAGACATGGGACAAGGTTCCCATGACAGGGAATCTAGCAAAGGCGTAGAAAGCGAGCGCCCGAGCTTGAGCCGGCTGATTCACCGAATTCTCAGCGAACACCGCAAGCTGACTCGCAACGAGCCGCGAAGGGCCCCACGGGCGAAGATCGGCTCCGATCCGGACAGCGGCTTCGTAGCCAGCGAATCGAATGTGACGACGTTCGCCGAATCCCCCGACGAGTCTGACGAGCCCGACGGGGCCGCACCGGAGTTGGTTCCCGATAACGTGCGCGGTGCCGAACCTGCCTCGGACCACGCCGGAACCGCGCCTGCGCCGCAAGCGGCCGCCAGCGGAAGCGACCACATCGACAACATCGGCAACACGGACAACACCGTCGGCAACACGGACAACACCGTCGACAACACCGTCGACACCACGGCACCCAAACCGGAGAAGAAGGCGAGCGGCCCGGTCGTCTACCCGTTCCCGTACTACTGGCTGGACTTCGGTGGCGTCGGCGGTGACTGGTGGAACGCGAACCGGATCTTCTCGCGGTTAGGGAAAGCCATCAGCCCGGACAGCGCGCCGATGCGCACACCCGAACCCGAACCCGTGCCCGCGCCTGCGCCCGCGTTCCGCGGCCCTGCCCCCGAAGCTCCTGCGCCAGAGCCGGAGCCGGTGCTCGATGCCTCCGGCGGGATCGTGGCCGGTGGCGGCAGCGACTATCGGGCCACCGGCTTCGGCGGCGCCCCGGTGCTTTCGGCGCCCGTCGTTGCGATCCCGGTACCGCCGCCCGCCGCGGCGCGCTTTCCGGCGTTTCCCGCCGTCGCCGCACCTGCAACCGGCGTCGGGTCGGCCGCCGGCCGAGGCGGGGGCGCGGAGCCCGCAGTGACCGCCGATGCGGTCCGGCGGGTCGGCAGCGCGGAGCAGGCGCCAACAAGCGCGGCCACTTCGGTGACGGGGCAGATGCCGCGCCGCGGATACACCGACTACCTGCGCAGCCCCGGCCTCCCACAGCTCGCAGGCGCCGCGCTACCCGGGGTCGCGGGCATCCTGCTGATGACCCTCGGTGGAGGTGTCATCGGATATCGGCAGGCTGAAGCGGGCCGGATGATCCGGTCCAGCGGCGCGGCCCGTTATCTGCCGTAGTTTTCGACAGCGTCAGCCGCCGAGCGCGGCGATCAGGTCCTTGATCCTCGACGCCTCGTCCTCGAGCACCGGCTCCTCGCCCTCGACGGCTTCGATGAGGTCCTTACGCAGCCCGACACCGTTGGCGGCTTCCTTGCTGGACAGCTTCGCCCGGCCGCGCGCGATGTAGAGGCGCTGACCCAAGGTGGCGCCGGGGCCGTTGGCCGCGGTGGCCATCAGATCGTCGTAGCGGCTGCGCACACCGCTGAGCGCGACGATGACCGACGGGGTCACCCGGCTGCGGCTCGCGGCGTCGGCGAGCGAGTCCTGAAGCTTGCGAAGACCGGAGAGGATCACGCCCGCACGATCCGGGAACTCGGGATCGCTCGGATCGGGAAGGGTGTCGATCGCCGCGGCGTACATATGCATGGCCGCATCGGACAAACCAACGATTACTGGAGCTTCGCCATCATTCGGCTCTGACACGGCCACTCGATTCGTCGAAGAATTAATGGAGACCAGTGCCACCCGGCAATGGGAACAATGGTCGCGCAAACGTTATCCCGGTTCGTCGACGGTTTCAACCGTTCCTTTACACCACCGGACGCAACTCTTTGCTCAATGACGCTGCGACACGCGCAGCGATTCAAACTCCTCGCGGGTGGGTAGTTTTGAAGTTCGATGGATGCCCCGACGAATGCGCGAACACCATGAACCTGCCGTTCGACGAGTGGATCGTCCGGCAGCGCTGGTATGCCGGCCGCAACCGCGAGCTGTCGTCGGCGGAGCCGGCCGTCGTCGTCTCGCTGCGGAAGGACCTCGACCTCGTGCTGCTCGAGGTCTGCTACGCCGAGGGGCCGTCTGAGCGGTACCAGGTGCTCGTGCGGTGGGATTCGGGAGCGGTCGAGTACCCCGACATCGCGACCATCTGTGTTGACGACGACCGCACCGCCTACGATGCGCTCCACAATCCAGCGGACGCGAAATACGTTCTGTCGCTGTTTGATTCGTCGGCTGCGATCGCCGACGTGCGTTTTACGAAGGAACCGGGGGCCGAGCTGCCGTTGGACGGCGCGCCTCGGGTGTCGGGCGCCGAGCAGAGCAACACCAGCGTCATCTTCGAGAATCGGGCCGTCTTCAAGATCTTCCGTCGCATCACGGCTGGCATTAATCCGGACATCGAGCTGAACAGGGTGCTGGCGCGGGCAGCCAACCCGCACGTGGCGCGACTGCTGGCGTCCTACGAGACGAGGCTCGGCGGCGAGCCGTACGCGCTCGGCATGGTCACCGAGTTCGCGACCGACTCGGCAGAGGGCTGGGATATGGCCACGGCCAACACCCGCGCCCTGTTCGCCGACGAGGCGCGTGGCGACTTCGCAGTCGAGTCCTACCGGCTCGGTGAGGCCGTCGCCTCCGTGCACGCCACGTTGGCGGCCGAACTCGGGACGTCGACGACCCTGTTCCCGATCGATGCGGTGCTGGACCGGCTGGCGGCAGCGGCCGCGTCGGTTCCGGACCTGGGCGAGTACGTGCCGTTGATCGAGGAGCGCTACCGCAAGCTGACCGAGCAGACAATCACGATCCAGCGCGTGCACGGCGACCTCCACCTCGGGCAGGTGCTGCGCACGCCGGAGCGTTGGCTGCTGATCGACTTCGAGGGCGAGCCGGGTCAACCGCTCGACGAGCGCATGCGACCGGACTCGATCGCACGGGATGTCGCGGGCGTACTGCGCTCGTTCGAGTACGCCGCCTACCAACGGCTGATGGAACTTTCCTCCGACGACGGTCGCGTCGGGCAGCTAGCGGCGCGGGCACGGGAATGGGTGAGCCGCAACAGCACCGCGTTCTGCGAGGGTTACGCGGCTCAGTCGGGCGCCGACCCGCGAGACAACGGTGCGCTGCTGGCGGCCTACGAACTCGACAAGGCGGTGTACGAAGCCGCGTACGAGGCGCGGTTTCGCCCGACCTGGCTGCCGATCCCGCTGCGATCCATCGCGCGCATCCTGAGCTGATTTGTTGACGAGCACGTAAAAATTTGCCAATCGGCTCCGCGGCGGCAGCGTTCTGAGGATCATCCGATCATGACTGACGTCGACTTTTGCGTGGTCGGGGCCGGATTCGCCGGCCTGACAGCGGCGTTGCGGCTGGCGCAGGCCGGGCATTCGGTTGCGCTGCTGGAGGCCCGTGACCGGGTGGGCGGCCGGACGTTCACCGAGTTGCGGGACGACGGGACGTGGATCGACCGCGGCGGGGCGTGGGTCGGGCCGGGGCAGGACCGCATCTATGCGTTGATGGACGAGTTCGGCGTGCCGGCCTACAAGCAGTACGCGAGCGGCGACGCGATCATGGTGATCGACGGCAAGCAGTCCCGCTACAAGGGCGCCGTGCCAAGGTCGATCAATCCGTTCGCCACCGTCAACCTCGGCACCGCGATACTCGAACTGACCAAGATGTGCAAGACGATTCCGCTGGACGCGCCGTGGGAGGCGAAGAAGGCGGACAAGTGGGACAGCATCACGGTCGCGCAGTGGCTCGACCACCACGTGCGCTCGCTGGCGGCCCGCGACCTGCTCGAGACGGCGATCGGCGGCACGTACACCAGCGACACCTCGGAGATCTCGCTGCTGTTCGCACTGCACCAGATGGCGTCGGGCGGCGGACCGCAATTCGTGTTCGACATCGAGGGCGGTGCACAGGATTCGCGGATCGTGGGCGGGATGGGCGCGGTCTACGGTCCGATGGCCGCAGAGATCGGCGAATCGCTGTTCACGTCTCAACCGGTCCGGCGGATGGAGCAGGACGACGACGGGGTGACGATCAGGTCCGACGGTATGACGGTGCGGGCACGACGCGCGATCGTCACGGTGCCGATCGCAATCGCGAGCCAAATCGACTATGAGCCATTACTTCCCGTCGACAGATTCTTTCTCCACCAGCGCATGCCGAGCGGAGCCATCTACAAGATCAACATTGTCTACGACGAACCGTTCTGGCGGGCCGACGGGCTGTCCGGACAGTCGGCGGCACCGGGTACGCCCGCGCCGGTGACGATCGACTCCTGCACCGACACCGGCAGTCCCGGCGTGCTGTGCGTGATCATCGAGGGCCCGCCTGCGCGGCAGATGACCACGATGGCTGAAGACGAGCGCCGTGGCCTGATCCTCAGCGAGCTGGCGGGCCGCTTTGGCGCCAAGGCGCGCTCGCCGATCGATTTCATCGAGCAGAACTGGACGATCGAACGGTATTCGGGCGGCGGCATGATCAGCCACGCACCGCCAGGAGTGCTGACCGAGTTCGGGCCTGCGCTGCGCGAGCCGTGCGGTCGAATCCACTGGGCGGGCACCGAGAGCTCGGCCGTCATGTGCGGCTGGGTGGACGGAGCCGTGCGCTCAGGAGAACGCGCGGCGGCCGAGGCCATGGCCGATGAGCGGCTCGCGGTCGCGTGACATTAAGGTCGGCCTGACGCCGTCCGGCTAAGGCCGCAGCATGAAGTCCAGGAAGCGCTCCTGCATCACGACGGGGGCATCGCCGGGTCCGGACCCGTGCAGCACACCCATGCCCGCCCCGAAGAAGACCGTCGACCGGACGCCCGCATCCGCGGGTTCGAAGCCTGCGTCGGTGAAGGCCTGGAAAACCGCCCTCAGCACCCGACCGTCGCTCTTGCGCACGTTCTCGGCGACGGCGGCGTCGGTCAGCGCCCACACCCGCATGGCCCGCTCGAGCGCCCACTGCTCTGGCCGCACCACGGCGTTCATCATGTATCTGAGCTTGTCCCGCGGCTCGAGGTCGGGCGAGTTCTCGAAACGCTGGCGATCCTGGTCCTGCAGGCTGCCCCATGCCTCGATCACAGCGGTGCGGTACGTCTTCAGATCGGCGAAGTGCCAGTAGAAGCTGCCCTTGGTGACGCCGAGGTGCTCGCAGATCCGGTCGAGGCGCAGCGCGTTCGGTCCGCCTTCGGCGAGGATGGCGAATCCGGCCTGGATCCAGTCATCGGCGGAAAGCCGACGTCCAGGGTCACGCGGCGGGCTCATGGACCGCAGCATACGGCTACCAGCAACGTGACAGGTCAGAACGTTAGCGGCGGTAATCAGTTCCGCCAGAAGGGTGCCGTTGCAACCGTGGCCGCCGGTAGTCACCGCCGCTCTTCGGCTTCTACTTCCAGCCCGCCCGGCCGGCGGCACCCCTCGGTGCCGATTACGCGACCACGGCTGCTTCAGCTGCTAAACCGTACCATACTGCCTGGTATGGGGAACGATTTCGGCTGAGTTGCCACTGTGCGATGGCTGTCGATCAGCTGCGAGCGAACTATTCACCTGCGGCGTCCGGCCGGCACTTCCGACCTGGTCCCGGGACGGGTCGTTTCGGCAATCCGATCGCGTTGTCATTCGGCGAAGTCGGCATCGCCAGCAACCTTCACGACGGGAAGCCGGGCGCCGACGTGGTCGGCAAACCGGCGTGCCCGCTTCATGACGGCCGAGGTAGGGCACGATGGGGCGATGTCCGACGAATTTCCTCTGACGCCCGAAGAGGCACTCGACTCCGACGAGGTGCGCAACGACGACGGAGACGAGACCGTCGACCCGCCGGAGAAGTGGATCGACGCCCAGGATGACGAGACGCTCGACGAGCGCCTCTCCGAGGAAGAACCGGACGTCAGCCCCGACGGTATCGACCCGCGCGACGCCGATGACAGGCAGCGGGAGACGGTGTCGATGTCCGACGATCAAATCGACCGACTGGATCCGCAGCAGCACGGCCGCGAGCGCGGTCAGATCGACGGGACACCTGAGGACGGCGACTCGTTCTACGACGTCGTGGAGTAGCCAATCAGCTGTGAGCCTGTAGCACCATCACCGAGCGCGCGTCGACGGTGACCTTCGCGCCCGCGTCGTACGGCTTGGACTCCGCGTTGACCTCGTCGGCGGTGCAGATCACCGGAACCCACGAGGGGCCGTACTCGGCGGCGGGCAGCACGAAGTCGATCGGCTCGTAATGCGCGTTGAAGAACAACACGAACGAGTCGTCGGTGACCCGCTGCCCGCGTACGTCGAGGTCGGGTATGCCGTGACCGTTGAGATACACCCCGAGCGACTTGGCGAAGCCGGAGTCCCAGTCGTCGTCGGTCATCTCCGCGCCGTCGGGCGCGAACCAGGCGATATCGGGGAGTCCGGGGTCGAATGCCGCCGCCGTGGCCGCTCCCGGGCCGGATGTCGCCGCCGTGGCGGCTCCCGGGTCGTCCTGTCGTACCGTCCTGCCGCTGAAGAAGCGCCGCCTGCGAAACACCGGGTGCGCCGCCCGTAGCGCCGCCACGGTGCGGGTGAATTCGATCAGCCCCTCGTCGGCCTCGGCCCAGTTGACCCAGGACAGCTCGTTGTCCTGGCAGTAGACGTTGTTGTTGCCCTTCTGCGTGCGGCCCAACTCGTCGCCATGCGCGATCATCGGCACGCCCTGGGAGAGCAGCAGTGTCGTCAGGAAGTTGCGCTGTTGCCTCGCCCGAAGTGCGTTGACCGCTGGATCATCGGTGGGGCCTTCGACGCCGCAGTTCCATGATCGGTTGTGGCTCTCGCCGTCGTTGTTGTCCTCGCCGTTCGCCTCGTTGCGCTTCTCGTTGTAGGACACCAGATCACGCAGCGTGAACCCATCGTGGGCGATGACGAAGTTGATGGACGCCACCGGCCTGCGAGCGGTGCGTTCGTAGAGATCGGCCGATCCGGTCAGCCGGGAAGCGAACTCGTCGAGCGTGGCGGGCTCGCCGCGCCAGAAGTCGCGGACGGTGTCGCGGTACTTGCCGTTCCATTCCGTCCACTGCGGCGGGAAGTTGCCGACCTGGTATCCGCCGGGCCCGACGTCCCATGGCTCGGCGATCAGCTTGACCTGGCTGACCGTCGGATCCTGCTGCACGAGTTCGAAGAACGTCGACAGCTTGTCCACGTCGTAGAACTCGCGGGCCAGTGTCGAAGCCAGGTCGAAGCGGAAGCCGTCGACGTGCATCTCGGTCACCCAGTACCGCAGCGAGTCCATGATGAGCTGTAGCGAGTGCGGGTGACCGACGTTGAGGCTGTTGCCGGTGCCGGTGTAGTCCATGTAGTAGCGCTTGTCGTCGTCGACGAGCCGGTAATAGGCGGCGTTGTCGATGCCGCGCATCGAGACCGTCGGACCGAGGTGATTGCCTTCGGCGGTGTGGTTGTAGACCACGTCGAGGATCACCTCGATACCGGCCTCGTGCAGGGTGCGCACCATTGCCTTGAACTCCTGCACCTGACCACCGGGGGTGCCACTGCTGCTGTACTTCGGGTCCGGAGCGAAGAACCCGATCGTGTTGTAGCCCCAGTAGTTCGAAAGTCCCTTGTCGATCAGCGTCGAGTCGTTGGCGAAGTGGTGCACCGGCATCAGCTCGATCGCCGTGATGCCAAGCGACTGGAGGTGCTCGATGATCGCTGGATGCCCGACCGCGGCATAGGTGCCGCGCATCTGTTCCGGGATATCAGGATGGGTCTCGGTGAGGCCCTTGACGTGCGCCTCGTAGATGACGGTGTCGGCGTACTCGAGGTTCGGCGGGCGGTCGGTGCCCCAGTCGAAGAACGGGTTGATCACCACCGATTTCGGCATGCTCGTCGCCGAGTCGTCGTCGTTGCGGCTGTCCTCATCACCGAACTCGTAGCCGAACAGCGACTGGTTCCATTCGAAGATGCCGTCGATCGCCTTGGCGTAGGGGTCCAGCAGCAGCTTGTTCGGATTGCAGCGGTGTCCGCCCTTGGGGTCGTATGGCCCGTGCACCCGGTAGCCGTAACGCTGGCCCGGCTCGATGTTGGGCAGGAAGCCGTGCCAGACGAACGCGTCCACCTCCGGAAGGGTGATTCGGGTCTCGGTGCCATCCGCGTCGAACAGGCACAGCTCGACACGCTCGGCGACCTCGCTGAACAACGCGAAGTTCGTGCCGGAGCCGTCGTAGGAGGCGCCAAGCGGATACGCCTTTCCGCGCCAGACCTCCTGAGGAACGGCGTTGGGACTAGAGACTTGGGTCAAGTGGAACCCTTCTGGGCTTGGCTGAACCGAACAAGGCGACGATACGGTGCACCCGGGTGTTGAAGCATGCGGGCAGGACGTTCGCGCAGGAGGTATATCCGGTGGTTGACCCCGTTGAACTGCCCGTTTACCGGACATTGCAAACAGCGGTCGCGGGTGGTGTGGCAACCATCACGCTGAATCGGCCGCGGCAGCGCAACGCGGTCGGCGACGGAATGCGTTCCGAACTCGCCGACGCGTATCGCTGGTGCGACGGGGCGGACGCGGTCCGTGCGGTGGTGCTGACGGGTGCGCCGCCCGCCTTTTGCGCAGGTGCCGACCTGGCAGCCGGCGAGCGCACCTTCGCCGAACCGGGCCCGTCGTTCTCCGCCGCCGGTATCGACGTTCCGGCGTGGGCGGTGAGCAAGCCGGTGATCGCCGCGGTCAACGGGCACGCGATCGGGCTGGGCCTGACGCTGGCACTGCAGTGCGATATCCGGATCTTCGCGGTCGATGCGCAGTACGGCGTCGTGCAGGTGCGGCGAGGCATGGTGGGGGACGCGTATTCGCACTGGGCGCTGCCCCGATTGGTCGGCATGTCGAACGCCGCCGAGATTCTGTTGGGCGGTGCCACCTTCGATGGCAGGCGGGCCGTCGCGCTCGGGTTGGGCAGCCGGGCTCTCGACAAAGACGATGTATTGCCTGCCGCTCTCGAGCTTGCGCACGATATCGCCGTGAACACCGCTCCCGCGTCGGTGGCGGCCAGCAAGCGGCTGCTGTGGGATTCGTTCGACCTCGACCGTGCCGCCGTCGGCGCCCGCGAGACGGAGATCCACCTGGCGCTGATGGCGCACGACGACGCCAAGGAAGGCGTGCGGGCGTTCACGGAGCGACGGACACCGAACTGGACGGGAAGACCCGTCGACCCGTCGGCGTAGGCTGTCGCGTGCAGCTGGTCTGCCTGCGCCGCACGTCGGCGCAAGCATCGAGCCGAGCACGCTGTCGACAGGTGTGAGGTGAGAGGGAACCCGGTGAGAATCCGGGACTGTCCCGCAGCGGTATGCAGGAACGACCGCCGTCAACGGCACTGGACGCGAGCCTTCGCGACCGGGAAGCGACGGCCATTAGAGGCACGACATGTGCGCGCCTGCGAGTCCGAAGACCTGCCAGCTGTACCGGGTGCGCCGCGCCCGGTGGTGCATCGCCTCGTGGAATGGGCGGCTGACCGAAGCGGGCCCGCATGTCCCGCGATCGGTTTGACGTCTGGCGGCGCTTGTATATTCGCCGTTCAACGGCGGTGGCCATCCCATCGTTATGAAGGACGCCGCATGACCGCAACACCAACACCGTTCACCGCAACGATTCTCGGCTCGCCGCGCATCGGTCCCAACCGCGAACTCAAGCGCGCCGTCGAGAAGTACTGGGCGCAGAGCATCGACCGGGCCGAACTGGACGCCGTCGCGGCGGAGCTGCGCCGTGACACCTGGCAGTCGCTGGTGGCCGCGGGCCTTGATTCCGTGCCGGTGAACACGTTCTCCTACTACGACCAGGTGCTCGATACCGCCGTGATGGTCGGAGCACTTCCGCACCGCGTATCGGGTATCGGCGACGACCTCGACCGTTATTTTGCGGCGGCTCGCGGCAACGAACAGATCGCACCGTTGGAGATGACGAAGTGGTTCGACACCAACTACCACTACATCGTGCCGGAGATCGGACCGGACACCCGCTTCTCACTTGATCCGGCCAAGGTGCTCGGCGAGGTGGAAGAGGCTCGGGCACTGGGGATTCCGGCACGCCCGGTGATCGTCGGCCCGATCACGTTCCTCGCTCTGTCGAAGGCTGTCGACGGCGCGGGCGCACCGATCGACCGGCTTGCCGACCTGGTTCTGATTTACGGGGAGCTGCTGCAACGTCTCGCCGACCACGGCGTTGAGTGGGTCCAGATCGACGAACCCGTGCTGGTGACAGACATTCTCGACAACGCAGCAGAATCGGCCACCACGACCTACGAGCTGCTCGGACGGCTGGCCAAAAGGCCGGCCATCTTCGTCGCCACCTACTTCGGTTCACTCGACGCGGCACTGCCCGCGTTGGCAAGTACTCCGGTCGAGGCGATCGGCGTCGACCTGGTCGCAGGCGCTGTCTCGGCGGTCGCGGCCGTACCCGAACTCGGCGACAAGTTGGTCGTGGCGGGAATCGTCGACGGCCGCAACATCTGGCGCACAGACCTCGAGTCCGCCCTCGGCGCGCTGGCGACTCTCCTCGGTTCGGCGAACGGGGTGGCGGTGTCCACCTCGTGTTCGACCTTGCATGTGCCCTACACCCTGGACGCCGAGGCCGACATCGACGCCGCGTTGCGGAGTTGGCTGGCATTCGGCTTCGAGAAGGTCACCGAGGTGGTCACGCTCGCGCGTGGGCTGAAAGGCGGACATGAGGCGATCGCGGTGGAGGTATCCGCGTCCAACGCGGCCATCGCGTCACGAAGGGCCGACCCGCGGCTGAACAACGGACCCGTCCGGTCCCGCATCTCCGCTCTCGTGGCGTCCGGCGCCAAGCGGGGTCCCGCCGGTGCGCGGCGCGACGCCCAGCGCGACCGGCTGCACCTGCCCGAGCTGCCGACGACCACCATCGGCTCCTATCCGCAGACATCGGCCATTCGGGTAGCCAGGGCAGAGCGCAGGACCGGCAAGATCGACGCTGCCGAATACGAGCGCCGGATGAAGGCCGAGATCGCCGACGTCATCAAGCTGCAGACGGAGCTCGGCATCGACGTGTTGGTGCACGGCGAGCCTGAGCGCAACGACATGGTGCAGTACTTCGCCGAACAGCTCGACGGCTTCTTCGCGACCCAGAACGCGTGGGTGCAGTCCTACGGCAGTAGGTGCGTGCGCCCGCCGATTCTCTACGGGGACGTGGCTCGGCCGACGCCGATGACGGTCGAATGGATCACCTATGCGCAGTCGCTGACGGACAAGCCGGTCAAGGGCATGCTGACCGGTCCGGTGACGATCCTGGCGTGGTCGTTCGTCCGCGACGATCAACCGCTTGCCGAGACCGCCGCCCAGGTGGCCCTGGCGATCCGGGATGAGACGGTGGACCTGCAGGCGGCGGGAATCGCGATCATCCAGGTCGACGAGCCCGCCCTGCGTGAGCTGCTACCGCTGCGTTCGAAAGACAAGGACGCCTACCTGCAGTGGGCCGTCGACGCGTTCCGCCTCGCCACCTCGGGAGTCGCGGACTCGACACAGATCCACACCCATCTCTGCTATTCGGAGTTCGGTGAGGTGATCGGCGCCATCGCGGATCTCGACGCCGACGTCACGTCGATCGAAGCGGCCCGTTCGCATATGGAGGTGCTCGACGATCTCAACGCCGTCGGATTCGGCAACAGCGTCGGCCCGGGTGTTTACGACATCCACTCGCCGCGTGTGCCGAGTTCAGAGGAGATGGCCGAATCGCTGCGCGCCGCGCTCCGCGCCGTGCCAGGAGAGCGGCTGTGGGTCAACCCCGACTGTGGCCTGAAGACGCGCAACCCCGACGAGGTGAGCGCGTCGCTGCGGAACATGGTCGCGGCCGCGCACGCGGTGCGCGGCTAGGCCACCGCAACCCCGGCGGCACGCATCTCAGCGACCGCCCTGGTGCTGGTCTCCTGCGCAACGCCGGCGGTCAGATCCAAGAGGACCCGGGTGGTGAAGCCGGCGGCGGTCGCATCGGTCGCGGTCGCCAGCACGCAGTAGTCGGTGGCGATTCCGACGATGTCGACTTCGTCGACGTCGCGTTGGCGCAGCCAGTCGCCCAGCGATGTGCCTGCTTCGTCGGTCCCCTCGAAGCCGCTGTAGGCCGCCTCGAACCGGCCCTTCGTGAAGACGGTCTCGACCTTCGAGTGGTCGAACTCAGGGTGGAAGTCGGCCCCGTGCGTTCCCACGACGCAATGCTGTGGCCACGACGCCGCGAAATCCGGGTCGTCGGAGAAGTGGTCGCCCGGATCGATGTGGAAGTCCTTCGTGGCGACGATGTGGTCGTAGCCGTGTGGCGTGGCAAGGAATTCGGTTATTGCGTGGGCGACCGACTGGCCACCGACCACTTCGAGGGAGCCGCCTTCGCAGAAGTCGTTCTGCACGTCGACGATCAGGAGCGCGCGCATGCGCACCACCTTACGATGCGGTCTTGGCCGATTGCTCGGTCTCGCCCACCCGTGAGTGTGCCGTCAGCAGCAGGTGATCGAAGGTGGCCCGTGGTGGAAGCACGTCTTCGTAGATCAGCCGGCCGAAGTCGGACAGCACCTGGTCGGCGAGTACGCGCAGTTTGACGTTGGTCTCCTGGGATCGCCACTTGAGCAATTCGAACGCCGAGTCCTCGCTGATCCGGTAGATCAGCATCAGCATGCCCTTGGCCTGCTCGATGGCCGCACGGTTCTCCGCGATCTCGGCGACGGCCGCGCTGAGCAACTCCTCGCGCGAACGGTCGGTGTCGGTCACGTCGACGTAGAAGCCGTGCGTGCCGACCACATCGCCGCCGTCGTCATAGAGCTGGTCGCCGATCACAATCACGTCGTGCACCACCTCCTGGGTGTCGATGATGCGGTGGCGGGTGCTGAATGTTCGGTGTGTGCGCCGGATCTCGTCGAGTGTGGCGGCCAGCTCGACGTAGTCGTCGGGATGTTTGTGGGACAGCACGAGCGCAGTCGTGGGCACGATAGAGCCCGGCTGGTAGCCATGCAGCCGATGGACTTGGTCCGACCACTCCCACCGTTCATCGGCGAAATGGAAGCGGAACCACCCGACTCGTTGCGGCGAACCCCCGGCGAGGGCTTGATCTATGGTGTCTGACCCATCGCTGCCCGGCACCACGACAATGTAGATGACGGTGCGAGAAGTTATGGGGCGATTAAGAGTTTCGTCATCCCCCGAAAAGAAGGTAGAGCCCGGTGAAGGTATAGCCGACCATCACCAGCATCATTGCCAGCTGACCCGTCAGCTGATAGCCGGTCGGCAGCAGGCGCAGCGCGCGGTCGTGCGCGGAGACGACTCCTGCGACATGTCCGCCAACGACACAACACACCTTGATGGTGGCCAGCACCGAAGGATGAAGGGAGAGGACGTAATTCACCTCGGCGTCGCCAAGGCCGAGCATGTTCCAGCCGTGTCCCAGCGGGTCTGCGAGGTCGATGACGGCCTGCTGTCCCCGTTCGATGAGGTAAGACAGGTAGTGAGCGAACATGTACCCGAGCACAATCGGGATCAGCGAGTGCGCCATCAGTCCCGGTAGCAGCGCACGGGTACGGGCGTCGACGCCGCCGGTCGCGCGGGCAGCGAACCAGAACGTGACGCCGACGACGGCGATGAAGACCATCAGCCCCGTCGTACGCAACAGCGTTGCTGTTGCGGCGGAATCGGTTTGCCGGTCGACGAAGTTGCGCCATAGCGGCATGGCCGAGAAACTGTCGAACGCGGTGGAGCCCAACAGCACGGCGAGCACCGTCACGGTGCCAGGGCGGATCGGCAATGTCGGCAAGTGGTTGAACGGGTTGCCGATTTCGATGCGACCGGTCCGCGGGTCACGGCGCAGCGGCGAGAAGCGCGATGCGACGACGCTGTACACCTCGAACGGGTCCGCGCGGCCGAACCACTTGTCGCCGCACCCGATCGCGCCCGTCAACGTGATCACCAGGTACGCCAGCAGCCAGAGCCTGATCGCGCTCAGCGAGCCGGGGTCAGGGCTCGCGAGTTCCAGCCAGACGAACGCGAACAAGCCGAACACCGCGGGCCAGTAACCCAGTCGCCGTGGATAGCCGCCGCCCGCCGGTAGCCGAACGAGTCGAAGCAGTCGATACAGCGCGCGTGGCGGCGAGATCGCCCGCCAGACGGGCCCGAACGCCAACGACGCCGCCACCAGGCCCACCCACATCAACACGTAGAACACGCCCGGCACGGGGTTGCCGTCGGGGTGGGCGAAGAACGCGGCCATCGCCACCCATGCGGCGAACAGCAGGCCGGCCGCCGCGAGCGCCCACCGGATGGCGGGCGCGTCGACGAACGTCGTCACCCATTGCGGCAGCGCGCGCCCCGGCTTGTCCGGGTCGAACCGCGGCTGCCGCCACGCGAGCGCCACGATGGCGAACGTGAACGTGAGCGCCCACGCCGCGCCGATCAGCGCGTACGTGTACGGGATAGGCAGATCGGAGGACCCGCCGAGGCCGTGCGCCAGCACCACGACGGGTTCGTCTGTCACGGTTGTACTTGCACCGTTGCGATCGTCTTACCCAGCTGATGCAGCTCGATGTCCACGTTGCCTGGCACGCCGACCGTGAACTGGAACTGCTGCGCAGGCTTCGCCTCGATCTTGAACGTGTGCTCGGGGTTGGAGTGCACGTGCAACTCGTCGGCGGCGTCGCTGTTCACCGTCACGACGATCGGTTGGTTCACCCTCGCCTCGAGCTGCTGGTTGGTCGGCGTCACCTCGCCGCCCTTGACCTGAACGTCGATCTGCAGACGCTCCGGCGGCGCCTGCTCGTTTTGCATGTCCGACGGGTTGACAGTCGTCGCCGACGGCGTGGTCGACGAGCTCTGCGCGCTCTCGGTGTCGCCACCGCCACCACCGCCACCACAGCCGGCCAGCAGCACGGCGCCCGCGGCGAGCAATACGAGGAGTCGTTTATCGCGATGAGTTGAAGTCACGGTGTTTCATCTTTGTCGGTCGAACCTGGCTCTTCACTGTGAGACCCGTCTCTGTTCCGCCGATCCCTCATCGCGATGAAGACGATGACCCCGGCCACGATGAAGGCGGGCACGAACGCCGGGATCGCGAGCAGCAGCGAATGGTCGGCCAGAATCGAGATGTCCGTGATGGTCGGTGAGGCCGTCCGTCCTTCTTCTATGCCTGCGCCGATGGCTGCAACTCCGTCTTCGTGTCGGTCGGCTGGCTCCTGTTGATGCGGCCCGCACCCCAGGTGAGCCCGGCGATCATGAGCAGCGTGCAGACCAGCACCACCAGGCAGCCGATGGTCCACAGCGACATCGGGGTGTCGGGGTTTCGCTCGCGCTGCAGGATGGTGATCTCGGATACGAACGGCCGGGTCATCGACGCCTGTGCGGGCACCTCGGGTGCGCCGATACCGGGGTCGGCGGCCAGGAAGATCGGCACCGCGGTCAGGATCCGCCCGTCGTGCAATCGAAGCAGCGTCTTCCACGATCCCCACACCGGCATCGGTTGGGTCGAGCGGTAATGGCCGGGCCCGACCTGCTCAAGGTGGTCGACGAAGATGCCGCGGTCGTTGGCCAGCCCGCCCTGCCAGCCGAGCACGGACACCCAGTTGGGGTCCTCACTGATCAGGTCTGGCGGGCTGATCCGCACGTCCGCGGTGACCATGCGCTTATCCGGCGTGCCGGCCTCGGTCAGCGTGATCGCGGCGGTGGCGTTCGCAGGAACTTCGTAGCGCAAGCCGTTCGCGGTCGCACCGCCGATGGCGACGACGGTGAGCGCGACTAGGCCGATGCCGACGGCGCGGGTCGGCAGCCGTTGGCCGGTCAGGACCATGCCGAGCATGGCGCCGCACGCGCCGGTGAGGACGGTGACCGGCACGGCCATCATCAGCGCCTCCGACCAGATGCTCGCAGGCCACGGGTAGTGGTAGACGGCATCGATCCAGAACGACTCGAGCCACAGCCCGACGGTGCTGACCAGGAGGCCACTGACGAGACCGAAGACGATCGGGCGCTTGAACACCGGGGTCAGCGCGAGCAGTTCGATCACGACGGCCGCACCGAGGTACAGCGCGAACCAGTTGATGGGCGCACCGAGTATCGGGCCGACGATCAGCGCGACGAGACCGCGCAGCGCGATCGCGAACAGCGCGGCCAGTACCGCGGCGAAGCGGCCGAGCATGATGCGGGCGGCAACGAGACCAAAGGCGCCTGCCGACGCGATCAGCATCGGCTCGAACACCTGGCGGAACTGGGGCACGCCGAAGTCGAACTCGATCTGGAACACCGAAAGGCCGATGATGATGCCGCCGAAGCCGAGATATTTGACGCCCTTGAGGAAGATGCCGTCGCGGGGCTTGTCGTCGCCCATCGCCCGGTCGCCCTCGTATTCGAGGAGCAGCGCAGAGATCGTCGCGAACCCGGCACCGCCGATCATCATCAGGTGCGTGGGTCCCCACAGCGTGACGTCCTGGCCGAAGATGCGGTGCCAGACGTCGTCGAGCGGGAAGCCGGTCAGTGCGTAGAGACCGCAACCGGCCATCAGGAAACCGCTGACGGGTGCGTACCAGTTCTCGGTGATCCGAACCGCGAACGGGCCGGGCTTCTCGTACGGCAGGATGATCGCCGCGCAGCCGGCGACGAAGAGCAGGAACAAGCCGACGAGGATGAAGTAGTGCGCCGGGTTGGCCAGCGGCCCTGGGTCGCGGCCCTTACCGATGTGCAGGCTGACGTCCCAGATGAAGCCGAAAAGCGCGCAGATGAGGGTCGCGATGAACAGCGCGAGTGGCACTGCGACCCACGGCGGCCGCTTGAATTTGCGACCTGAGTACTCCGCAACGTCGTTGACCCAGGTGATCTTGCGTGCCCGGTGCAGGTAGCCCAGCCAGCACAGCGCGACGCCGATGACCACGGCGACCACCGTCATGCCGATTACCTGGCCGATCGCAGCGCCGCCGCCTTCACTGCCCGCGGCGGCAAGGATGGAAATCTCCGTCGAACCCGTCATCTTCCCCACCCTGTTGAGCTACGGAGAAACTTCTTACCGGTCAGTAATGTTGCCAGATCTGGGCTATCCGAAACCAGGGGTACCGGGAACTTCGGGGCCCGGCGCTACCTCTTGGGCGGCTTGAGCACCTTCATCGCCATCTGCATCACCGATTCGGGGATGTTGTCCTTGGCGCCGAGGGCGGCATTGGCCACCTGGGTGCGGATCGGTGTGCCGCGACCGAACATCCGGTTGAGCGGTCCGCCCGACGGTTCCAGGTCGACGTGCAACGGCGGCTTGCCGTCGGCGGCGCCGAGTGCGTTGGCGATCACCACCCGCTGGATCTCGCTGGTGCCCTCGAAGATGGTGTACAGCTTCGCGTCGCGGTACCACTTCTCCACCGGATGGTCCTTGATGTAGCCCCAGCCGCCCAACGTCTGGATCGCACGTTCGGTGGTCCTCACCGCGACCTCGCTCGCGGCAAGCTTCGACATCGACCCTTCGCCGCGCTCCATCGGTATCCCGCTTGCGGCCATCCACGACGCCCGCCAGGTCAACAGCCGCGCCGCGTCGATCCCGGTGGCCAGATCCGCGAGCGGGAAGGAGACGCCCTGGTTGTCGATGATGGGGGCCCCGAAGGCCTCGCGGCGGTTGGCGTACTCGGTCGCGTATTCCATTGCGGCCCTGGCGATGCCGAGCGCCTGCGCGGCCACCATGGGGCGGGTCTGCTCGAAGGTGCCCAGGGTCGCCGAGCCGGAATGCCTGCCGCCCTCGACGGCTTCTCGCGCACGGGCCAGCTTGTGCTCGAGCTTCTCCTGCCCGCCGAGCAGGTTGGCGCCGGGCACCCGGACCGCGTTGAACTTGAGCTCGGCGGTGTGCGATGCGCGGCAGCCGAGCTTGTCCAGCTTGCGCACCATCTCGAGGCCGGGGGTGCCGCCGGGCACGATGAACATGGCCTGCCCGCGGTGGCCGAGCGTCTCGTCGACGACGGCGTTGACCACGTGCACGTTGGCGATGCCGCCGTTGCCGATCCACATCTTGTGGCCGTCGATGATCCAGTCGTCTCCGTCACGCTTGGCACGGGTACGCAGATTGCGGACGTCGCTGCCGCCTTCCGGCTCGGAGATCGGCAGCGCGGCGAGCTTCAGATCACCTGGGGAGCCGAAGCACTCGGGCGCCCACTCCAGCATCTGTTCGGGCGATGCCGCCTGGCCGATCGCCGAGAGCGCGAGCGCGGGCATCACGATGGCCAGCCCGATGCCCGCACAACCCCAGAACAACTCCTCCATGAACATCGGCAGCGACAACCCGCTGGGGTCACCGATCAGGTCGCGGTAGAGGAGTGGACTGTAGAAGCCACGTTCGGCGGCTTCCTCGAGCACCGGCCACGGAAACTCCTGGCGGGCGTCGTAGTCGGCGGCGACCGGGCGGATCACGGATTCGGAGAACTCGTGGGCGCGGCGGGCCAGATCGTGCTGCGCGCCGGTCGGCGTCAGGTCGAAGCTCATAAGTGCACCGTCACCAGGAACGACATTTTCCCACCCGTCTTCTCCGTCCGATTTACGGTGTCGGAGTACCCCACGACGGCGAAAAATCCACGGAGGGAGAGCCCGTTCCGATGTTGTCCTACGACGCCGGAGCCACCAGCCCGCCGTTGCTCGACGAGACGATCGGCGACAACGTCGCCCGAACGGCTGCCGCGTTCGGCGACCGGGAGGCCCTCGTCGAATGCGCGACCGGACGTCGCTGGACGTATCGCGAGTTCCACGACGCGACCCGCCGGATCGCGTCCGCACTGATCGCACGGGGCACCAAGCCGGGCGACCGCATCGGGATCTGGTCCCCGAACAGCGCGGAGTGGACGATGATCCAGTACGCCACCGCGCAGGTGGGCGCGATCCTGGTCAACATCAACCCGGCCTACCGGACCGACGAGCTCGAGTACGCGCTGAACAAGGCGTCGATATGCACCGTGTTCGCCGCGCCGGAGTTCAAGAGCTCCGACTACGTGTCGATGCTCGAAAACGTTCGTGGTCGGTGCCCGGCGCTGGGCGACGCCATCATCATCGGCTGGGAGCCGTGGCAGGAGATCGCCGACGCCGAGGTCGATGCGGACGCGCTCGCACGGGTGCAGTCGGGGCTGACGCCAAGCGACCCGATCAACATCCAGTACACGTCGGGGACGACGGGATTTCCCAAGGGCGCCACGCTGACTCACGCGAACATCCTCAACAACGGCTACCTCGTCGGTGAGCTGCTCGAGTACACCGAGAACGACAGGGTCTGCATCCCGGTGCCCTTTTACCACTGCTTCGGCATGGTTATGGGAAATCTGGCCAGTACCACGCACGGCTCAGCGATGGTCATCCCCGCGCCCGGTTTCGATCCCGAGGCGAGCCTGAAAGCCGTTGTGGCGGAAGGCTGTACATCGCTGTACGGGGTCCCGACGATGTTCATCGCCGAGCTGGGGCTGCCGAACTTCGACAGCTTCGACCTGCACACGTTGCGGACGGGGATCATGGCCGGATCGACGTGCCCGGAGCAGGTGATGCGCAACGTGATCGAGCGGATGCACATGAGCGGCGTTGCGATTTGTTACGGGATGACCGAAACGTCGCCGGTGTCGACGCAGACGCTGCCGACCGACAGCCTGACCCGGCGGGTCGCGACGGTGGGCAGGGTCGGACCGCATCTGGAGGTACAGGTCGTCGACGACAACGGCGCGCAAGTCGAACGCGGGACGCCGGGCGAACTGTGCACCCGTGGGTACAGCGTGATGCGCGGCTATTGGGGCGACGAGGAGAAGACCACCGAGGCGATCGATGCCGACGGCTGGATGCATACCGGCGACATCGGCGTGATGGACGACGACGGCTACCTCGCCATCACGGGCCGAATCAAGGACATGGTGATCCGCGGCGGCGAGAACATCTATCCCCGCGAGATCGAGGAGTTCCTCTACAACCATCCCGACATCGTCGACGCCCAGGTGGTCGGGGTAGCCGACGAGAAGTACGGCGAAGAATTGATGGTCTGGTTGCGGATCGCCGACGGCGCAGAAGCGCCGACGCCGGAGAGCCTGCGGGAGTTCTGTGCGGGCCGGATCGCGCACAACAAGATTCCGCGGTATGTACAGGTGATCGACGACTACCCGATGACGGTGACCGGAAAAGTCAGAAAAGTGGAACTGCGCGAGCGCGGTGAGGCGCTGCTCGGGAACTAATCGACGCCGATCATCACTTCGGTGGATTTGACCAGCACCGTCGCCGGCTTACCCGTCTCGAGGCCCAGCTCTTCGACCGCGTCCTTGGTGATCGACGCCGTGACGATCTGGTCACCGCCGTCGAGGCGCACCTTGACCGTCGCCATCACCGCACCGACGTTGACCTCGGTGATGGTTCCGCTCAGCTGATTTCGAGTGGATAGCCGCATACCGCACCTTAACCTGGAATGACCATGAGGCTCGAAGGTCTGCGACTTCGCCAGCGCGACTCCACGGCATGCGGTCCGAGTGTCGCGGTGGTGGCGGGCGCGCTGCTGGATCCGGACTACCGGACGACGCTGACGGATTCCCCGCGGCGCTGGTTCGACGACGAGCAGCTGCGGATCCACACCGAGGTGAACCGCGTCTGGCCCCGCATGCTCGGCACCACCCCGATGGGAATCGCCCGAGCCCTCACCACCCGCACCGAGGTGCGCGGCGTGCAATACCGGTGGCGGTTGTTCCGCGGCCGGCGCGACCGGCTGGCCGACGTTCAGTACTTCGTGAAGGAGGGCTGGCCCGTCGCAATGCTTGTCGGCCGGTTCATCCCGAGGCACTGGGTGTTGATCGTCGGCGTCAACGGAGAGACGTTGCGGTGTTATGAGCCGTCGTCGGGCGACGTGCGGCCGGCGAACGTGAACGCATTGAGGCATTCACGGCTGACGGGGCTGGGCTATCGGCGGCCGTTCGCGTTCGTGCTGCCCTCGTCGAAGGCGGCGACGCGCTCGGCGACCACCTGATCGCGAGCGTCGGCGGAGGCCCGCAGCCCGGCGATCACACCGGCCCGGTTCCGGTCGGGTTGGTTCTGCGACATCTTCGCCTTGCCCTCGACCTTGGCGATGACGATCTCGATGCCGACGATGCCGCGCAGCTGTGACTGCGTGAACTCAGCGGGCGCGTCGGTCACCTGCCAAGGTTGGGGCCGGTCGGCCTCGTGCCGGTTCGTCAGTTTGGTGACCAGGTCGAGCAACCAGTCCGGGTCGTCGTGGATGACGAGCTGGCCGTAGACGTTGAGGATCTCGTAGTTCCAGGTGGGCACGACCTTGCCGGTCTCCGTCTTCGTCTCGTAGAAGCCCGGCGAGATGTAGGTGTGCGGGCCCGCGAAGATCGCGACGGACTCGGCGCCGTCGGCATGCCAATGCGGGTTGGCCCTCGAGACGTGCCCGATGAGCGAGTGCGCGGCCTTGTCGTACATCAGCGGAAGCGGCGTCACCAGCAGGCCGGCCGAATCGTGGCTGACCAATTGCGCGAACTCCGCCGACGCGAGCGCCGCAGCGGTCTGCTCGTCGGTGAGGGCGAACTTGCGAGGTATGTACATCCCCATTCAGCGTAGCGCGTTCGAACGTATGATCGAATGATGGGCGACCTCCAGTCCATCGGCTACAACGGCCAACCCGTGCAACAAGCCTTCCGGCCCGTCGAGCCGCCGATGGCTGTCATCGTCGACCTCGCCGCCCTGTTTCCGCGCGAGCCACACAGCCGCGGCGGATACAACCCGGCCGGACTACAGATGCATTCGGTCGTCGAGGGCCGGCTGACCTGCTGGGCCATCTGCGAGCAGGGCCACTGGTGGGGCCTCGTCACCTATCCCATCGTCTACGGCCCGAAGCGAAGATCGGTGACGCACTGGATTCCGGCGTGGATGTTGAAGCCCAAGCCGGATCGCGGATGACGAACATGCGTCAGGCCGACGGCCGATCGACGTCGCGCGAGTAGAGGGCTGCGGCGACGCGACGCTCCGCTTCGATCGGCGAGATCCGCAGCCGTCGCGACAAGACCTCGGGCCACGATGCGCCGCCGAACTGTGGCGGCGGAGCTTGCGTGATCAGCCGGCCGAGCAGTCGACGGTCGAATGCCACCAGTTCCTTGCCCAGCTCGTCGACCTGCTGGAGCAGTGATATCCGCTCGGACCAGGTCAGCGTGTGCAGCGGCGCGGCGAGCAGCTTGTTCTGTCCCGTCTTGATCGCATTGAGAGCGGTACTGATTTCGTCTTTAGAACTCATGCCTCGAACACTAGTTCGAGGCACCGACAAGTCAGGGAACCCCGATCCGCCAGATCTGTTCAGTGTTGCCCGCGGGCCGGGTCACCACGGTGAAGTCGCCGTGGACAGTGGCTTCAAGAAAGCGACCGGTGCTCACCTGCTCGATCGTGGCGAAGCCGCCGCCGAAATCCTCGATGAGCCAGCGCTGGGTGCCGTTGCCTTGTCGCGACCGCGTCACCACCCGGAAGTCCAGTTCTGTGACCTCGTGGGCATCCAGGAAGCGGCCACTGCTGACCTGCTGAATCGTGCTAACACCGCCGCCGAGGTCCGTCACTCTCCAATGTTGGGTGGCGTCGAAACTCTGGAACTCGCGGGTGATGACCCGGAAGTCCTTCTCGCGCATCTCGTGTGCGTCGAGGAAGCGCAAGCCGCCGCCCTGCAACCGGATGATCCTGGTGTCGGCCTGCGTGCCCGCCGGTGTCGTGATGGACATATCGCTCACGCTAGGAACGCGTCGGCGCGATGCCACGAGTGGCGCACTACCTGTCCTTTCGTCCGCGGTACTTACCCGCGGGATAGGAAACTCTTGCCCGCCGACCGCAGGAATCTGGCTTTCCGGCGATTACGCAGGAACGGCCTGATCACGACCATGAATGTCGTCCCTCAGGAAAACCGAAACGACGTAGGAACCCCTAATGCTTGCCACAGATCAGACAGTGCGGATGCTCACCGTCGCCGGCGTCAACGCCGAGACGGTGCGGGTGCGCCCTGCGGACCTGCCATCGAAGCCAGCCCGGTCGGTGAAGCCTGTCACCCCATTGCCGCCCGTCATCAGCGGCATGGATGCAAAGACAGTGCGGCATCGCATTGTCGACGTGGCGGTCAAGCCGCTGCCGAGCGTGATCGCCGACCGTATCCCCCGCACGGTTTCGGACAGGCCGAGCAACTGGCTCGCCGCGCGCGTGGTGTTGGTCCTGATGCTGGCGTCGATGCCAATTCTCGGCATCTCGGTCGACGTGTTCGGGCTGGTGCCACAGAGCACGACGTCAATCGTGGTCATCGCGCTGTGCGCGGTTCTCGGGGCGATCATCACGTTCGCGCCGCACCGCATCGACATGATCGTCGGCCGCGGCCTGATCGCCGGAATGGTGGCCTGCATCGTCTACGACGGAGCCCGGCTGTTCGCCGTGCACGCGCTCGGGCTGATGGGTGACTTCATCCCCGTGATGGGGTCGTGGGTCACCGGCGAGCCCGACACCGCAGGCAGCGCTGCGGTCGGCTACATCTGGCGCTACATCGGCGATGGCGGCGGACTCGGAGTCGCCTTCTTCGTCGTCGCCTTCGCGCTTGGCATCGATCGGTGGTCGAGCACCCGCGCGGTGCTGGCCGCTGTCGTCTTCGCTGTCTTCCCGACATGGACCGGGCTGATCGCGACGGTCGCGTTGGCACCGCACGGTCAGGAGATGATGTTCCCGCTCAACGTGGCGACCATCTCGATCACCTTGGTCGGGCACTTGATATTCGGAATCGTTCTCGGGCTTGCCTTCCTGAAGGCCCCGCGCGGAGGAGCCCACCCCGAATGGCCGTGGACTCCGCTCCTGGAATCGACGTGGATCAAGCGCATCCACGGCAAGAGCTCGCAACGTCCCTAACGTCGCGAATCCAAATATCCACACCCGAAAGGAAAATCATGTCCACCAAGATCACGCGCACCAAAAAGCCCACCAAAAAGCCCGTCGATGTGGCGGAGTTCGCCCCGAGCCGGATCGTCCGGCTGCAAGGCGGAGGCCTTCGCTTCCTCGACGCCCACGAGATCCCGCAGAAGGACTTCCAGGTCGTCACCCGCCCGTTCCAGGGCTTCGACACCACCCAGCACTGGCGGATCACCGACTGGGGCAACGGGAGCACCATCCAGCAGGTCAGCAGTGGCCGATTTCTCGACGCACACGAGATCGCCGAGCTGAATTTCCGCGTCGTCACCCGCCCTCAGCAGGACAACGACACCCAGTTGTGGCGCATCCAGGAGTTCGGCGGCGGATTCGTCACCATCCAGCAGGTGAGCAGTGGCCGGTTCCTCGAGGCCACGCTGACCGGTGACTTCGACGTCGTCACCCGTCCGCAAGGCAGCGATCAGCAGACCTGGCGACTCGGCGACGCATAAGACATGGACACTGCGTTCGTTACCACGGGCCTCCGATCTGGGTCAGAATTGCCACAGATAGGAGGTCCCGTGTCGTCCCACCTGGAAGTCTCGAAGCCGTCGGGACGCGAACTGGTCGCGCTGACCGGTCAGCGGGTGACCGTGGGCAAGGCCTCGACCAACGACGTGCCGCTTGGCCACGACCCCACCGTGTCCCGCTTGCACGCCATTCTGGAAAACCACGGCTCCGCTTGGTCGATTCGTGATGTGGGAAGCCGCAACGGTACGTTTATCAACGGCGAGAAGATCGATGCCGAGCGTGTCCTTCGTTCTGGCGACGAGTTGCGACTGGGCAAGTGCCGGTTGGTTTTTCAGCAAACGAGGCACGCGGGCGACCCCGTTGACGAGGCGACCATCGTCCCCGACGCCAGCCAGGTCCCACCGCGGCTGACGAGGCGCGAGGTCGACGTGCTCATGGTGCTGTGCCGGCCCCTGGTGTCCGAAGACCCGTTTCCCGAGCCGGTCTCGGTCCGGCAGATGGCTGGCGAACTCTTCGTCACCGAGGCCGCCGTCAAACAGCATCTTCAGAACCTGTACGACAAATTCTCGATCCCGACCGAGGGCGATCGCCGGGTGCGGCTGGCCAACGAGGCGCTCCGGCGCGGAGCCGTCACGATCGCGCAGCTTCGTGACGGCGGGTCTAAGTGAAGTCGAGCGCCTCGACCGTGTCGACGGGACCCTCGTGTGACGGTCGGTCGGCGCCCCCGATGCAGTAGATCGTCGAGCCGACGGCAGCGACCGCCTGGCCGTGAACCGGGGTGTTGATCGGCGCCAGCGTGCTCCACTTCTTGTTGGTGGTGTCGTACATCTCGACCGTCGCGAGTACGCGCGTCGGCTCCTCGCCGCCGACGACGACGATGCGGCCGTCCATCATCGCCGCGCCGTAACTCCCGCGCGGCGTCGGCATCTCTGGCAAGTCGTCCCACGTTCCTGACGCCGGATTGAACCGCTGCAGGGCAGGCGAATTCTCGTCGGCGGACAAGTTCCGGCCACCGACCGCATACACGTAGACGCCGTCTGACACCGCGGCCAAATGCTCACGTGGAGTGGGCATATCGGCGGCCTGAGTCCAGGACTCCCCGTCGAACACCTCCGTGGGCTTGACGAGTTGCTTGTCGTTCTGGCCGCCGACGACGACGAGTTTGTCGCCGACGACCGCGGCCGCGGCAGCGGCGCGCGCATATTTGAGTGCAGGAAGCTCTTCCCACTTGCCGTTGCGGAACGCGAACACCTTGTTCGACGCTTCGGCAAGCGTGTCGGTGGCACCACCGATCACCACCACCTCACCGTGGTAGGCGGCCGCGGTCGCGTGATTCAGCGGAATCGGCAGCGGCGGATGAGATTGCCACTCCCCGGTCTGGGGGTCGTAGCTCTCGAATGTGTCGAGCGTCTCCGCGTGACCCAGCATGCCGCCCGCGATCCAGATCTTTCCGTCCAGGACGGTCGAGGCCATCATCAACCGCGCGGTCGGCGCATTCGGCAGGTTCCGCCATTCGGACGCGGGCTGTGGTTTGCGCGGCGCCAGCTTCAGCGATTCGGCCGACGGCGTGATCTCTGCGTCGCCGACGCCGCTCGCCCCGCCGATCGCGTAGATGGTTTTCCCGACGCCGGCCACCGCCATGCCATGGCGCGCAGATCCCAAGTCCGGCAATCCATTCCACGATTGCGCGGCGAGGTCGAAGGCGACCACGCTGTTGAGGACCTCGCCCTGCGACACGCCGCCAACCACCACCAGCCGACCATCTGCGTTCGCCACACCGAAGTCGCTCCGTCGCCCGGGAAGTTCGGGAAGGCTCGTCCAGGTATCCGCAGCAGGGTCGTACGACTCGACCGTCGCGAGGTCGGAGGTGCCGTTGGTTCCACCGAGCGCGTACACCAGCTTGCCGTCCGACGCCGCGCCGAGCATCTGTCGCGGAGTGGGAAGGGGCGCACCGGGTTTCCATGAGCTGCCGTCGAAAATCTCGGTGGAGTTCAGCAGGTCGCCCGCAGCGTTGACGCCGCCGGTGACGATGATGCGATCGCCGACCACGGCGGCCGCCGCTGCCGCCCTTGGTTCGAGCAGAGGCGGCAGCTCAACCCATCGACTGTTGACGACCCGCCACACCTTGTCCGTCGCAACCTTCGCGTTGGCGCCCTCGGTGCGCCAGCCGCCGAGCACCACAGGGGTGTCCTGCCACGTCACCGCCATCGCGTGTTGCACAGGAACGGGGAGGTTCTCGCCGCTCTTCCAGCTGTCGATCGCCGGGTCGTAACCCTCGTGCTGCCCGCTGACCTGGTTATCCGCCCCCATGCCGCCGAAAACCCAGATGGTGCCGTCGGCCTGGGTGGCCGCCACCGCATCGCGCGCGACGCGCGCATCGGCGATCGGCTCCCATTCGGGCGGCGGTTCGGCGGTCGGCTGGCTCGGTGCGGCCTCGCCGCCGCGGTTGTCGCGCGACATCACGATGAACACGCCGGTGATCACCAACAGCAGTGCCGCGGCCGCGGCCGCGGAGGCGATCAGGATCTTCTTGCGGTTCTTCTTCTCTTCGGGTTTGACGGTGGTCGTCCTCGGATCGCCCACAGGTGCCCCCACCGGCCACTTGAGGCTCGATTGGCTGATCGACGCGGTGTGGGCGAACATGTTCGGCTCAGCTGCGGGCAAGCCTCCGGTCGGCGCTGCGACGGAAACAGACTCGGCTTCGATCGCGGCGGTATGGCCACTGGGTCCCGACGGTGGAACCGGTGGAACCGCGTGCGGGCCCCCCGTCGGCTCCGGATGGCTGCCTGTTTCGCTGAGCGCCATCTGATCTGGTGTCAGGCCGTTGTGCCGCTGCGCCAGTTGCAGTTCACGCCCGAACTCCGCTGCCGAGGGTTGACGATCGCCCGGCTCACGCGACAGCGCCTTCTCGACCGCGGCGCACACATCGGCGGGGATTCCCTGCGGGCGTAGGTCGGGTACGGGCGTCGAGGTGATCCGCATGTAGTGCGCGATGAGGTCCTCGTCGGCCTTGCGCTCGTGCGGCGGCCCTCCGGCGATGAGCGCGTAAACCGTTGCGCCGAGCGAATATACGTCAGCGGCGGCCGTCGGTGAATTTCCGGCGAGTACCTCGGGTGCGGTGTAGGAGAGCGTTCCCGTGAAGAAGCCGGTCTCGGTCTTGTAACCGCCGGTGATGCGTGCGGTGCCGAAATCGCTGAGCTGCGGTTCGCCGTAATCGTTGACGAGCACATTCGCGGGCTTGATGTCGCGGTGCAGCGTGCCGGTCCGGTGCGCGGTCTCCAGCGCTCCACACAGTTTGACCCCGATACGCAACGCGTCGGGCCACGAGACCCGGCCTTCGTGTCGGACCCGGTCGGCAAGGGATCCCATTGTGCTCAGCGGCATCACGATGAACGGCCTGCCACTTTCGGTCACCCCGACCTGAAGGATGTTCGCGATGTTCGGGTGGCCGGAAAGCGCCCCCATTGCGTAGCCCTCACGCAGAAAGCGCTCGCGGTCGTCGTCATCGAGGTCGGAGCCGAGCACCTTGATCGCGACGCGTCGCCCGAGTGACGGCTGAAAGCAGCGGAACACCACACCGCCACCGCCCCTGCCGACCTCGACGGCCTCGGTGAACCCGGCGGCGGCCAACTCCGCCACGATGGCGCTCATGGGTGTAAAGGTACCGAGCAAAGACAGCAGAGAACGAGGTATTCGCACTATGCCCGACTACGCCGCGCAGCCGGTCGCTAGGCTGGTTGGGTGGCCAGAAAATATGCCACCGCAGATGCCGTCGGCCTGTCCGAACTGCTCGAGTTCGTCCGCCCGCGACATCGCATGGTGCTAACCACCTTTCGTTCTGACGGCTCGCTGCAGACCTCGCCGGTTTCGGGTGGCGTCGACGGCGACGGCCGCATCGTCATCGCCAGCTATCCGCAGCGCGCGAAATCGGCCAACATCCGGCGCAGACCGACGGCGAGCGTGACGGTGCTGTCCGACGAATTCAACGGCCCCTACGTACAGGTCGACGGCGACGCCGAGGTGATCGAGCTACCGGCCGCCGTCGAGCCGCTCGTCGACTACTTCCGGGCGATATCGGGTGAGCATCCCGACTGGGACGAGTACCACCAGGCCATGGTCGATCAGGGCAAGTGCCTGATCCGGGTCACCCCGCGACGGTGGGGACCGGTCGCCACGGGCGGCTTCCCGCCGCCCTAGGCCATCAGGCTGGACGCGACGGGTAGCAGTGACTGTGGTAGTCAGACAGGGTGGCCGCGTTGCATCGGATAGCCGGTCAAACTATAGTCTGGACAAGTGTCCAGTGGCCTGTCGTCGAACTCCGACCGCAGGTCGTGAGGGTTAAGCGGGCTCCCCGCAGGTCCGGAGTGAACTGAGTATGCGCGTTGCCTTGCTGTCTTACCGGAGCAAGACGCACTGCGGTGGACAAGGCGTCTATGTCCGCCATCTGAGCCGTGGTCTCGTCGAGTTGGGCCACGACGTAGAGGTGTTCTCCGGCCAGCCGTATCCGGAGGGGCTGGACCCGCGGGTACGCCTGACGAAGGTGCCCAGCCTCGATCTCTACCGTGAACCCGACCCGTTCCGCGTTCCGTGGCCAAATGAGATCAAGACCCGGATCGACCTGCTCGAGCTGTTGACGACGTGGACGGCCGGCTTCCCGGAGCCACGTACCTTCAGCCTGCGGGCCGCGCGGGTGCTGGCCGAGCGACTGGCCGACTTCGACGTCGTACATGACAACCAGTGCCTCGGTAGCGGCCTGCTGAAGATCGCCGACCTCGGCATGCCCGTGGTGGCGACGGTGCACCATCCGATCACCCGCGACCGCGTCCTCGACGTCGCCGCGGCGCGATGGTGGCGCAAGCCCCTGGTCCGCCGCTGGTACGGCTTCGCCGAGATGCAGAAGGACGTCGCGCGCCGGATCCCAGAACTGCTGACCGTGTCGTCGACCTCGGCCGCCGACATCGCCGAGGACTTCGCGGTGTCATCCGACCAGTTGCACGTCGTACCGCTCGGCGTGGACACCGGGCTGTTCAAGCCCGCCGAGAAGCGGGTACGCAACCGCGTCATCGCGATCGCGAGCGCCGACGTTCCGCTCAAGGGTGTCAGCCATCTGCTGCACGCGATCGCCCGGCTGCGGGTGGAGCGCGACCTCGAACTGCAGCTGGTAGCCAAGCTGGAGCCGAACGGCCCCACCGAGAAGCTGATCGCCGAGCTGGGCATCTCCGATATCGTGCACAGCTCCAGCGGGGTGTCGGACTCCGAACTCGCCGAGCTGCTCGCTTCCGCCGAAGTCGCCTGTATCCCATCCCTTTATGAAGGCTTTTCTCTGCCTGCCGTCGAAGCCATGGCGAGCGGGACGCCGATCGTCGCGAGTAGGGCGGGGGCGCTGCCCGAGGTGGTCGGATCAGACGGCGAGTGCGCACGGCTGGTCACGCCAGCCGACGTCGACGAGCTGACGAAGGTGCTCGGCGAATTGCTCGACTCGCCACTGGAACTGCGGCGGCTCGGCGCGAACGGCAGGCAGCGCGCACTCGACGTGTTCAGCTGGGAATCCGTTGCCGCACAGACGGTCGCGGTGTACGAGACAGCCCGCGCGAGGGTCGGCCGATGCTGACCGTCGACTACGACCGGCTCGGAGTCGGTGCAGGCACGAAGGTGATCGACGTCGGCTGTGGCGCGGGCAGGCATTCGTTCGAGGCGTTCCGCCGAGGCGCGGACGTCGTCGCATTCGACCAGAACGCGTCCGACCTGAACGACGTCGACGAGATCCTGCAGGCGATGAAGGACCAGGGTGAGGTGCCTGCGTCGGCGACGGCGGAGGCGGTCAAGGGCGATGCGCTCGACCTGCCTTATGGTGACGGCACTTTCGACTGCGTCATCGCCTCCGAGATCCTCGAGCACGTTCCAGAGGACGACCGGGCGATCTCCGAACTGGTTCGCGTGCTCAAGCCAGGCGGAACGCTCGCCATCACGGTGCCCAGGTGGTTGCCGGAACGAATCTGCTGGGTGCTGTCCGACTCCTACCACGCCAACGAGGGCGGCCACATCAGGATCTACCGCGCCGACGAACTGCGCGACAAGGTGGCCGCGCACGGCCTTGCGCTGACCCATACTCATCACGCGCATGCGCTGCACTCGCCGTACTGGTGGCTGAAATGTGCTGTCGGAACCGAGAAATCGGATAATCCTGCGGTCGTGGGCTATCACAAGCTTTTGGTGTGGGACATGGTCAGCCAGCCTTGGCTGACGCGGACGGCCGAGTCGCTGCTCAACCCGTTGATCGGCAAGAGCGTGGCGCTGTACTTCCGCAAGCCGGAGGTGTCGGTTGCTTCGGACTAACAGGTCAGACGTTCCGTCGGTTTCGGGCATCCTGACGCCTGCGCAGTGCAGGCAGACGGCGCAGTCGATCGCCGACACCCAGGAGTCCTCCGGTGCCATCCCGTGGTCTGACGGCGGGCACACCGACCCGTGGGACCACGTCGAGAACGCGATGGCGCTGACGGCCGCCGGTCTGCTGGAACCCGCACGCGCAGCGTTCGATTGGTGCACGAACAATCAGCGGGCCGACGGCTCATGGCCGATCCAGCTGCGCAACGGCGTCATCGAAGACGTCAACAGCGACAGCAATTTCTGCGCCTACATCGCTACCGGAGTCTGGCACCACGTGCTGAGCACCAACGACCGCCGGTTCGCCGAGGACATGTGGCCGGTGGTCAGCAAAGCCGTCGAATTCGTGATCGACATGCAGCGGCCGAGCGGCGAAATCGTCTGGGCCCGTAGCGACTCCGGACTCGAGCCGGATGCGCTGCTGACCGGATGTGCGAGCATCTACCACAGCCTGCGGTGCGCGCTGGCGCTGGCGGACTACTTCGACGACCCGCAGCCCGAATGGGAGGTCGCCGTTGGCCAGCTCGGCCACGCGATCGCTCACCACCCCGACCTGTTCGTCTGCAAGGACCGGTGGTCGATGGAGTGGTACTACCCGGTGCTCGGCGGTGCGCTACGCGGCGCGGCGGCCCACTCCCGCATCGACGAGCGGTGGAACGACTTCGTCGTACCTGGCCTCGGGATCCGGTGTGTGGATGACCGGCCGTGGGTGACCGGCGCCGAAACATGTGAACTGGTATTGGCTTTGGACGCGATCGGCCAATCGGCGCGCGCCCGCGAACAGTTCGCCTCCATGCACCACCTTCGCGAGGAGGACGGCTCGTACTGGACCGGGCTGGTTTTCGCCGACGGCAAGCGCTGGCCCGAGGAGCGGACCACCTGGACGGGCGGCGCGATGATCCTCGCCGCCGATGCGCTGTCGCGCACCACCGCCGCCAACGGCATCTTCCGCGGCGTCGACCTGCCGCGCGGCCTGGAAGGCGAGTTCGACTGCGAGTGCGCGACCAGCAGAGGCTGAGTCCCTACAGCTGTTCGCCGACCGTCCCGCAGACGCGCTCCAACACCCGCATCGATCCGGTGGCCGACACCTCACGGAAGGCGCCGGTCTGACGCGCGCGCTGATAGATGTGGAACGGCGCCTGGCCGCCGTCGGCGGGATCGGGGAAGACGTCGTGGATCACCAGAGCGCCGCCGATGTCGACCCATCTCGCCCAGCCGTCGAAGTCGCGCTGCGCGGCGTCCTCGGTGTGCCCGCCGTCAATGAACAAGAACTGCAACGGCGTTCGCCAGCCGCGGGCGACCACGAAGGACTTGCCGACCACGGCGATCACATGCTCGTCGAGGTCCGCGGCGTCCAGTGCGCGGCGCAGCGACGGCAGGGTGTCGAATCGTCCGCTCGCGGGGTCGACCAGCGACGTGTCGTGGTACTCCCAGCCGGGCTGGTGCTCTTCGGAGCCATGATGATGGTCGACGGTGTAGAGGACGCCGCCGCTCTGTTGCGCAGCGGCCCCGAGCATCAGCGTCGACTTGCCGCAGTAGGTGCCGATCTCGACACCGATGCCGTCGCCGAGGTAGCGGATCGCAGTGTCGTAGAGGGTGCGGCCCTCGTCGGCGGGCATGAAGCCGGTGACCTGATCGGCGAGGGCGAAAAGCGTCGCGGCGGCCTGCGGGAGTGCGGTGTCGGTGTTGCTCATCGCCTCCAACCTACCGTTGCTGGTGGGATGTGCTTGTAGTAGCGTCCGGACACGTGTCCGAGCCGGTTCTCGAGTCGACAAGGCGCCGTCTGACCGCCAAGCAGGCCGACACCGTCGATCGCCTCGGCAGGGCCGCGGTCGACATCCTGACCAGGGACGGCTTTGCCGGCCTGACCGTGCGGCGCGTTGCCGCCGAGGCAGGCGTTGGCGCGGCGACCGCGTACACGTACTTCTCGTCGAAGGAGCATCTCGTCGCCGAGGTGTTCTGGCGCAAGCTGAGGGCGGCCCCGCCCGCGATGCACGCCTGCGACGACACCGCGGGCCGGGTGATCGACGTGCTGCGCCATATCGCACTGCTCGTCGCCGACGAACCCGAGTTCGCGGGCGCGGTCACCAGTGCGCTGCTCGGCAGGGATCCCGACGTCGAGGTGCTTCGGCTGCGCATCGGTCGCGATATTCACGAGCGGCTGCTCGCGGCGCTGGGGTCTGACCGCGATCCGGACGTGATCGAATCGCTCGAGCTCCTCTACGCGGGCGCGCTGGTGCGGGCCGGAATGGGATACGGGTCCTACGCCGACATCGCCGACCGGTTGGAGAAGTCAGCGCGCCTGATGCTCAACTGACAACAGGCCGAGTATCGCGGTCGACGCCGTCACCGCAGTCTCCGTGATTCCGCGCACGTCCTGCCCGTCCTCCACGTAAAGCGCTGTCAGTTCCCGTAATCCGCCGACGATGATCAACGCCAACGGCGGCGTGACGGGCGGAATGTTCGCGCGCCGGAAGCCGGGGCTATCGCTCAGATCCACCAGCATGTCAGTGAAGGCGTTCATCGCCATCCGGTGCAGTGGTTGCGCCACCGCTCCGAGCGCTGGGGCTTCACGTATCCAGGTCAGTGTGATCGCGGGTCGCGCTGCGATGTGGTCGACGTACGCGTCGACGGCCTGCCGGATCTGCTGCTGCCAATCGGCGTCCGGGTCGACCGAGCTCCGAATGTGCTTGATCATCGCCTCGTTGTTCGACCGCAGCAGTTCGATGAAGCAGTCCTCCTTGCTGGAGAACTCGCCGTAGAACGTGCGCTTGGAGGTGCGGGCGTGCCGGACGATGTCGGCGACGGTGGTGTCGCGGTAGCCGCGCTCAGTGATCGATGCGTCCATCCCGTCGAGCAACCGACGCCGAAACGGGCTGACCTCGTCGCCTGTGGCGACGGGTTGCCGGTTGTCGGTGACGGTCACGCCTTCGATCCTCCCGAAGTTGATGACAAAAGCTTGTCACAACACGGTACCGCAGAGTACCGTTTGGAGAAATGCGCGGTACGAAGCAGTACCACAAGATTTTGGGCAGTGATTGGAGTGATTGCGGCGTGACTGACACAGCCACCGTCAACTCGGAGGCCTCCTCGACACCACACCATGGAAAGCGGCCGACGGCACTGCCGTTCCCGAAGATCGCGCAAGGCATCGCGTTCGGCGCGTTCCGCAGGCCGTTCATCCGGCAGGCACGAAAGCGCTTCGGTCAGGTGTTCGCCATCAATGTGCCGTTCTTCGGCCGAACCGTCTTCGTCGCCGACCCGGCACTTGTCCGGTCGGTGTTCACCGCGAGCACCGACGACCTGATCAACGTGCAACCGAACCTGAGCAGGATCTTCGGTCCCGGTTCGGTTTTCGCGCTCAACCGGACCGAGCACCGCAACCGCCGCAAGCTGCTGGCGCCGCCGTTCCACGGCCAGAGCATCAAGAACTACGAGAAAGTCATCGAGGAAGAGACGCTGCGCGAGAGTGCGAGTTGGCCGCAGGGCGTGGAGTTCGAGACTCTCGAGCCGATGAACAGGATCACGTTGAACGTGATTCTGCGGACGGTCTTCGGGGCCGACGGCGGCGAACTCGACTATCTGCGCGAGATCATCCCGCCGTGGGTCAAGCTTGGTTCGCGGATGGCGGCGCTGCCCGCACCCCCGTTCCGCACCGGCCGCCGCAGCCCGTGGGGCAGGCTGGCGGAGTTCCGGCGGAACTTCGACCGGGTCGTCTTCACGCTGATCGACAAGGCCGAGGCCGATCCGAATCTCGATGAGCGGAGCGACATTCTGGCGCTATTGCTGCGCAGCCGCTACGAGGACGGCACCACGATGTCGCGACAAGATGTGTCCGACGAACTGCTGACGCTGCTCGGCGCCGGACATGAGACCACCGCGTCCGCGCTTGGCTGGGCGTTCGAGAGACTGCGTCGTCATCCCGACATCCTGGCCAAGCTGGTTGCGGAGGTCGACGACGACGGCGACGACTTCCGGCAGGCGTTCATCCTCGAACTGCAGAGGTCCCGAACGGTCATCGACTTCGCGGGCCGCAACGTCGCCGCATCGCACTTCGAGCTCGGGGAGTGGCATGTCGAGCACGGCTCCAACATCCTGGTGAGCATCGCCGACCTGCACGATAACGCCGACATCTTCCCCAACCCGGAACGCTTCGACCCGTACCGGTTCGTCGACAGCAAGCCGCCGACCTTCGCGTGGCTGCCGTTCGGTGGTGGCACCCGACGCTGCATCGGCGCAGCATTTGCCAACACCGAGATGCACGTCGTGCTTCGAACGGCGTTGCAGCACTTCGAGATCGAGACCGACGACAAGCCCGACGAGAAGGTGCACCACAGGGGTGTCGCCTACACACCCAAGGACGGCGGCCGCGTGGTTCTGCACCGCCGCAAGTAGTGTCAGCGAGGTGAGCAACCTCGTCGACATGATGAACGGCGCGATGGAGTCCACCATCCCGCCCGTGCACAAGATGGGCGTGCGGGTGGTCGAGGCAGGCCGCGGCCACGCCGTCGCCTCCGTGCCGGCCGACGGCAACGGTAACCATTTCGGGGTGATCTACGCGGGCGTGCAGTTCACCGTCGCCGAAATGCTCGGCGGCGTCATCGCACTCGCCACGTTCGATGCCGCTAAGTACTACCCGTTGGTGAAGAACGTCGACATCAAGTTCACCGGGATGGCGCGCACCGACCTACGCGCGGAGACCAGCCTCGACGAGGACGAGATCGCGCGTATCGAGGCCGAGGCCGCCGAAAAGGGAAAGGCCGACTTCACCCTCGACGCGGTGGTCAAAGATGAAGCCGGCCAAACCGTCTCAGTTACGCACGGGCTCTATCAGCTCCGTGCCCACGGACGCTAGACTCCCCGACTGACGTGTGGGCCCACCGCCCGCTTCGGAAGCTTCCAGTCCGGCCGCGGGAAGTGGCAGGTGTAGCCCCACGGCAGACGCTCCAGATAGTCCTGGTGCTCGGGTTCGGCCTCCCAGAAGTCGCTCGCGGGAACGACTTCGGTGACGACCTTGCCCGGCCACAACCCCGACGCCTCGACGTCGGCGATCGTGTCGAGCGCGACGCTCTTCTGCTCGTCGTCGGTGTAGAAGATCGCCGACCGGTAGCTGGTGCCGACGTCGTTGCCCTGCCGGTTCTTGGTCGTTGGATCGTGGATCTGGAAGAAGAACTCGAGCAGCGCGCGGTAATCGGTCTGCGCGGGGTCGTAGGTGATCTCGATCGCCTCGGCGTGCCCGGGATGGTTACGGTATGTGGCGTTCGCGTTCTCGCCACCCGTGTAGCCGACCCGGGTCGAGACGACGCCGGGCTGCTTACGGATCAGGTCCTGCATACCCCAGAAGCAGCCGCCTGCAAGGATCGCCTTCTTGTTCTCGCTCATGCCTGTGCCTCCTGATTCGAAAAGAGCTGCCGGTACTGGCCGTATCCCTCTGCCTCGAGATCATCAAGGTGAATGAACTTCAACGCGGCGGAGTTGATGCAGTACCGCAGCCCGCCGTCGGCCTTCGGGCCGTCGGTGAAGACGTGCCCGAGGTGGCTGTCGCCGTGCGTCGAGCGCACCTCTGTGCGCATCATCAGATGCGAGAAGTCGCGCTTCTCGACCACATTCTCGCTGTCGATCGGCCTGGTGAAGCTGGGCCAGCCGCTGCCGCTCTCGAATTTGTCGGTCGACGCGAACAGCGGTTCGCCGGACACGACGTCGACGTAGATGCCTGGCTCGTGGTTGTCCCAGTACTCGCCGGTGAACGGCCGCTCGGTGCCGCTGCGCTGGGTGACGTGATACTGCTCCGGTGACAGGGCACCGACCGCTTCGGGATTCTTGTGATAGTTGCTTTTCATGGCGTTCCTATAACGGTATACGGCGGGCGATTAATCCAGGTCAGCCGCGTTACTGTGGAAACATGCGAACAGCGGCGACAGCAGCTTCGGTTGGCCTGATCCTGGCGGCGATCAACGGTCCCGTTGCGTGGGCGGAGCCGTTCGCGCCGCCCGAGGTGCCGCCGGGCGGCGTCGTCTTCACCGACAACCCGGCGATCGTCGACCCGCACCCGATCCGCGTCGAGTCATGGAGTCGCGTGCCCGACGCCAATGCGGTCGCGGTGAACTTCACGACGGGCACCGACACCTGCTACGGCGTGCACGCCACCGTCGAAGAAACCCCCGATACCGTCACCGTCGACCTGCAGGGTGGGACCAAGACCTCGGCCGTGAACCAGGCCTGCATCATGATCGCGCTCTTCGGCACGCTGGACGTGCCGTTGCAGTCGCCGCTCGGGGACCGCCATGTCCTCAGCGCTTCGTAAATTCGGTCTGTGACTTCGGATAACTACGCCCGGAGCACCCACGTGAATGCGAAGGTGATGGAGCAGTGGGCTGCCGGCACCAGAGCGACGAGGATCCATCATGCAGAAGCCAGCGCTGTACTTCCCCTATGTCCACATCCGCAATGACGAATGGTTGAAAGCGGCTGCGCTGTACTGGCCCTCGGTGCGTCGGCTCGTTCCGGAGGGGTACGCAAAGCGTGACACTGTAACCGAGCGGGTGTTCGCGGATGCGGGAGTAGTTCTGGACGAGGAACCACGAGACCTCTTGGACATGTCGACATGGGACCTGGGCCAGGCGCTCTCGGACAACGCCGAACGGCTTGTGGATCACTTCAGCGTAGAACGCGCGAGAAGTGACTGGAATGGTAAGCGGTGGGCCGATGCTGATGGTCAAGACTGGGAGCTGCCGGCGCTGGGGTGGATTCACGTCACCAAGTTTCCTCACGGTGTCGCTGAGGCGTTGGCAGACAAGGGACTTGCCGTTCGGGGACTGGAACATAAGGAGAAGTGGTTAGGTCTGCACCCAACGCTCGCGGGTGCTTACATGACGGCTCTTGCCGCGCAACTGAGCGCCGAGTGTCACTTCGAACCACTCACAGATCAGGCCGATCTGCGGATCGCCTCGCCAAGCACCGACATTCGATCGGCGCTGAGCCTGCTTCTCGGCCCGACGACGGAGACAGTTGAGCACAGGCCCGACTCAGGTGTGTCGAACTACGTGATGTTGGCACTTCAGCATGTGCGTCCTGCGAACCTCGACAGAATCCCGGCGGAGACGATCCTTCGCTGCCGAACGGACCTGGCGGAAGAACTGGATGCGTTCCGCGGATACGTCTCGGCTCAACGGACGGAGTTGGCGCAGTTAGCCGCTATTCCGCACGAGCGCAGGCGCACGGAGGCGTTCGCCGATCATGTAAATCGCACCGTCGAGGTGCCTCTCCGGCGACTCGAGAACGGCCTACGTCTTCACCAGTTGCAGCCCACACGCTCATTTCTTCTCGCCGGATCTCTGGCACCCCCAGCCATCGTTGGCGCCCCACTCGATGCTGCAGGAGTAGGCCCTGCGGCGGTCGCCGCGACTGGCGTAGCGATTGCCATCGGTGTCGCCTGGTGGCAGGTCGGCGCCATGCGGGCGGCGGCCAAGGCAGACTCACCTGTCTCCTTCTTGTTGGACATGCGGGATGAGTTGACGCCGCGGACACTCAGGGCCCGATCTCTGAGGTTTCTGCGTGGAACATATGGACAGCCGCAGCCGCAGTAGGCCCTCGACAAACCCAGATAGAACGTGTTCTAGTTTGTCCCGTGACGACCAAGTTGTTCTCGCGCGAAGAGTTATCAGAGGTGTTCGCGAACTTCGACCAGACCGTTGACCGTGCCGCGCAGACCCGTGACTGGGATCCGTGGGTCGCGCAGTACAGCCCCGACATCGTCTACGTCGAGCACGCGGCGGGGACCATGCGTGGCCGCGAAGAGGTCCGCGAGTGGATCTGGAAGACGATGGAGACCTTCCCCGGCAGCCATATGACGCACTTCCCGTCGCTCTGGTCGGTCATCGACGAGCCGACCGGTCGGATCATCTGCGAGCTCGACAACCCGATGCGTGATCCCGGCGACGGCACGATCATCAGCGCGACGAACATCTCGATCCTCACGTACGCGGGCGACGGCCAGTGGTGCCGTCAGGAAGACGTCTACAACCCGCTGCGGTTCGTGTCCGCGACTATGAAGTGGTGCCGCAAGGCGGAAGAGTGCGGCACGCTGCCCGACGAGGCGGCGGCCTGGATGAAGCAGTTCGGCGGCGCCAAATGACCGTTCTCGTCATCGGCGCCAACGGCTACCTCGGCAGCCACGTCGCGCGCCAACTCGTCAACGACGGCCAAGACGTTCGCGTGATGGTTCGCGACGGCGCCAACACGATCGGCATCGACGACCTGAAGACCACCCGATTCGTCGGCGACATCTGGAACGACGAGGTGCTGCGCGAGGCGACGGCAGGCTGCGACGTCGTCTACTACTGCGTCGTCGACACCCGCGGATGGCTGAAGGACCCTGCGCCGCTGTTCCGCACCAATGTCGAGGGCACCCGAAACGTGCTGGAGGTCGCGAAGGACGCCGGCTTGAAGCGCTTCATCTTCACCAGCAGCTATGTGACGGTCGGCCGCAAACGCGGCCGCGTCGCCACCGAGGACGACCAGATCGTCGACCGCGGGCTGACTCCCTATGTGCGGTCCCGGGTCCAGGCGGAGGAGTTGGTGCTTCAGTGTGCCCGCGAGGATGGACTGCCCGCGATCGCGATGTGCGTGTCGACCACCTACGGCGGCCGCGACTGGGGCCGCACCCCGCACGGCGCAATCATCGCGGGCGCGGCATTCGGCAAGCTGCCGTTCGTCATGAAGGGCATCGAGTTGGAGGCCGTCGGTGTCGAGGACGCCGCTCGCGCACTCATCCTGGCCGCCGAAAAGGGCAACCCCGGTGAGCGCTACCTGATCTCGGAGAAGATGATCACCAACGCCGAGGTGGCCCGCATCGCGGCCGAGGCCGCAGGGGTAGCGCCGCCGGGCAAGGCGCTTCCGCTGGCGATGTCGTACGCGCTTGCGGCGATGGGCACGGCGAAGGCCAGGCTGCGCGGGACCGACGAGCAGCTCTCGCTGGCATCGCTGCGGCTGATGCGCGCAGAAGCGCCCGTCGACTGCGCGAAGGCGCGGCGTGAATTAGGTTGGGAGCCAAGGCCCGTCGAGGAGTCGATTCGCGAGGCCGCGCGGTTCTGGGTGGGCCTGCGGGAGGCCAAGCGTAAGAGCAAACAGACCGGCTGAACGACGCGCGGCAGGCTGTTCAGGCGCTCGGCGGGTTGCGGGAACACGACTAACCTCGGGTGACGTGACGGAGAAACTGCACGTCGACCTGTCAGGCGCACCGCAGACGATGTTGGCGACGTTCTACGCCAAGGCGCTGGACGCCGATCTCGAGCAGCCGATCCTCGGCGACCGGTGGGCCCGCGACATCGTCGACCGCATCGACTACGACTGGTCGAAGACGACGATCACGGCGCGAACCTCGCCGGCGGTGACCACCCGGTCCGCCCATTTCGACGATTGGGCTCGGCAGTTCCTGGCGGTCCATCCGGAGGCAATTGTGCTGCACCTCGGCTGCGGCCTGGACAGCCGGTATTACCGGCTAGACCCCGGGCCGGGTGTCGAGTGGTACGACGTCGACTACCCCGAGGTCGCCGACCTACGTCGGCAGCTGTTCCCGGCGAGGGAGCACTGTCACATCGTCGCGGCATCCGTGACAGACCCGGCCTGGCTCGCCGAAGTTCCCACCGACCGGCCGACGTTGATGATCGGAGAGGGGCTGACCATGTACCTCACCGAGCAAGATGGCGTCGCGCTGCTGCGCCGGATCATCGACCACGCCCCGTCGGGTGAGTTGCAGTTCGACGCGTTCAACCGGTTGGGTATCAAGACGCAGTGGACCAACGCCGTGGTGAAGCGGTCGGGGGCGACGCTGCACTGGGGCATCGACGGGCCCGACGAAATCATCGACGCGGTGCCCGGCCTGCGGCTCTTGGCGTGGGTGTCGGCGATCGATTCAGACGACTTCGCCCAGGTGCCCTGGTACTACCGGGCGACGCTCAACCTGATGAAGCTCGCCCGGCCGCTGCGCTATATGGCGCAGTACCACCGCTACGCGTTCTGACGGCCTCGCTTCCCGAGTACCGGCTGGCTGCCACGGCCCTCGTCGAAATCGGGACACCATGGCGAGTGGCCGCGCTCGTCGCGCCAGACGAGTTGTAGCGCGCGCACGTCCGGCCCGTAGAGATTGACGGCGTGAGCCAGATGCGCGTCCGGTTGATTGACTTCGACGAACTCGAGGTCGACCTCTCCGGCGATATTCATGGTGTCGCCCGGCTTGGGCTGTACCTCGCGAATGGTGTAGTAGGCGACCGAGTTCAGCAGTTGCATCGCACGCTCGGGTGAAACCCCGGTCACCAGGTACTCCGCGAAGCCTCGCTTGTGAAGGCCGATCGTGTAGGCGAACGGTCTCCGCTCGTCCTCGACGTATTGCACAGCCCACTTGTGTTTGGTGACGGACTTCCGCAGTTCCCTGAGGTAGTCGGCGGCTGTCGCCTCAGGATGGTCGCATTGCCAGCACATCGCGTGTCCTTTCGTAGTACTTGTCCACACCATGCGCTCACGCACCGACATCGCCGGAACCCCGGTGAGCCGGGGCGTCACGCCTTCTGAGTGCGCACCCCGAGTACCGGCTGCTTGCCTCGGCCGTCGCTGAACGCGGCGGCCCACGGCCAGCGCCCGCGGCCGTCAGCCCACACAAGCTGCAGCGCACTTACCTCCGGCCCGCCGAAAGTTACGGCCCATGTCATGTGTGCGTCCGGATTGGCCACCTCGACGACCTCGACCAGCGGGCCCGACCGCACCGCGAACTTTTTGCCCGGCGTCAGGGTGGCGCCGCCCATCATGTCCGCGGCAACGGTGTCGAGCAGACGCGTCGCGCGTTGCGCGGAGACACCGGTGATCAGGAGTTCGGGCAGTCCGCAGTCGTGCAGGCCGACGGTGTAGGCGAACGGAGTCCGGCGTCTTTCGACGTATTGCACCGCCCAGCCGCGCTCGAGCATCGCCTTGCGCAGTTCGTCGAGATAGTCGTCCACGGTCGCGTTCGGGTGGTCGCACTTCCAGCACATGACAATCAGCTTGCGCGCGGGGTCTGACATTGATGCACGCTCAGGCCGCTAAGCTGCCCTGGCGCGCACACCCAGTAGCGGCTGGGGCGTGTCGTCGTATGCCGGTTCCCAAGGCCAGCAGCCCATCAGGTCCGTCCACGCCAACTGAACGGCACGGATATCGCTTCCGTACAAGGCAACTGCAAGACCCAGATGGACGTCGGGGTGGTCGACTTTTACGACCTCTATCGTTGCGATACCCAAGAAATCGAGACGTTCTCCCGGTCTCAATGGGCCTTTGGACTTCGTCTCGTAGACGAAGTGGTCAAGCAGGACGAGCGCGCGCTCCGTTTCCACGCCGGTGGCGATGAGTTCGGGCAACCCCAATTGATGTAGGCCGGTTGTGTATGCGAACGGGTGTTTTGCGTCGTCAACGCATTTGATGACGCAACCGTGTTCTTGCACGGCGGCGTGGATCTCGTCGAGGTGTTCCGCGATATCGTCGTCGCGCGTTTCGCATTGCCAGCACATGCAATGTCCTTTCTTCGTAACGATGGGTGGCACAATCACCCGGTGTCCACCGCTCCCGTCAACGGCCGTATTTCCAACTGGTACGACGAACTTCCTGCCCACCGTGGTTCCCTGCCTGGCGACCGCGACGCCGACGTCTGCATCGTCGGCGCCGGCTACACCGGGCTGTGGACGGCCTACTACCTCAAGCGCGCCGATCCGTCGCTGCGCATCACCGTTCTCGAAGCCCGGTTCGCAGGCTTCGGCGCATCCGGCCGCAACGGCGGCTGGCTGTCGGGGCTGGTGCCCGGTGACCGCAACAGGATGGCTCAGCAGTACGGCCGCGATGCGGTGGTGGCCTGGCAGCGCGCGCTGAACGAGTCGGTCGACGAGGTGATCGGCGTGGCGGCGCGTGAGGGCATCGACGCGGGCATCGTCAAGGGCGGCACGCTGCAGATCGCGCGCAACCCGGCACAGGCATCACGGCTGGCGGCGGAGGCCGAGGAAGAGCTCAGCTGGAAGGTCGACGGTATCGCCGTGCTGACGAAAGCCGAAGCCGCCGAACGGATCCGGTTCGACAGCATGGTGGCGGCCTACCACAACCCGCACTGCGCCCGGATCCAGCCGGCACAGCTGGCACGCGGGCTGGCCGACGCCGTCGAGCGGCTCGGAGTGGACATCTACGAGCAGTCACCCGTGACCGCGATCGAGCGCGGCAAGGTGACCACACCCAACGGCACCGTCATCGCCCCGATCGTGCTGCGTGCGACCGAGGGCTTCACCGCACGGCTGCCCGGCCTGCGCCGCCGGTGGCTGCCGATGAACAGTTCGATGATCGCCACCGAGCCGATCTCCGAGGACCTGTGGGAGCGCATCGGCTGGCGGGGCCGCGAGACCGTCGGCAACGCCGCGCACGGGTTCTTCTACGCGCAGCGCACCGTCGACAACCGGATCGCGATCGGCGGTCGCAGCGTGCCGTACCGGTACGCATCCCGCACCGACGTCGACGGGCGGGTGCCGGAACGGACGATCACCTACCTGACCGGGGTGCTGCGCTCGGCGCTGCCACAGGTCGGGGAGGTGCCGATCGCGCACGGCTGGTGCGGCGTGCTCGCGGTGCCGCGGGACTGGTCGGCGGGTGTCGCGCTCGACAAGGTAACCGGATTGGGATGGGCGGGCGGATACGTCGGCCACGGTGTCACCGCGACGAACCTCGCGGGCCGTACCCTGGCCGATCTCGTTGTCGGACAACAGAGCCCGCTGACCGAGCTGCCGTGGGTCGGCCACGAATCGCCGAACTGGGAGCCCGAGCCGCTGAGGTGGCTGGGTGTGCGCAGCATGTACCTGGCCTACAAGCTGGCCGACTGGCACGAGGCCCGCGGCCGAGCTGAAACCTCGCCGATCGCCGTGGTCGCCGACAAGGTCGCCGGCAGGCCCTAACCCGCCCTAACCCAGCCCTAACCCGTCTCGGCTTTTGCCTTCAGCCGCTGCAGCGTCAGCTTGATGTGCTCGGCGTTGGCGCCGTCGCGGTCGTGCACGCCGGTCGAGAACTCGGCGGGCTTGCGGATCCATCCAGGACGCCTGTCCCATGTCCGCTCGGAAACGGTACAGCCGTTATCCGTCGGCGTGAGTTCGTAGCGCCAGTGCGCGACCGGCACGAAACCGAATGTCTTCACGTCGAATGCGAACGCTCGCGCAGGGTCGGCATCGGTGACCGTGCACGTCGTCGTCCATTTACGGCCGCTGTTTCTGTTTTTGCCCTTGAACGTGGCGCCAGGGGTCGCAGCGCTGCCTTTCAGCCACTGCATCTCGTCGATCTCCTCGCCGAGCGTCGCGAGCGTCGGCAAATCGGTGATCAGCGCATACACGGCGGCGGGGTCGGCGCAGACGTCCACTGACGCTTCGACGGAAGCGGGCCCGAGTTCAGTCATACGCAAATCGTATCGGCGCGTCCGGAACAGGTGTCGTATGCGCCGCGTTGGCTCAACTATGAGCGACAAACCGGTCCGTGAGCCCTCCGCCGACCATCCGATCACCGTGGCACCCGCGGGCAAGCACGTCACCGTACGGGTGAACGGCGAGGTCGTCGCCGAAAGCGACAACGCGCTGACGCTTCAGGAGTCGACGTATCCGGCGGTTCAGTACATCCCGCTGGCCGATGTCGTGCGGTCCGCGCTGACCTCCAGCGACACCACCACCTATTGCCCGTACAAGGGTGACGCCACCTACTTCCACGTGACGACGACGTCGGGTGGCACCGTCGACGACGCGGTGTGGACCTATGTGGACCCCTACCCCGCCGTAGCCGGCATCGCAGGCCATGTCGCGTTCTACCCGGATAAGGCCGAGGTCTCGGTGGCCTAATGTCCTGCATCGAACGTGCGGCCAGCGCACGTTGAGCGAAACCAGCACCAAACCCTGGGCGTGACTGACTCGGGCCACTAACCGCGGGTTCGCACCCGGTAGCGCCGCTCGGCGTAGGCCAGGTCGTCGCGCCACAGCCTGGCCGCGGCGTAGCGCATCATCGGTGCGATCAGCGGTCGCCCGTGCAGCGCATGCACGAAGCCGGGCCGGTCGGAATGCGCGATGACAGCCTCGATCACCGCGCTGCGCGGCAGCCCATCCGGTCCGGGTCCGACCGGTGTGGCGTGCGACTCGACGACACTGCCCGCCCCCTCGCCTTCGACGATGCGCATCACGATGGTGCGCGGCTCAGGGGCGGTGAACTCGGCGACGACCGGCACGCCGAACCGGCCGATATGGAACGTCACCGGTACCAGGAAGCGGTCCTGATCCTCGGGCAGTTCGGCGTCGGTGGGCGGCGCGGACGACACGTCGAGGTGGGCGAACGAGTACGGGTGATACCAGGCGCCGTGCCACGGATCGAGCCGGTTGGCGATGATGTCGCTCGGCTCGCAGGTTCCGACCAGGCGGGTGACGGCGTGCATCGTCGCGCCCTGCGGCCTGGCGGGAACCACCGGCGCGTCGGTCGGCTCCTCGCCGCCGATGCGGTCGAGCCGAACCCACGCCAGCACCCCGTCGTCGTACACCGGACACGGATTCCAGCCGAATTCGCGGCCGCCCTCCAGCCGCAGCCCGTGCCACGGGCAGATCAGCGCGCCGCAGTCCACCGTGCCTTTCGCCAGGTCGGCGCCGAAATGCGGGCACGTCGCCGGTCCGACATGCAGGGTGGCATCCACATCGCGCCACGCGACGATCTCCACGCCGCCGACAGACGTACCGATGGGACGCTTGCGAATCGAGTCGCTGGCGGCGAACGCGTACCAGTTACCGCTCGGCCTGCGCTGCGAACGCGCCAGCGCGGCGTCGATGATCGCGGGGTCGGCGTCCTTGTAGGTGGGCCGCTGGCTTGCCCACTGTTCGCGTCGAAGCACGGTGAACGGCAAAGCCTTCGAGAGTCTGCTCATCGCACCATCTGTCGCTCCCGCGCAGCGAGCCGCCGCAGCGCACTTGACCGGCCCTGCACCGGCACGGTGTGCAGCTGATGCCCGGCCAGCCCGTAGTGCGCGAGCAGCCCGTTGGCGGCCGACCAGCCCGTGGTCGCGGCGCGCTCCATCAGCGCGACCGGCAGGTCGATGCGGATGCCGTCGCCCGCCAACATGACCGCGGGATGCGGGGTGGCGACCGTCGGCCGCGCGCCGTGGTCGCCGGGCGCGAAGCGGGGGCAGTCGCTGCGGGTCAGCACGCGTTCGTGAACGATGTCGGCGCGCCGGACTTCCGGGTAGAGCTCGTAAAGCCGACCGAGCATGCGGTCGCCGAGGTCGTCCTGCGGTCCGGTCACCGCGTAGGAGTGCAGTTCGACGACCGAGCCGCCGGTGCGCGTGCACCAGTCCGCCGCTTCTCGTTCGTACCGCTCGAGCACACTGACATTGTCCAGCGGAGGTCGTCCGCCCGTGCCGAGGAACGGCGCACGGTCTGACAGCACGGGCGCATCCAGCCACAGCCGCTGCACCACGAAAGGCGGTGCGGTGCCCATCGCGGCCACCCGTGCGCGCCAGTTGTCGTCGCCGAGTCCCGGTGAGCCGTCGACGATGTGTTGCAGGCCCGCCACATCGACGGCCAGCACCACTCCGTCACAGTCGAAGTCGGTGTCGGACTGGGTGCGCACACAAAGCCGTGGTTCGATGTCCACTCCGGTGGCGGATACGCCGGTGTGGAACGTCGCGCCGCGCGACTCCAGGTATCGGCGCAGCGGGTTCCACAGTGCGACGTCGAAGTTGGCGTTCGCCACGTCGAAGATTAGGCCCTCGCTGGAGCCGAGGAAGTAGATGTGGAACATGGTGGCCAGTTCGGCCGCGGACAGCGCGCCGGGTTCGGCGAAGAAGCTGCGGGAAAACACCTCGAACGCCAGATGTCGTGCGGCTGAGGGAAAGTTGATGTCACGCAGGAATCTGTCGGCGTCGAGGTGGTCCAAGCGCTCATAGATGTCGGGCACCGAGACAGCGGCCAGCGGCGCGGCCGCACGCGCATTGAGCCGGGCCAGGTCCCGCAACCGGAACGTCGGGCTGCGCAGGGCGAACGCCAGCGCGTTCAGCGGCGGGGTCTGCGGCAGACCGCGGAACGTATCGCGCCTACCCTGTCCGTCGACCAGCGGGTAGTCCTCGACGGCGGTCAACATGGCCAATCCGGAGTCGATGCGGCGCAACAGGTCCCGCAGGTTGTAGTACTGGCGGAAGAATGCGTGGAAGCCGCGGTTCATCGGCAGTTCGGTGCCGTCGTCGGCCCTCTCGGTCCAGCCGCCGACCCGGCCACCGAGGTAGGTCTCCCGCTCGATGACGTCGACGTTCACACCGCGCTCGACCAACCCGGCAGTCGCGGCAAGGCCTGCGATGCCACCACCCACCACGACGACACGCGGAGCGGTTGCCAACCCACCGGCGTCGGGAAGGCCAGGTGATGCCGGGTGGCTGGCGCGACGCGGATCGGTCACTGCGGGGCCTCCGCGAGGAAGGTGTGCACGACGTTGCGCTGCCAGCCCGGCACCGTCTCGCTGCGCGCATTGACGAAGCCGTTGGTCCGCAACCGGTTTCGGAACGTCTCGGCTCCATCGAATTCGTTCACGCTGCGCCGCAGGTAGCGGTACAGGCCCGCGTCGCCGCTGCGCAGTTTGCCCATCGGGATGATGATCGTCGCGCACACCGCATTCCACATCGCCGTTGCGATGCGCGAGTCGCGGACCGAGTACTCGTGCACCGCGAGCGTCGCCCCCGGCTTCAACAGCGTGCGGAACTCGGTCAACTGGGCGTCGGGGTCTTCGAGGTTGCGCAGCAGGTACGCGGCGAAGATGCCGTCGAACGGCCCTTCGACACCCGCGTCGGCGAGATCCTCGATTCGGCTGTGCGCGAAGCGGACCGTTGCGGGCCAGCGTTTGGCGGCGGCCTCGGCCAACATGCCCGACGATGCGTCGACGGCGACGATCTCGGCCTGCGGGGCCACCGACAGCAGTGCCGCGGTTGACGCGCCGGTGCCGCAGCCCGCGTCGAGAAGTCGTGATCCCCTGCCGCCGTTCGCGAGTCGCATGCGCTCGGCCGACATCCGGAGGTGTCTGTGGTAGCCGGGGTTGGCGTTCACCAAGCCGTCATAGGCCCAAGCGCCCGCGTCGAACGCGGCGGGCACGGCAGACTTGCTGTCGGTCATGGCGCACCATCCGTCTTCAGGCCGCGCAGCCGCTGGCGTTCCCACAACAGCAGCACCGCAGTCACCAGCGCGAAGCCGAACAGGAAGTCCTCGACCGGGATGTCGAAGGGAAACCTGATGCCGCTGGCGTGGCTCTCGTCGTAGATGACGATGGGCGCCGACAGCTTCGTGAGCCAGCCGTCGACCGGGATCATGAACGCGAACACGATCACCATCGAGATCCAGTACGCGAGCCTGCGAAACAGGCCGGTACGCAACACGCCGAACTCCAACGCGCACACCGCGATGACCGCAAGTAGGGCGGGCAGCGTGTAGCCCAGGCCCGTCATGTCGACTGCTCCGAACGCACGCCGAACCTCTTTCGCAGGTAGCGCAGGATGGTGTCGACGGCGTTGTAGGTGAACAGGCCACACAACGGGATCACGATGAAGAACAGCAACTCCTCGACCGGGATGTCGGCGGGAAGTTCGACACCGGTGACGTATTTCGGGTTGTACGTCCATATCTGCGCGGCTATCGCCACCGCATCCCACACCACGAAGACCGCGGCGACGGGCAGTACCGCGAACGCCGCCCTGCGCACCTGGCGGTAGACGCCGTCGCCGAATATCTCCAGCGGGGCGGTGATCAGCAGGCAGGCGCCCAGCACGATCAGATACTGCCAACGGTCCATGTCCAGTACCTACCTACCGTGCGTCAGCCGCGTGCGCCAGGCCCTGATCAGACCAAGGCCCGCGACCTGCAGCCGCCTCCCGGTGCCGACGGTCGCACGCTGGCTGAAGATCGCGAAGTCGATGTTCTCGATGCGGTCCAGGATCTCCGAGTAGAGCGTGTATGCCGCCGCGACGCACGGCTGCGACCGCGCATCGAGCATGGCGATCCCCTTGCGGGCGGTTTCGTAGACCCGGCGGGTAACGGCGTGTTGTTCGGTCAGCGCGCGGCGCACCCTGGCGTCGGTGCGCCTGTTCGCGTGACACCACGTCAGCATGTCGCGGTCGACCCGATAGGCGGCCAACTCGTCCGCGGGCAGATACACCCGTCCGCGTTGTAGATCCTCGTCCACGTCACGCAGGAAGTTGGTCAGCTGGAAGGCCTTTCCGAGCGCGGCGGCATACGGCGCGGCCTCCTCACGCGGGGCGACGGTGCCGAGCACCGGCAGCATCTGCAGCCCGATCACCTCAGCCGACCCATGCATGTAGCGTTCCAGCGACGTGCGGTCCGGGTAGTCCGTCACCGTCAGATCCATCCGCATCGACGCGAGGAAGTCGTCGAACATCTGCCAGGGAATGCCGTAGCGGCGCGCGGTGTGCACGACCGCCCGAAGTGCGGGATCGTCACCGCAATCCTGGTCTTGGACAAGCTGATTGAACAACTGGGTGGCCAGCAGTTGGAGTCGCGCGGCGCGTTCCGCTGTGCCGGAGGCGTCGTCCAGGTCGTCGAGGATGTCATCGGCGCGGCGCGCGAACCCGTACAGCGCGTGCACCGCAGGACGTTGCTCGGGCGCCAGCAGCCGGGTGGCGAGGAAGAAGGTCTTACCGTGTTCGGCGTTCAGTAGCCTGCAGTGTTCGTAGGCCTCCCGCAGCTTCGGGTCGCGTACGCCTGCGGCGTCGAGTTCGGATCGAATCATGCGTGCCCACCCCCGATACGCGTGGCGACCCGAGTGACGGCGCCGGTGACCCGGTCGGCCGCGAGCCGTCCCGACAACAGCGCCGTCGGCACGCCCACCCCCGGCACCGTCGACGAACCGGCCAGCACCACGTTGTCGATGCTGCGAACGGTGTTGGCGGGGCGGAACGGGCCCGTCTGGCCGAAGGTGTGTGCGAGCGCGAACGGTGTGCCAGCCACCATGCCCTGCCTGGCCCAGTCCGCGGGGGTGACGACATGAAGCAGTTCGGCGTCGGCGCCGAGCTCCGGCAGCCGGTCGGCGACGGCGGCCATCATGCCGTCGGCGTAGGACGGGCCGACGGCATCCCAGTCGACGGCGCCGCGCGCCAGGTTGGGCGCCGGAGCAAGTACATAAAGCAGGTCCCGCCCGGCAGGCGCGAGGGTTGGATCGCCCGCCGTCGGCCTGGTCACCAGCAGCGACGGGTCGCTCATCACGACTCCGTCGTCGATGATCTCACGGAACGTCTGCTCCCAGGTGTCGCCGAAAAGGATGTGGTGATGCGGCAGTTCACGCTCTGCCGATCGGCATCCGATGTGGGCGACGACCGCGGACGGCGACGGCCGCAGCGGTACCAGCCTGCGGGGGGTGCGGCCGAGCAGTCGGTAGGTATCGGGTAATTCGGTGGTCAGTACGACAGCGTCAGCGTCGATGCGCTCGTCGGTGTCGGTGTGCACTGCGCTGATGCGATCGCCGCGCCGGTCAAGCGCCGTCACCGTTGCGCCGTAACGGAATTGGACGCCTGCATTCGCGGCGGCGGCGGCCAGCCCGTCGGGTAGCGCCCGCATCCCACCGCGCGGGAAGTACACGCCCGCGACGGTGTCCATGTAGGCGATGACGGCGTAGACCGCGAGCGCGCGCTGGGGCGGGACGCCCGCATACAGCGCCTGGAAGGTGAAGATGCGGTGCAGCCGCGGGTCGGTGATGAATCGCTTCACCACCCGGTCCCACCGGCGGAAGCCGCCGAGCGCGGTCAGCCTGGCGAGCGCAGGGGTCAACAACGACAGCGGGGAATCGAAGTTCGACGCGATGAAGCCGTCGAATTCGACTTCGTACAACCGCCTCAGCCAATCGCGCAGCTGCAGATAGCCCTGTGCCTGCTGCGGCCCGGCGAGCCGTTCGACCTCGGCAGCCATCGCGTCCCGATCGCTGTGCACATCCAACGAGCTGCCGTCGGAGAACAGTGCGCGGTAGGCGGGGTCGACCGTCTCCAGTTCGAGGCGGTCGGTGGTCGATTCGCCGACCGCCGCGAAGGTTTCGTCGATCAGATCCGGCATGGTGAGCACCGTCGGCCCGGTGTCGAGCCGGTAGCCGTCGATATCGAGTCTGCCGACACGTCCGCCGGGATCGTCGCCGCGCTCCACGACGGTGACTTCGCGGCCACGCCCGGCCAGATGCAGCGCAGTCGCGAGACCCGCGAGACCCGCGCCGACGACCACGACGTGGTCGGTTCTGCCGCGCACGGTCCGCATCATGCCGCCCGCTGCGTGCACGCCGACGCCATGTCGAGCAGCGCGCGGCGCACTGCCTGATCGAGTCGGCTCTGGTCGACCCATTCCGACGCACGGTGCAGCCGGTCGGCGATCATCTCCTCGATCCGCTGCACCGCGCCGGTCGCGGCGATCAGCGAGCGCCAGCGGTCGACGGCCGCCTCGTCGAGGTCGGCGGTGCTCATCAGCTCGGCCAGTTGGCCGCGCAGGGACGGGTCGGCCATCTGGTTGGCGGCGACGACGACGCTGGTCGCCTTACGCTCGGCGAGATCGGCACCGACGGGCTTGCCGGTGACCTCCGGCGAGCCGAAGGTGCCGAGCAGGTCGTCGCGAAGCTGGAAGGCTTCGCCGACCGCGTCGCCGTAAGCGCCGAGCTGAGTGAGCAGAAGATGGCCGCAGCCTGCCATCGCCGCACCGATCTCCAGCGGTCGGCGCACCGTGTAGTTCCCCGACTTGCGTCGTGCGACCTCCAGCACCTCGTCCAGCGTAGGCAGGCCGCCGGCATCGTTCACCAGGTCGGCAAATTGACCGACCGCCAATTCGCTGCGCATCGCGTCGTAGCGGGGCCACCCCCTGCTCAGCGCGCTGTCGTCGAGGCCGCTGTTCCGCAGCATCTGCTCGGCCCAGACCAGGCACAGGTCGCCGAGCAGGACCGCGGCGGACTCACCGAACCGCTCGGCCGAACCGGATAGTCCGCGGTCACGGTGCCAGTCGGCGAACTGGACGTGGGCCGACGGCCGCCCGCGGCGCAGCGGCGAATCGTCCATGACGTCGTCCTGCAGCAGCGCGAACACGTGAAGCAGTTCGAGGCTCGCGGCGGCACGCAGCGCGGCGTGGGAGAACTCAGCGCCGCACAACCAGCCGAGGAACATGAACGTCGAGCGCAGACACTTGCCGCCGCCGACGAAGCCGACCAGCACGTCGGCGGCGACATCGACCCCCGCGCCGCGGAGGTCGACCGCGCAACGATCGGCGACGAACTCGTCCACGGAATTGAGCATCGCCTTGCGGACGTTGCTCCGCCAGATCTCGAACTGCCTCTCGCCGGCAGCGGTCACTGTCGGCGCGGGGTGGAGCACGGGCGCAAACAGCCGTTCGTCGACGCGCAACCTGGACCCCCTTGTAAACCCGCCGGCGCAGAGTCGCCAGCCTATTTGCGTTGTCTCCATACCCCCAGCCGAGGCGGCCGAACCCGACTTGATGTCACTATTACGTCAGCAATGACCGAGAAAGCCGTCGAAACCAGCGTGGAGTTCACGGGACCGGTGAGTCCCGCGTTCACGCTCTCGCCGTTGCGCCGCGGCGGCGGCGATCCCTGCTATGCGATCGCGGCCGACGGCGCCATCTGGCGGACCAGCATGATGCGCACCGGACCCGTGACGGCACGGATCAGCCGGTCCGGCTTGCACGCCGTCGACTGTGAGATATGGGGAAGCGGCGCAAAGGAATTCGCTGACGGTTTTCCGGCGCTGATGGGTGCCGACGACGACGCGAGCGGGTTCGCACCCGACGAGCCGACCATCGCCGAAGCGCATCGGCGGGTGCCCCACCTGCGGCTGGGCCGCACCGGGCGGGTGCTGGAAGCGCTGATTCCCGCCGTCATCGAGCAACGGGTGGCGGGTAAGGACGCCTTCCGGGCGTGGCGGATCCTGGTCAGGAAGTTCGGGTCGCCCGCACCGGGTCCGGCGCCCACCGGCATGCGCGTACCCCCGCCCGCCGACGTGTGGCGACGCATTCCGTCGTGGGAGTTCCACCTCGCCAACGTCGATCCGGGTCGGGCACGCACGGTCGTGGGGTGTGCGCAGCGCGCCGACTCGCTCGAGCGGCAGGTGGCCCGGCCCGCCGAGGAGGCCAGGGAGGCGTTGACCTCGCTGCCCGGCGTCGGGATATGGACGGCCGCCGAAACGGCGCAGCGCGCGTTCGGTGACGCGGACGCCCTCTCGATCGGCGACTACCACCTGGCGAACGTGGTCGGCAGCAGCCTGCTCGGCCACCGCATCGACGACGACGAGATGGTGACGTTGCTTGCACCGCTGCGCCCGCACCGGCATCGCGCGGTGAGACTCCTCGAGGTCAGCGGGCTGGCCCGCAACCCGCGCTTCGGCGCGCGCGAGGCCATCCCGGACCTGCGCGCGATCTGACGAGGTGATTAACCCGGGCTCGTCCCGGGTAGGTCTGCTAAGACGCTGTTTTGAGCGAATCAAGAAGCGAGTCAAGAGGAGCCACCGATGACTGAATTCACCTTGCCCGGATTGTCCGAGAAGAACGGACGCGAGGTCGCCGAGCTGCTGCAGAAACTGCTCAGCACCTACAACGACCTACACCTGACCCTCAAGCATGTGCACTGGAACGTGGTCGGCCCGAACTTCATCGGCGTCCACGAGATGATCGATCCGCAGGTCGACCTGGTGCGCGGCTACGCCGACGATGTCGCCGAGCGGATCGCGGCGCTCGGCGGATCGCCGAAGGGCACGCCGGGAGCGATCCTCGACGACCGCACGTGGGACGACTACTCGGTCGGCCGGGACACCGTGCAGGCCCACCTGGCCGCACTCGACCTCGTCTACACGGGTGTCATCGAGGACGCCCGCAAGGGCATCGATCGTCTCGATGACCTCGACCTCGTCTCACAGGATCTGCTCATCGGACAGGTCGGCGAACTCGAGAAGTTCCAGTGGTTCGTGCGGGCACACCTGGAGAACTCGGGTGGACAGCTGGCGAACCGCGGTGCGAGGACCGAGAAGGGCGCCGCCCGCAGTGCCAAGAAGAAGTCGCCGGTCAAGTAGTACCGGCGTCCTCCAGAGCGTCATCTCGCACCGGCTGGTCGGCGAGTTCGTCCCGCCCACCGAACAGGCGGGGATACGCGAGGCCGGCGATGGCCGCGCCGATCAGCGGTGCGAGCCAGAAGATCCACAGCTGCGCGGGCGCGCCGTTGCCGTTGAAGAACGCGACGCCGGTGGAGCGCGCCGGATTGACCGAGGTGTTCGAGATGGGGATCGAGATCAGGTGGATCAAGGTCAGGGTCAGCCCGATCGACAAGCCCGCGAAGCCTTTTGAAGCCTTCCACCGGTCATCGGTGGAACCGAGGATGACGAGCAGGAACACCGCGGTAAGGATGATCTCGGTGAGCGCGACCGCGAGCAACGAGTAGCCACCCGGCGAGTGTGCGCCGTAGCCGTTTGCCGCCATATTGCCCGTCGCCTCGAAACCGTCCTTTCCGCTGGCGATGATCAGGATCACAAGGCCCGCGACAAGGCCGCCAACCACCTGCACGATCCAGTAGCCGGGCACCGCCTTCCATTCGACGCGGCGCGCGAGCGCGGCACCCAGTGTCACCGCGGGGTTGAAATGGCCGCCGGATATGGTACCGAAGGCGTAGACCCCCGTGAGCACGGTCAGGCCGAATGCCAGTGCGACACCGAGGAATCCGATGCCAAGCGATACGCCATCGGGGGCCGCGAACTTGGCGGCGAACACCGCGCTGCCGCAACCACCGAGGACCAACCAGAACGTGCCGACGAATTCGGCTGTCAAACGATGCGCCATGGTGGGTGGAGTCATGTCACTGAGGTTTGCATGCAGATCAGTGAGGTTAGCCCGGTGTTGCCGAATCGTGCCTGGAATGAAATTTACTTATGCGAAACGACTTTGCTCATTGACCGCGTCGTTCGATGGACTCCTCATCGGGCATGCGCTCGCGAAGACTATCGTAGATCGGTTTGGAGCCAATGAGATTCGCGGCGAGTACCGCTGCGGCGGTGGCGGCCATCATCGGCACGAGAGTCGCGGTAGTGGCAGTCATCTCGGTGACGAGGACCATCCCGGTCACCGGCGCGCGCACAGTGGCTCCGAAGAATGCCGCCATTCCGACAAGTGCCATCGGAATCGCCAACTGCGTTGCATTCCCGGGCCATACGGCATCGAAGCATCCAGTGAAGAGCAGTCCCCACAGTGCACCCACGGCCAGCAGGGGTGCGAACAGTCCGCCCGGCACCGCGGCCGAGTACGACAGGGGGCCGGCAACGTACCGCATCGCAAGGAGTCCGATGACGACGGAAAGCACGAGGTTCTGTCCGCTGAGGATGCGCTGTGTCAGGTCGTCGCCGCCGCCCACCCCGAGCGGGTAGACGAACATCGCGAGCCCGATGATCGCGCCGATGATGGCAGCCTTCGCTGGGCTCGGGAGCCGCCGAATCGCGCCGACGTAATCGAGGAGCCACAACGTCAACCGGTTGTAGAAGGCGCCGAGACATCCGGTCAGCAATCCGAAGACGACGAATAGAGGCAACCACGAAAGAGCCGGAGCGCCGATGGGTTCGACTTGGAAGTCGGCGTGGTTGCCCAGGATGAGCCGGGAGCAAGCCACCGCTGCAGCGGCCGAGAAGAGTGCCGCTAGAACCGTTTTCACCCGGAATGACTTCGTCACCTCTTCGAGGGTGAAAAGGGCGCCGCCAACCGGTGCGTTGAACGCGACCGCCAGTCCGGCGCCACCCAATGCCGTCTGCATCATCCTGACTTCGGAATCGGGCAACTGGGTGCGTCGCGCCGCTTCTGCGCCGATCGCCGCACCCATGTGCACCGTCGGTCCCTCGCGCCCCAACACGAGACCGGACCCCATGCTCAACACGCCGCCGACGAACTTCGCCGGAAGCAAGCGGATCATCGGTGGCCGGGCCTCACCCAGAAAGACAGCCTCGACGTGCTGGATGCCGCTGCCGGCGGCCAGTGGCTCCCACCGCACGATCAGGGCGGCCAGTGTTGCGCCTGCCGCGACGACGGCCATCGGCACCAGCCAACCCGGTCCCGGCAGATGGTGCGTCCAGTCGACGAAGTCGATGCGCAGGTCGTCGGCCTTCTGAAGACACCAGCGAAACGCTCCGCCGACGAAGCCGATGAGTACGCCTGCGACGATCGCCGTGACGCAGATGTGCACCGATCCTCGCAAGGAATCGTCGGGCTGATCGGGACTTGCCACCGTTCTCCTTCGTCGCCATCCGCAGGGGTCCCAGTTTTGCAGATCGACGGCGCATTGCCGGTGAGGCTCAATCACGCGCCCTTATACCCCTAGGGGGTATTATCAGGTTATGACGATGACCCACACCGACCACAGTGGTCACACGGGACACGAAGACCACGCCGGCCATGCCGGTCACCACGATCACGTCGCGCAGTTCCGCAGGCTGTTCTGGATCATGCTCGTGCTGGCGATACCCACGGTGGCGTGCTCACCCATGTTCGCGATGATCCTCGGCTACACGCTGCCGGACTTCCCCGCCGCTCGATGGATCTCGCCGGTGCTCGGCACCGTCATGTACTTCTGGGGCGGTCGCCCGTTCCTCACCGGTGCGATCGGTGAGATCCGTTCTCGCGCACCGGGAATGATGCTTCTGATCGGTCTCGCGATCTCGGTCGCGTTCGTCTCGTCGTGGGGCGCCACCCTCGGCGTGCTGAACCACCAGCTCGACTTCTGGTGGGAACTCGCCCTTCTGATCGTGATCATGCTGCTCGGTCACTGGATCGAGATGCGCTCGCTGGCACAGACCAGTTCCGCGCTGGACTCGCTGGCCGGGCTGCTACCCGACGAGGCGGAGCGGGTCGATGGTGACGAATTCGTCACGGTCGCGCCGTCAGAGCTCCTGGTGGGCGACGTGGTGATCGTCCGGCCCGGCGGAAGTGTGCCCGCCGATGGTGAGATCGTCGACGGCGCAGCCGATATCAACGAGTCGATGGTGACCGGCGAGTCCGTGCCGGTGCGCCGCGAGGTGGGCGACCACGTCGTCGCGGGCACCGTCGCGACGGATTCCGGTCTGCGTGTCAGGGTCACCGCGGTCGGTGACGATACGGCGCTTGCGGGCATCCAGCGGTTGGTGACCGAGGCCCAGAACTCGTCATCGAGAGCGCAGCGGCTGGCCGATATCGCCGCGGGCTGGCTGTTCTGGTTCGCGCTCGGTGCTGCTGTCATCACGGCAGTGGTCTGGGGCGTGCTCGGCAGTCCGGAGGAGGCGGTCATCCGCACCATCACCGTGCTGGTGATCGCGTGCCCGCACGCGCTCGGGCTGGCGATACCGCTTGTGGTCTCCATTGCGACCGAACGGGCGGCCAGGGGCGGCGTACTGATCAAGGATCGGCTGGCATTGGAGAGCATGCGCACCGTCGGCGCCGTTTTGTTCGACAAGACAGGCACCCTGACGAAGGGTGAGCCCAGCGTGACGGCTGTGGTCGCGACGGGAGGGCGCGGCGACGACGATGTGCTGGCGCTGGCGGCGGCCGCCGAGACCGACTCCGAGCATCCACTTGCCCGCGCCATCGTGAACGCCACAAGCACGCGGGGCGTGAAAGTGGGCGCATCGTCGAACTTCTCGTCGTCGCCTGCGGTCGGGGTGACCGCGACAGTCGACGGCCGACAGGTTCGCGTCGGCGGTCCGCGACTGTTGCAGGAGGCGGGGCTGGCCGAGCTGCCGGAGGTCGCCGCGTGGCATACCGAGGGCGCGATAGTGCTGCATGTGCTGGTCGACGGGGCGGTGGCGGGCGCGTGCAAGCTCGCAGACAAAGTCAGGCCCGAGTCGCGGCAGGCGGTCGACGAGCTGCACCGGCTGGGCATCGAGGTCGTGATGATCACCGGCGACGCCGAGCCGGTCGCGCGTGCCGTCGCCGGCGAGCTCGGCATCGACCGGGTGTTCGCGGGGGTGCGGCCGCAGGACAAGTCGGCGAAGGTCGCGGAGCTGCAGGCCGAAGGATTACGAGTAGCGATGGTCGGCGACGGCGTCAACGACGCGCCGGCACTGGCCCAGGCCGACGTCGGCATCGCCATCGGCGCGGGCACCGACGTCGCTATCGCGTCGGCGGGGGTGATCCTCGCCAGCTCCGATCCGCGCTCTGTGCTGTCGGTGATCAAACTCTCGAAGGCGACGTATCGGAAGATGCAGCAGAACCTTTGGTGGGCAGCGGGTTACAACCTGATCTCGGTTCCGTTGGCCGCAGGTGTGCTGGCGCCCGTCGGGTTCGTGATGCCGATGTCGGTCGGTGCGCTGCTGATGTCGGCGTCGACGGTCGTGGTCGCGCTCAACGCCCAGCTGCTTCGCAGGCTGGACCTACGACCCGAAGCTGTTCAGTAGCCGAGCCCGCGCAACTGCGCGCCCAATTGCTCGGCGGTGGCCTGATGGGTGCGGATGAGCGCGAGCTCCTGGCCGACCTGCGCGCGGAGGGCGTGCAGCACGGCCAGCTCGGCCGATGGCGAATCACTCAGGTGCGCCAGCGCATCCGATGCCGAGGAGACGACATCGAGAGCCGAGTGGGACGCGGTGTGCGCCGCGTTCACCGCCTCCGCGGCGTCCTGCAGCCGGTGGCCGAGGTCGCCCTCTACGCCGGAAAGGTGGTCGAGCGCATCGCGGGTGCCCTGCGCGAACTCGGTGTAGGTGGTCACCGCGTCGCCCGTCAACTCGGCCGCCCGTTCCTGACCCGCGCGGATGGCGTCGGTGGCGTCGGTCAGATGGTCGGCGGCCGTCGCGGCGGCGTCGGGGTCGGCCGTGCCGAACAGCGCGTCGGCCCGAGACAGCACGTCACCGACGTTGCGGACCAGATCGGGCAGCGGCACGGGACTCAGTATCAGCCATCGAGGGAGGCGATGAGGGCGTTCAGGGTGGCCATGTCCGCGTCAGTGGCCGATTCGCCCGCCTCGACGGCGTCCACCAGCTCGGCGGGCAGGCCGGCGGCGTTGGCCGTCTCAACGACGGTCAGGTTCGCCCGCCTGCGCGCGGCGTACAGCCGTTGGCCGAGCGTCGCGCCCGGCGCGGAGGCCGCGCGGAACATCAGGTCGTCGTAACAGCCGCGCACGGTCCGCAGGGCCAGCACCACGTCGGCGGTCCCGCGACTGCGCTGCGCGGCGCGCGCGACGACCGTCTCGAGCCTGCGTAGATCGGCCAGGATGACCGTGGCGCGGCCCGGGAATTCTGCGTCGTCGTCGGGCGGAAGAGACGCGATCGCGGCACCGAATGTCTTCATCGCCACCTCGACCGCCCCGATGATCAGCGAAGCGGCACCCTCGTCGGTGGGCGGCTCCTGCGCGACCCCCGGCACTGAACCGCCATACCGTATCGACGCTATGGTTCCGGCGGGCCACTGCAGGACCTCTTCCAGCTTGGCCCTCGTGCGCTCCCTCGGCCAGCTCCTGCCCTTCTCGAACGCGATGAGGGCACCGGCGTTGATGATCTTGTATTTCGCGAGATTGCGCTGCTTGATGTCCAATTCGCGGCGCCTGGCGGCAACCGCAGCGCCAGCGCGGGCTATGCCCGGATCGCCGGCGTCCTCGTCCACCCGCCCAGTGTAGCCAGCAGATCCGACGTGATACGGCCGACCTCGCCCGAAGCACCGAACCGTAGCAACTGTTGCACTGCTACGGAAATAGCGCTACGGTTTCGACGACGCCACCAAGCGAGAGGAAGCCGTCATGACCGTCATGATCGAGATGCCCGTTCTGACCGACAACCAGATCGGCGCCTGCATTCAGGATCCCGAGCGGTGGATGACCGCGACCGACGACCAGACCAAGGCCGTCTGCAGGTCCTGCCCGCGGCGTTGGCTGTGCGCCAAGGAGGCCTGTGAGATACCCGGTGCCCAGGGCCTGTGGGCCGGCATCCACATCCCGGAAGGCGGCCGCGGCCGCGCGTTCGCCCTCAAGCAGCTTCGGTCGTTGGCCGAGCGTGGCGGCTTCCCGGTGCACCGCTGATCGGCCCGCAGCCTGCCCGCTCGACGAGGGGTGAGCGGGCGGGCGCGCGGCCGGACTCTAAGAATCTGGCTAGGCTTTGTAGCAAACTTGTTAATTCTTATTCATCGCTGGTGAGCGCCCCGAATTATGGATCGTAGCAATTTTAGCTAGTGATCTTGGTCGCATCTGCGACGGGTGAACCGTCGCGCCCGCGGCGCCCCGGGTGATCGAAAACCAAAGGCGTGCAACGTGTTCGCCCGTATCATTGGCGACAGACGGGGCAGCGTTGCCGCGGAGGCCGGGCAGTCGAGTTAGGTGCGACTAAGTTGGCATGTCAGGCGCGGTTTGTCATATCGTTTCCCCACTTGTGCCGAGTGGGGTAGGGGTCGTCGTCCAGTGCTGCACGGAGGAACCGCCACCGCATGACCGGCTGATGCCGTCGCCGTCGACGGCTTTCATGAGAATTCAGTACGTGTTGAAGGGCTAGGTGGGAATGTCGCCCGTCAAGCAGGGGCTATACAACCCCGGGTTCGAGCACGACGCCTGCGGCGTTGCCATGGTGGCGGACATGCACGGCCGCCGCACCCGCGACATCGTCGACAAGGCCATTCTGGCCCTGGTCAACTTGGAGCACCGGGGTGCCCAGGGTGCCGAACCGCAGACCGGCGACGGTGCGGGCATCCTGCTTCAGGTTCCCGATGAGTTCCTGCGCGCCGTCGTCGAGTTCGAGCTGCCAGAGGCGGGCAGCTACGCCACCGGCATCGCGTTCCTGCCGCAGTCGTCGAAGGACGCCGCCGCGGCGTGCGAATCCGTCGAGAAGATCGCGGAAGCCGAGGGTCTGCACGTGATCGGCTGGCGGGACGTACCCACCGACGACTCGTCGCTCGGCGCACTGGCCCGCGACGCCATGCCGACATTTAGGCAGGTGTTCCTCGCCGGAGCCGCAGGCATGGATCTCGAGCGCAAGGCGTATGTCGTGCGCAAGCGCGCCGAGCACGAACTTGGCACAAAGGGGCCTGGCCAGGACGGCCCCGGCCGCGAAACCGTCTATTTCCCAAGCCTTTCCGGTCAGACATTCGTGTACAAGGGCATGCTGACCACACCGCAGCTGAAGGCCTTCTATCTCGACCTGCAGGACGACCGGCTGACCAGCGCGCTTGGCATCGTGCACTCGCGGTTCTCCACCAACACATTCCCCTCGTGGCCGTTAGCCCATCCATTCCGGCGGATCGCGCACAACGGCGAGATCAACACCGTCACCGGCAACGAGAACTGGATGCGGGCGCGCGAGGCGCTGATCAAGACTGACATCTTCGGGTCGGGAGCCAACCTCGACAAGGTCGTGCCGATCTGCACGCCCGGCGCCTCGGATACGGCTCGCTTCGACGAGGTGCTTGAGCTATTGCACCTCGGCGGCCGCAGCCTGCCCCACGCCGTGCTGATGATGATCCCGGAGGCGTGGGAACGCAACGATTCGATGGACCCGGCGCGCAGGGCGTTCTACGAGTACCACGCTTCGCTGATGGAGCCATGGGACGGCCCCGCGTCGATGACGTTCACCGACGGCACCGTGATCGGCGCGGTGCTGGACCGCAACGGCCTTCGCCCGTCGCGCATCTGGGTCACCGAGGACGGCCTTGTGGTGATGGCGTCGGAGGCAGGTGTACTCAACCTCGACCCGTCGACCGTGGTGAAGAAGATGCGCCTGCAGCCCGGCAGGATGTTCCTGGTCGACACGGCCCAGGGCCGCATCGTCGACGACGAGGAGATCAAGGCCGAACTCGCAGCCGAACTCCCCTATCAGGAGTGGCTGGACGCCGGCCTGTTCCACCTCGATGACCTTCCACCTGGCGACTACGTCCGGATGCCGCATCACCGGGTGGTGTTGCGCCAGCAGATCTTTGGCTACACCTACGAGGAGCTGAACCTGCTGGTCTTGCCGATGGCGCGCACCGGTGCCGAGCCGATCGGCTCGATGGGCACCGATACGCCGGTAGCCGTGCTCTCAGAGCGGCCCCGGATGCTCTACGACTACTTCCAGCAGCTGTTCGCCCAGGTCACAAACCCGCCGCTGGACGCCATTCGCGAAGAGGTGGTGACCAGCCTTGCTGGCACCGTCGGCCCCGAGGGAGACCTGCTCAACCCCGTCGCCGAGTCGTGTCGGCAGATTCTGCTGCGGCAGCCGATCCTGCGCAACGCCGAGCTGTCCAAGCTGATGTGCGTCGACCCCGACCACGAGATCCGCGGTCACAAGCACGGTATGCGGGCGGCCGTGATCCGCTGCCTGTATCCGGTGAACCGCGGCGGGCAGGGGCTGAAGGAAGCACTCGACAACGTCAAGGCGAAGGTGTCGGAGGCGATCCGCGAGGGTGCGCGCATCATCGTGCTGTCCGACCGTGAGTCCGACGAGTCGATGGCGCCGATCCCGTCACTGCTCTCCGTCTCGACGGTGCACCACCATCTGGTTCGTGACCGCACCCGCACCATGGTCGGCCTCGTCGTCGAGGCGGGTGACGCCCGCGAGGTGCACCACATGGCCTGCCTGGTGGGCTTCGGCGCGGCGGCGATCAACCCGTATATGGCCTTCGAATCGATCGAGGACATGTGCGACCGCGGTGTGATCACCGACATCAGCAGTGACAAGGCGAAGGCCAACTACGTCAAGGCCGCGGGCAAGGGCGTGCTGAAGGTGATGTCCAAGATGGGCATCTCGACGCTGGCGTCCTATACCGGTGCGCAGCTCTTCCAGGCCATCGGCATCAGCCAGCCGGTACTCAACGAGTACTTCGCAGGCCTCACGTGCCCCGTGGGCGGCATCGACCTCGACGACATCGCCGACGACGTATCCCGCAGGCACGGTCTGGCCTTCCTCGATCGACCGGAAGAGTGGGCGCACCGCGAGCTCGAGGTCGGCGGCGAGTACCAGTGGCGGCGCGAAGGCGAGTACCACCTGTTCAATCCGGACACGGTGTTCAAGCTGCAGCACTCCACCAGGACCGGCCAGTACTCGGTCTTCAAGGAGTACACCGCGCTTGTCGACGACCAGAGTGAGCGGATGGCGTCCCTGCGCGGGCTGCTGAAGTTCCGCGGCGGCGTGCACCCACCCGTTCCGCTCGACGAAGTCGAGTCGGCCAGTGAGATCGTCAAGCGTTTCTCCACCGGCGCGATGAGCTACGGCTCGATCTCCGCCGAGGCGCACGAGACGCTGGCGATCGCCATGAATCGTCTTGGCGGCCGGTCGAACTCGGGCGAGGGTGGCGAGGCGGTCAGCCGGTTCGAGCCCGACGAGAACGGCGATTGGCGCCGCAGCGCCATCAAACAGGTGGCCTCCGGCCGGTTCGGCGTCACGAGCCACTACCTGTCCAATTGCACCGACATCCAGATCAAGATGGCTCAGGGCGCGAAACCCGGTGAGGGCGGCCAGCTTCCGGGTAACAAAGTCTATCCGTGGGTGGCCGAGGTGCGGCACTCGACGCCTGGCGTCGGGTTGATCTCGCCGCCACCGCACCACGACATCTACTCGATCGAGGATCTCGCGCAGCTGATCCACGATCTGAAGAACTCCAATCCGCAGGCACGCGTACACGTGAAGCTGGTGAGCGAGAACGGTGTCGGCACGGTCGCCGCCGGTGTGTCGAAGGCCCACGCCGACGTCGTGCTGATCTCCGGCCACGACGGCGGCACCGGCGCCACGCCGCTGACATCGATGAAGCACGCGGGCGCGCCGTGGGAGCTCGGCCTGGCCGAGACGCAGCAGACGTTGCTGCTCAACGGTCTTCGCGATCGCATCGTCGTGCAGGTGGACGGGCAGCTCAAGACCGGCCGCGACGTCGTGGTCGCCGCGTTGCTCGGTGCCGAGGAGTTCGGCTTCGCCACCGCACCGCTGGTGGTATCGGGCTGCATCATGATGCGGGTCTGTCATCTGGACACCTGCCCCGTCGGGGTGGCGACACAGAACCCGTTGCTACGGGAGCGCTTCGCCGGTAAGCCGGAGTTCGTCGAGAACTTCTTCCTGTTCATCGCGGAGGAAGTCCGGGAATTGATGGCCAAGCTGGGCTTCCGCACCGTCAACGAGATGGTCGGCCAGGTCGGCTCGCTCGACACCACGAAGGCCGCCGAACACTGGAAGGCCTACAAGCTCGACCTCACCCCGGTGCTGCACGAGCCGGAGTCGGCGTTCATGAACCAGGACCTGTACTGCAGTTCGCGCCAGGACCACGGCTTGGACAAGGCGCTCGACCAGCAGCTGATCACGATGTGCAGGGAGGCGCTTGACTCAGGCACCCCGGTCCGATTCTCGACCACCATCGCCAACACGAACCGCACGGTCGGCACCATGCTGGGCCACGAGCTCACCAAAGCCTATGGTGGCCAGGGTCTTCCCGACGGAACCATCGACATCACGTTCGACGGATCGGCAGGCAACAGCTTCGGTGCGTTCGTGCCGAAGGGCATCACCCTGCGGGTGTATGGCGATGCCAACGACTACGTCGGCAAGGGTCTGTCAGGCGGCCGGCTGGTGGTGCGCCCGTCGGACAACGCGCCGCAGGACTATGTCGCCGAGGACAACATCATCGCGGGCAACGTGATCCTGTTCGGCGCGACCAGCGGTCAGGCGTTCCTGCGCGGTGTCGTCGGTGAGCGGTTCGCGGTGCGCAACTCAGGCGCGCACGCGGTGGTGGAGGGCGTCGGCGACCACGGCTGCGAATATATGACCGGCGGCAAGGTCGTCATTCTCGGCGCCACCGGCCGCAACTTCGCGGCGGGCATGTCCGGCGGGGTGGCCTACGTCTACAACCTCGACGGCACCTTCACCGACAATCTCAACGCCGAGATGGTGGACCTCGACGAGTTGGACGCCGAGGACAGTGAAGATGAGGCCTTCCTGCGCTCGATGATCATCGCGCACGTCGACGCCACGGATTCTGCTGTCGGTCAACGTATTCTGAGTGACTGGGACAATCAATTGAAGAAGTTCGTCAAGGTGATGCCGCGGGACTTCAAGCGCGTCCTGCAGGCGGTAGCCGAAGCCGAGAAGAACGGCGAGGACGTCGACAAGGCGATCATGGCGGCGGCGAATGCCTGATCCCAGAGGATTTCTCAAGTACACAAAGCGCGAGACCCCGCCACGGCGGCCGGTCCCGCTGCGACTGCGTGACTGGAACGAGGTCTACGAGGACTTCTCCCACGACACACTGCGCGAACAGGCCGCCCGATGTATGGACTGCGGCATCCCGTTCTGCCACAACGGGTGTCCGCTGGGCAACCTGATCCCGGAGTGGAACGACCTGGTGCGCAACGACCGATGGCATGATGCCATCGAACGGCTACACGCCACGAACAACTTCCCCGAGTTCACCGGCAGGCTGTGCCCGGCGCCATGCGAGGGGTCGTGCGTGCTCGGGATCAACCAGGATCCGGTGACCATCAAGCAGGTCGAGGTCGAGATCATCGACCACGCCTTCGACAAGGGCTGGGTCGTTCCGTTGCCACCGGACAAGCTCACCGGCAAGAAGGTCGCCGTCGTCGGCTCCGGTCCGGCGGGGCTGGCTGCCGCCCAGCAGCTCACCCGCGCCGGCCACACGGTGATCGTGTTCGAGCGCGCCGACCGCATCGGCGGCCTGCTGCGCTATGGCATCCCCGAGTTCAAGATGGAAAAACGCCACATCGACCGCAGGCTGGCGCAGATGGAGGCCGAGGGCACGCAGTTCCGCCCCGGCGTCAACGTCGGCGTCGACGTCACGGTGGCGCAGCTGCGACTCAACTACGACGCCGTCGTTCTGGCAGGCGGCGCGACCGCATGGCGGGATCTGCCCATCCCGGGCCGCGACCTCGATGGCATCCATCAGGCGATGGAGTTCCTACCGTGGGCCAACCGCGTAGTCTCGGGCGATTTGGATGATTCAGTCGTCGGCGACGACGGAGAGCCGCCGATCACGGCGAAGGGCAAGAAGGTCATCATCATCGGCGGCGGCGACACCGGCGCCGACTGCCTCGGCACGTCGCACCGGCAGGGCGCGGAGAGCATCCACCAATTCGAGATCATGCCCCGCCCGCCGGAGACGCGCGCGGACTCGACACCGTGGCCGACCTACCCGCTGATGTTCCGGGTGTCCTCGGCGCATGAGGAGGGCGGCGAGCGGGTCTACTCGGTGAACACCGAGGAGTTCGTCGGCGAGGATGGCAAGGTCACCGGCCTGCGCGGGCACGAGGTCAAGATGAACGCAGGCAAGTTCGAGAAGATCGAGGGCTCGGATTTCGATCTGGAAGCCGATCTCGTGCTGCTCGCCATGGGCTTCGTCGGCCCGGAGCAGGAAGGCCTGCTCAAGAATCTGAGCGTGGAGATCACCGATCGCGGCAATGTCGCGCGGGACGCGAACTTCGCCACCTCGGTGCCCGGTGTCTTCGTCGCAGGAGACATGGGCCGAGGCCAGTCGCTGATCGTGTGGGCGATCGCCGAAGGGCGTGCAGCCGCGGCTGGCGCGGACCGTTATCTGATGGGCAACACCGCGCTCCCGGCGCCGATCAAGCCGACCGCCGCCCCTCAGCGTTAGGCATTGCTCGAGTCACATCTGTCACTTCTGCCCCAGTAAAATCATCAGATGATTAATCGGCGCGCCTAATAGTGTTTGCCAGTTCCTAGGTATCTAATGACTCCATGAGGACGCTGCGGTAACGTAGCTTCTTGGCTCAGCAATTGCTATACCGCAGGAGTGGTCGACGTGTACCTTAACCCGCTGTCTCGTTCTCGGATGAGCCGTTTGGCCTGGTCAATGTTCCGCCATCCGGTCAAGTGCCGTCTGTATCCCGCCCAGGCCGAGCGGCTGGCCACCCGCGACGATCTCGTCCGCTTCGGCGTCTAGCAACCTGGGCACCACATCGGACCCTGGGTAACGTCGGCTCGTGACCATTCCTTTGCCGAACCGTTATATTTTCGTTATCGTCACTGAACTTTGCTGACGAGCCCCGAATCCCTGATCGCCTGGGCCAACGGCTCGAGCACGCTCGGATCGTGTGGCGGCGGCAGGTAGACGATCGCGAGATCCAGACCCTCCTCGCCCAGTGCGCCCGCTTCGTCGACCGCTTTGGCGTAATCGAGATCGGGCTCCAACCGGATATGCGACGACAGCGTGATCTCCTTCGGGTCCCGGCCGATGTCCGCGCAGCGGGCGTACAGGACATCACGCTTGTGGGCGAACACCTCCGGCGTTCCGCCGACGAAGTTCCAGTGGTCGGCGTAGCGCGCGGTGAGCGGCAGGGTGCGCTTCTCGCCACTGCCGCCGATGCAGATCGGCGGGTGCGGCTGCTGCGGCCCCTTCGGCTCGTTGCGCGCGTCGGAGAGCTGGTAGTACTTACCGTCGAAGGTCGTCGTCTCCTTGCTCAACAGGCTGGTGAGCACCTCACACGCCTCCTCGAAGCGGTCGAGACGCTCCTTGATCGAGCCGAGCTCGATCCCGTAGGCGCCGGATTCCTCTTCATTCCAGCCTGCGCCGATGCCGAGCTCGAGCCTGCCGTTGGAGATGATGTCCAGTGCCGCAGCCATATTCGCGAGCACGGCGGGGTGGCGATAGTGGATTCCGGTGACCAGCACGCCGACCCGGAGACGTTTGGTGGCCTGCGCCAGCGCCGTCAGCGTGGTCCAGCCCTCCAGACATGGGCCGCTGGAGTCGGAGAAGATCGGATAGAAGTGGTCGAAGGTCCAGCCGGATTCGAAGACGTCGATATCGTCGGCGGCCTGCCAGACGGCGAGCAGGTCGTGCCAGTCGGTGTTCTGCGGGGATGTCTTGAAAGCGAATCGCATTAAATCAACGCTAGTCCCGATTTCCCGGGTACGCGCTGTCAGTCCGCCTCACCATATTCGTCGAACCAGTAGGCGAGCTTGCCGCGGCGGCTGACCGCGCGGAGCCTGCGCTCGGCGTCCGCGCGCGTCTTCGGGGTGGTGACGATGAGCAACTCGTCGCCCGCCGCGATCCGGGTCTCCGGCAGTGGGACGAACGTGTGCCCGTTGCGGATGATCAGGGTGATGACGCTCGGGTCCGGCAGCCGCAGTTCGAGCACGGTGACGCCGTGCAGCCGCGACGGCGAGTGCACCGTCATCGTCAGCAGCTCCGCCTCCAACACGTCAAGGGGTGCGGCCTCGACCTGGATCTCGCGGGTGGCTTCCTTCGGGATCAGCCCCAACCGGTGAGCGAGGGTGGCCAGGCTCGGCCCCTGAAGCAGCGTGAAGACCACCACCAGGATGAACACGATATTGAGCAGCCGGATGGCGTCGGGCACGCCCTCGACGATCGGGAACGTCGCAAGCACGATCGGGACAGCGCCACGCAGGCCCGCCCACGACAAGAAGGCCTGATCCTTCCATGGCACGCGGAAGCCTGCGAGCGAGACGACGACCGACACTGGCCTTGCGATCAGCAGCAGCACAAGCCCGATGATGATCGCGGGCACGATCTCGCTGCCGAGATCGCTCGGGTCGACCAGCAGGCCGAGCAGGACGAACAGGCCGATCTGCGCGAGCCAACCAAGCCCTTCGGCGAAGGACCGGGTCGCCGAGCGGTGCGGCAGCCCGGAGTTGGCGAGCACGACCGCCGCCAGATAGCAGGCGAGGAATCCGCTGGCGTGCGCGCTGCCGGCGGCGGCGAACGCGACCATGCCGATCCCGAAGTTCGCGAGCGGATACAGGCCGGACGCGGGAAGGGCGATGCGGCGAAGGGCGATCGAGCCGAGCAGCCCGCAGCCGAGTCCGATCGCGGCGCCGACGCCGAGCTCGTAGACCAGTTCACCGAGCGCGTGTACCGGGGACAGCTCCAGCGGCGTGACGCAGAACATCAGCACGAGGATGACGGCGGGCGCGTCGTTGAACCCGGACTCGGCCTCGAGCAGCCCGGCGAGACGCCGCGGCAACGGCACGACCCGCAGCACGGAGAACACGGCTGCGGCGTCGGTAACCGACACGATGGCGCCGAGAAGCAGGGCGAGCTGCCAGTCCATCCCGAGCAGCAGATGTGCGCCTGCCGCCGTGATCGCCATGCTGACCGCCACGCCGACCGTGGCAAGAATCCCCGCGGGCGCCAGCACCTTCTTGATGTCGGAGAACCGGGTTGTCAGGCCGCCTTCGATCAGGATGATCGCGAGCGCGACCGTGCCGAGGTGGTCGGCGAGCAGATAGTTCGAGAAGTGCAGTCCGAGTCCGTCTTCGCCGACGATGACGCCGACCCCGAGGAACAGCAACAGCGCGGGTAGCCCGACGGTGGTGGCTGCGCGCGTGGCGACGATGCTGGCCAACAGCACGAGCCCGCCGGCCAGCAGTACCAGATACAGCTGCTGCAAAGTCATTTCACCACGCAGTTAACCAGGACGGCCACGCATGGGTCAGTATGACGTTGTGTTCCGAATCAGGAGGCGGTCGGAAGAGGCGCCGAAACACGCCGACGAGCACCAGACGATGCGGATCGGGATCGCGGGCGCTGGCGCGGTCGGCCGGTCCGTCGCGATGGAGCTTCTCGAATACGGCCACAAGATCCTGTTGATCGAGAACAACGTCCGTCACTATGAGCCGCGCACCGTTCCCGATGCCGACTGGCTGCTTGCCGACGCGTGCGAACTCTCCTCGCTGGAAGACGCCGGCATGCAGACGTGCGATGTCGTGATCGCGGCGACCGGCGACGACAAGGCCAACCTGACGACCTCGCTTCTGGCCAAGACCGAATTCGGCGTGGATCGGGTGGTGGCGCGGGTCAACGACGCGCGCAACGAGTGGCTGTTCAGCGAGGGATGGGGGGTCGACGTCGCGGTGTCCGCGCCGCGCGCACTCGTCGCCGCGATCGAGGGGGCAATCGACATCGGCCACCTGGTGAGCCTCATGCAGCTGCGGCAGGGCCAGGTCAGCTTGGCCAAACTCAAACTGCCGCCCGACGACCCGATGGTCGGTAAACGCGTGCGGGATATCGCGCTGCCGGAGAACACCGCGCTGGCGATCGTGATCCGAGACAGCGGGGTCATCCTTCCCAAGCCCGACGATGTGCTTCAGGTCGACGACGAGATGCTGTTCTTCGCGGGCGGCGCCGTTGAGGACCAGGTTCGCGCCCTCGTGCTGGGCGCCACCAAGCCGCTGCACGGGCGGTGAGAAATTTTGCTCCTCGCGTGCGCGGTGAGTTCGGGCCGCCGCGTCAGTCTGTATCTACATGATTGATCTGACCTCAGCCTGCCAGCGCACAGCCGATGTACTCGCCGACGTCACCGACGACCAACTGGCGAAGCCGACCCCGTGCGAAAAGATGCGCCTCGACGCGGTGATCGCCCATATCGGCGGCCTGGCTCTGGCATTCGCCGCCGCCGCGGGCAAGGAGTTCGGCCCGCTCACCGACACACCGCCCACCGACGACGCCCCTCTCGAAGCCGATTGGCGCACCGCTTACCCGCGGCAGCTGGCCGCACTCGCCACCGCGTGGAGAAACCCGCAGGCCTGGGAGGGCATGACCCGCGCAGGCGGTGTGGAACTGCCCGCCGAAGTCATGGGCAACGTCGCGCTCGCGGAGGTCGTCATCCACGGCTGGGACGTCGCGCGTGCGATCGGCCTGCCATACGACAGCGAACCGACGACGCTCACCGCCTGCCTGGAGTACCTCGAGCAGTTCGACCCTGCGGGCACAGAGGGCATGTTCGGCCCCGCGGTGCCGACCGCCGACGATGCGGGAGACCTTGACCGGGTCATCGCGCTGAGCGGCCGTGATCCCGCTTGGCGTGCTCGGTAAGCGGGCACACTGGAGCCATGGATCCGGTCGTCGCGCTTCGCCAGATTGCGTATTACAAGGACCGGGCCCGCGAGGACTCGCGGCGGGTGATGGCCTACCGCAATGCAGCCGACATCGTGGAGGCGCTCAGCGACGCCGACCGGGAACGCCACGGGGCCGCCAACAGTTGGCAGTCGTTGACAGGGATCGGACCGAAGACAGCGAAGGTGATCGCCCAGGCGTGGGCGGGCCGCGAACCAGACGCATTGGTCGAACTGCGTTCTGGAGCAGAGGATCTCGGTGGTGGCGAGATCAGGGCCGCGTTACGCGGGGACCTGCACGTGCACTCCAACTGGTCGGATGGGTCCGCGCCGATCGGCGAGATGATGATGGCGGCAAGGGATTTGGGCCACGAGTACTGTGCGCTGACCGACCACTCGCCGCGGCTGCGGGTCGCCAACGGGTTGTCACCCGAACGGCTGCGTAAACAGCTCGACGTGATCGACGAACTGCGGGACTCGGTCGTACCGATGAGGATCCTCACCGGTATCGAGGTCGACATCCTCGAGGACGGATCGCTCGACCAGGAGCCGGAACTGCTCGAGCGCCTCGATGTCGTGGTGGCCAGCGTCCATTCGAAGCTGGCGATGGATGCGCCCTCGATGACGCGACGCATGCTCAAGGCGGTGCAGAACCCGCACGCCGATGTTCTCGGACATTGCACGGGAAGGCTGGTCACGGGCGGGCGTGGGGTCCGGCCCGAGTCGAAGTTCGACGCCGAGAAAGTCTTCACCGCGTGCCGGGATAACGGCACGGCGGTGGAGATCAACTCACGACCGGAGCGCCGCGACCCGCCGACCCGACTTCTGAACATGGCTCTGGAGATCGGCTGCCTGTTCTCGATCGACACGGACTCGCATGCGCCGGGGCAGCTGGAGTTCCTCGGCTACGGAGCGCAGAGGGCCCTGGACGCCGAGGTGCCGGTGGACCGAATCGTCAACACGTGGTCTGCCGAGAAGCTGCTCGACTGGACAGCCTCGTAACGCAGCTCCACGGTTACTCAATCGGGTAGGTGCGGCATCTCAACGCCGGGGTCGCGGCCGACCAGCACACCACGGGTGACGGCCGAGTTGCCGTAGCGCTTGCGTACTTCGTCGACCGCGCCGTCGAGCGCCACGGTGTCGGCGTGTCCCCAGCACGTGGGTGGGCCCACCTCGAACGGCAGCTCCAACTGCTGCGCGCCGTGGCGGTCGATATTGGAAACCGCGAAACCGACTAGGGTCAAACCCCTTTCGGCGATCAGCGGTGCGGCGGCGGTAACGAGGTCACGTGCGACCTCGAGGACGACGTCGGTGGCCGCTGTCGCTCTCGGCATGGTGTGTGAGCGGGTTACCCGGCCGAAGTCGTCGAACCGCAGCCGCAGGACCACGGTTCGGCCGGTGCGGCCCGCAGTGCGCATCCTGCGGGTGATCCGGTCGATCAGGGTGATCACCACGGCGTCGACCTCGGCGGCCGACATGGTGTTGCCGCGCCGCCCGAGAGCTCGCTGCGCACCGACGGAGCGGCGTCGCACGCCTGTCACCACCCTGCGCCGGTCGATGTTGCGCGACAAGGCGTACAGCTGTCGTCCCATCGCGCCGCCGACCATCGCGGCGAGCGTCGACTCGCTCAGTTCGGCGACGTCGGCGACGGTTTCGATGCCGTGCGTGTGCAGCGTGTCGGCGGTCTTCACGCCGACGCCCCACAGCCGTCGCACCGGAAGCGGATGCAGGAATGCGAGCTCGCGGTCGGGCGGCACGAGAAGCAACCCGTCGGGCTTGGCTTCCTGGCTGGCGACCTTGGCGAGGAACTTGGTGCGGGCGATGCCGACGGTGATCGGTAGGCCTGCGCGGTCGCGGACCTGTGTCCTCAGCCGCGCGGCGATCTGGACTGGGCTGCCCGACACCCGGCGCAGACCGGATACGTCGAGGAACGCCTCGTCGACCGATAACGGCTCGACGATAGGTGTGGTGTCGTGGAACACTTCGAACACCGCATCGCTCGCATCCGAGTAGGCCTTCATCCGCGGCGGCACGATCAATGCGTGCGGGCACAGTCGGCGGGCCTGACGGCCGCCCATCGCGGTTCGCACGCCGTAGGCCTTGGCCTCGTAGCTCGCGGCAAGCACGACACCGCCGCCGACGATCACCGGCCTGCCGCGCAACGCGGGGTCGTCACGCTGCTCGACCGATGCGTAGAACGAGTCGAGATCGGCGTGCAGGATCGCCGCCGGCCGAGCCGGCGACTCAATGCGAGCGCCCGACACCTACGAACTGTCTCATCGCCGACCGACAAATTCGGACTCACCCATCTGACTGAAGCCGACGCCCGTCGACGACTCGTAGCGTCACTGACCACACCCATCTCTTTGATCAAGCACGCCGCTGCCGCCGAACGGATCTGGTTCCAACGGTTCCGGGCGGGACTCGACGAGTCCGAATGCGATGGGTACGCGCGCCGCGACGAGGGCACATTCGCCGTCGCAGACGACGAGTCGCTGGCCGAGGTCATCGCCGAGTTCGAGCGCGCAAGCCAACGCCCGCTCTGGACACTGCTGATGTTCATCGGAGAGTTCGCCAGGCACGCAGGCCACGGCGACATCCGCCGCGAGCAGATCGATTCCGACAGCTAGGGCGTGTCGCCGTAGATGGCGTTGAGCCAGATGTGCACCAGGTTGTCGAGCACCCGGTCGTCGGACAGCGCGGGCTTGTAGCCGGCGAAGGAAGCCGTCATGACGGACTCGTTCAGGAGATTCAGCGAAGTCGCGAGTTCGCGGGCGGGGACGGTGTCCGGAGCATCGCCCCTGGCGCGAACGACCTCGATGACGTTCGTCGTGTGATCGATCGACGCCTGCATGAAGTCCGCCCACATTCCACGGGCCTCCGCGTTGGTGTATTTCGCGACGACCCAGGGCGCGGCCAGCGCCTGATGGGTGTGGAACGTGGAGTAGTAGACGCCGATGCCGGCGCGCCAGAACTCATTGCGATCTTTGGGCGGGTTCGCCATCAGTGCCTCGCGAGCGGCGTACGCCTGGGAGATGACGCGGTCCATCAGCGTCAGCAGCACTGCGTCTTTCGACGGGTAATAGAAGTAGAACGTCGGCCGCGATATGCCTGCCCCCTTGGCCAGGTCGTCGACCGAGATCTCGGCCAGCGGTCGCTGCATGAGCAGGCGTTCCGCGGTTTCGAGGATGGCCAGCTCACGGTCGTCGCCCGACGGTCGCGCGCCGCGGCGGCCTCGGGCGGGACGGGGCTGGCTGGCGATTGTCACGTCCGTTACTTTACACGGTGTCGAAATGTTCAACATACTGTTGACTTATTCGACACAGCGTTGATAGCTTTACACCATGACCGAATTTGTCGACGTTGTCATCGTGGGGGCCGGCATCTCCGGCATCAGCGCGGCCTGGCATCTGCAGGACCGCTGCCCCGACAAGAGCTATGTGATCCTCGAGCGCCGGGAGCACCTCGGTGGCACCTGGGATCTGTTCAAGTACCCGGGCATCCGCTCCGACTCCGACATGTTCACCCTCGGATTCCGGTTCAAGCCGTGGACGTCCGAGAAGGCCATCGCCGACGGCCCGTCGATCATGAACTACCTGAAGGAGACCGTCGCCGAGTACGGGATCGACAAGCACATCCGGTACAACCAGAAGGTTGTCGCCGCCGAGTGGTCCGACGCGGACAACCGGTGGACGGTGCGAATCGAGACCGACGGGCAGGTACGCGAGGTCAGCGCCGAATTCCTGGTCGCATGCAGCGGCTACTACAACTACGACGAGGGCTACACGCCGGAGTTCCCCGGCCGGGACGACTTCGAGGGCACGATCATCCACCCGCAGCACTGGCCCGAGGACCTCGACTACACGGGCAAGAAGATCGTCATCATCGGCAGCGGGGCGACAGCCGTGACACTGATTCCGGCGCTTGCCAATTCGGGTGCCGGCCACGTCACGATGCTGCAGCGGTCACCGACGTACATCGGCATGCTGCCGGAGGTCGACCCCTTCACCGTCAGGATGAACAAGACTCTGCCCGAGAAGCCGGCCTATGTGGTGAACCGGTGGAAGAGCATCCTCTTCCAGTCCGCCCAATACCAGGTGGCCCGGCGGTTCCCGAAATTCATGCGCAAGACGCTGATGACCATGGCCGAGCGACGGCTGCCCGAGGGCTATGACGTGCAGAAGCACTTCGGCCCGAAGTACAACCCGTGGGATGAGCGACTGTGTCTGGCGCCGAACGGCGATCTGTTCAGAACCATCAAGAAGGGTAAGGCGGACGTCGTCACCGACACCATCGACACGTTCACCAAGACCGGCATCAAGCTGGCGTCAGGCCAAGAGCTCGAGGCCGACATCATCGTCACGGCAACGGGTTTGAACCTGCAGCTCTTCGGTGGCGCCGAGATTCTCCGCAACGGTGAAGCCATCGACCTGCACGACACGATGGCCTACAAGGGCATGATGCTGACGCAGATGCCAAACATGGCATTCACGGTCGGCTACACCAACGCATCCTGGACGCTGAAGGCCGATCTGGTGTCGGAGTTCGTCTGCCGCGTCTTGAACTACATGGACGACAACGGATTCGACCGTGTCGAGCCGCAGCATCCGGGGAATTCAGTGGACGAACGTCCGTTGATGGAGTTCACCCCCGGCTACGTACTGAGGGCGCTGGACTACCTGCCGAAGGCAGGCCACGTCACGCCGTGGCGGCTGAAGCAGAATTATCTGCTCGACCTGAACCTGATCCGCCGTGGCAAGGTCGACGACGAGGCGCTGATGTTCACCAAACACCGTGCGCCGGTGACCGCTTCGGCCTGACTCCCCAGCACGCGGGTGGGCCCAGATCAGCCTGAGGCGACGACGACAATGCCGTCGTCGTCGCTGTAGGCGACATGGCCAGGGACGAACACCACGCCGCCGAACTCGACGGCCACATCTCGTACGCCTTCGCCGGTCTTGCCACTCTTGCGGGGATTGGTGCCGAGCGCCTTGACGCCGATGTCCAGCATGCGAAGCGCCGCCGCATCGCGCACGGCGCCGTTGATGATCAGCCCGGCCCAATCGTTGTCGACGCCAAGACCGGCGATCAAGTCGCCGACTAGTGCCGTGTGCACCGATCCGTCGCCGTCGATCACCAGCACGCCGTCGTTGCCTGGTTCGGAGAGAACCGATTTCAGCAGTGCGTTGTCTTCGAAACACTTCACCGTGGTGATGGGTCCGGCGAACTGCGGCCGGCCGCCGAACTGACGTAATTGCAGATCGCAGCTGCGGACGTCGGGTCCGATGTCGTCGACGAGGTCGGCGGTGGGGCGGAAATCTGTGGACACCCGGCCCATTCTCTCAGAAGCTAGCCAGGACGATGTCGTGCAGGAACTGCGCGAGCCCCGGTTCGACGTCGTCGTAGTACCTCGTGAACCGTTCGTCGGCCAGATACATCTGCACCAGGCAGCGGTGCATCTCGTCGTCGCAGTCGTAGAACTGGTCGATCGACGCGCGGTGCCGCGCGGCCAGTTCATTGGCTTGCGCCGAACCCGGTACGACGCCTGCGCGCTTGGCATCCGCCGAGGCGACCAGCAGCGCGTCGCCGTCGGCTTTGATCCGGATCCAGTCGTCTTTGGTGAAGTCCGCGGTCCGCCGCGCAGACTGTGCCCATGCGTCGGTGTCGCCCCACCGCTGCTCGGCCTCGTCGGCGTACTCCTCACCGAAAGCGGTCGTGCCGAAGATCTCCACCTGTTCCTCCGCTGTCAGCTGGATGCCTTTGCGGTGTGCGTTCATCAGTTCCTCCACTGCCTTGATCGTGTCGGTGAGCCGGTCGGCCTGTTCGGTCAGCAGGGCATGCTGACGCTGCAAATGAGCGGCCACATCGGCGTCCGAATCGTCAAGCAGGATGCGGATCTCGTCGAGTGGCAGCCCGGCAGCGCGGTACACCAGCACCAGGTGCAGCCGCTCGATGTCGGCGTCGGTGTAGCCGCGGTAGCCGGCCGAGGTACGGACGCTTGGCACCACAAGACCGATGTGGTCGTAGTGGTGCAGGGTGCGCACGGAGACACCCGTGAGGGTGGCTACCGCACCGACTGTCTTGGCGTCCATCCCGCCACTATCGACCCTGACGTCGCGTGAGGGTCAAGTGGTTTTGTCAGTCGTCGCCGCGGCGGCGGGCTACCAGCACGAGCAGGATCGCCAACACACCGGCGGCGATCGCCGCGGCCAGCGGCACGCGCGACTGATCGGGTCCGACCAGCGGCACAGTACCCTGCCCGGATACCGGATTGTTCGCTGCTGCGACGTTCGATTTCGCCTGTGCCGCTGCCTCTTTGGCGGCATTCGCAATGTTGCGATCGCCGTTGGTTTCGGCCAGTTTCGGCGCGATCTTCGGTGCGGACTTTTTCGCGGCCTTCTTGGCGGGCGCGGCCTTCTTCGCGGCCTTGGCAGGCGTCTTCTTCGGCGTCTTCGAAGTGGCCTTCTTGGCGGCCTTGGCGGCCTTGGCGGGCGGTTTCTTCTTCGCAGGAGGTGGCGGTGGCGCCGCGGGCGGCTCAGACGACGGTGGGGTGGAAGGCTGCGCGTCCGAGAACTGCGGCGGGGGTGCCGCAGGCGGCTTGGGCGGTGGGGCGTCAGGCTTTTCGTCGGGTCGATCCTGCTGGTCGTCGGCCATCAGGCTGCTCCTTTGCAGTGTCTCGTCCTCAATCATTCAACCCTAGCCGGTAACCGACAGTGCAGCGGCCATGGTCAAGGTGACCGCCATGATTGCCAGCTCGGTCAGAGACCTTGCTCGCGAGACGTAAGCGGTGACGCGGTGAGACTTTGCCGCGGGCAGCCAGCGAGCGCGGTTGCGCCAAGCTAGCACCATCAACACAACAGTTAGCACGATCTTGATCAGCAAAAGGCGGCCGTATCCGGTAGCGAACAACTGCGATGGCGAGCTCAGTGTGACCAGAGCTCCAATCACGCCACCGGTCAGCAATGCCATCACACACAACAGGGACAGCTCGGAGAAGCGCGGCAGCACGCGCGCCCACTGCCCGCGATGATCGACCGTCAGCACCAGCGCGGCCAATGTGCCGCACCATATCGCGGCGGCCAGAACGTGGATCGCGATCGCGACGGCTCCGAATGCGCTCGCCGACATGTGACCACCGATCGTGCGAGCGACGAGCCCCACCGCGGTGATTCCTGCCGCGCTGACCGCTGCGGGCGGGGTCTTGGCCGCGACAAGCGCGACGGCCAACACCAGGGCCGCGGCCGCGACGCCGAACACGCTGGACCGTCCGGCAGAGGTCACCATCGCGAAGTCCGCCGTCGTACCCATTCCGACGCGTGTCACGGGAAGCGCGGCGGCGTCGGCGGCGCCCACCACCAGGCGGCACAGTTCGGCGAACAGCCAGAAGCCGGCCGCCCACGCGAGTGGTCCGCCCGCCTGGCGGGTCAGCTCGTCGCGATACCGGCCCGCGTCCAGCATCGGCACGACGGCGAGACCCAGCGTGACGGCGGCCGCACAGTCGGCGAGCGCCCGCACCGCGGCCGCGGCGGGTGCCGCCTGTGGATACGCCAGCGCCCACGCCGCCGCCGAGGCGCCGAGAACAACGAGGACACCGCCAAGAACAGCCTCGCGGCGGAAGCTCATGCCCGGCGTCGAGCCGCCCACAGGATTCCGCCCCCGATGATCACCGCACCCACCAACAGGAACGGCCACACCGGGATCCCGCTGTCGGAAGGCTCAGCCGATTTCGCCGCCGACGGGCCTGGCGTGCCGGTCGCGGCGACCGTCAGCCGGAACGTCCACGAACCAGAAACCGGGTGGCCGTCCGCCGACGTCACCCGGTAGTTCACCGTGTAGGTGCCCGCCGGGCCGAGCGGACGAACGCCGATGGACAGCACCGCGCCCTGCACCTGCGGATCGCCGCTGGACCACAGGTTCCCGTCGGGGCCGACCACGGTCATCGCGGCGAAGTCGGGTTGCATCTGCTCGTTGAACGTTGCGCTCACGCGCTGCGGTCCGGTGGCCATTGCGGCGTTCTCGGCGGGGTCGGTGGCGATGCGTGTCGCGTGCGCGGACGCGACGGGCGCACCTGCCAGCGCCATCGCCGCAACCAGGATGGCGATGAACGAGAGCCGCAATGACCGGCTCACGTGCGCCTCCTTCGGACCAGCGCGGCGGCTGCAGCGACCGCGGCAAGTATCAGTGCACCGCCCGCGAGCCAGCGCGCGGTGTCATCGGCGGTTGAGGCCGTCTGCGGCGCCTGCGTCGACATCTCGTGGTCGGCCATCCCGTGCGACCTTGCGGCGCCGGTCAGGCTGATCTCGGGCACTGGGTACTCGGGCTCACCGCCGTCGGGCAGCGGGGCCTGGTCCCAGCGCACCACCGTGCCGTCGGAATAGGTCTGGGTGGTGGGGAAGGCGACGCTGTCGCCATCGGGCAGCTTCACCGAGATCCGGAAAAGGGCGAACTGGTCGGTGGAGATACCCACCTTGGGGTCGGCACTCCAGGTGACCGAGCGCACCGTGCCCGCGGCGGTGTCCCTGTCGAGGGCTGCGGTCCAGCCCGGCATGACCTCGGTACGGGCAGACGCCACATCAGGCAGCTTGACGCTCAACTTGGTTGTCAGAGAGCCATTTTCGGATTCTCCGGGTACGCGGAACGTCACGACCGCGGTCGATCCGGGAGACGGGTTGTCGGCGTCGGCGTGGACGTGGGCCGACGCGGAACCGGCCCCGGTGGCCAGCCCGATGGACACGGCTACACAGGTGCCTGCCACGGCGATGAGGGCGCGCGTGGGCGCCCTGGATGGGGAACGCATTGAAGTTGTCACTTTCTTGATCGGGGAGTTGGACGGTCAGCGGGCGGGGCTGACCGGCGGGCCCCGGTGTGACACCGATGCGGCGAGGAGCAGGACCGAACGCAGCGGGTGAACGGCCTCGGCGACGACGAAGGACTTGGCAGCCACGGGCGGTACGACGGCACGGACGGCCACCTCTACGACCCGGGATAGCGAACGGCAGAGCCGCTCTCCTGCAGCGATCAGGAAGGCACCCGCGATTGTTGCCAACGCATGCGCGATGAGCATCGCAGAAGCGGGTGCCGCAGCCGCGCCGTGGCTGTGACCTGCGGCGGCCAGCATCATATGGCCGACGAGTTGGCCCGTCGCGAGCAAGCCCGCGAGCACTCGAACGTCGGCGGCGCGGGACATCGTTGTGGTCAGGCCGCCCACGGTCGCGGCGAGCACAGCGAGGAGTGCGACGGCCGTGCCGGACGGCGCTGCGCTGTCAGCGGCGCCGTGTGCGGCCACCGCGAGTGTCGCCGTCAGCAGCCCGGCGGCGACCCCCCGTAGTCGGGCGGCGGTGATCGGCTCGGCTGACACGGTCCGTCAGGCCACGCCGAGGCGCGCCATCAGGTCGGCGTCGATGCCGTCGAGCTGCTGGCTGATCGAGCTGTGGGCGGCCCGCCGACTGGCCGTCGGCATCTTTTCGGCGGCGGTCACGGCCGCTGAAAGATCCGTGAGCCGATCGGTCATGGCCGTCACGAATTGCTTGGTCTCGGAGTCCTTCGGCTTCTTCTCGGCCACCAGGCGCAGGGTCTGTTCGGCGCCCGCGATGCGCGACGAAAGCTGCGCGCCGTATCCGGAGAACTGACCCAGCTGACTGAGCGGAACCCCGAGCTGATCGGCTTTGCGTTGGTCGAGGAACCCGCGGGCCGCCATCGCCCCCCGGTAGACGAGCGGCACCACGATCGGCGCCAGCAGGCGGGACACCGTCAAGGTGCGGCGAATGCGCGCCGGCGACAACAGCTTGCCGTCACGGACCGCCTTGAGTTCGGTTTCAGCAACCTTGAGCGCGGTCCTGTCGCTGTCCCGCTGTGCGCGTAGTTGCGCCTTGAGCGCCTTGGTCTCGGCCTTCTGAGCGGCCTTGTTGCGGCGGTTCTCGTTCTTCGCCGCGAGCTTGGCCTCCAGCTTCGCCTTCGCCTTGATGGCTCGGGCCTCAGCTCGCCGAGTAGCGCGGCTTTTCCGTCGCGTGAACAGGCCCATCCCGGCCGCCTCCCGGTCATCTCGTCGGCTTTTCGGCCATTCGTGTCTGGCGATGGCGCAGCACAACACTATCGCCCGCGCGCCAACCGTTGGTGGCGCGGCCCTCAATGCGTGTGGTTCCATTCACTAGCAAACGTGTACAACGGATTGTGCGACAATCGTCGCAAGCGTAAATCGCCGTTCTGGCTGTGTATCGAGAGGTGGTGACCTAGTGGCCCCGCGTGTGCGTGTCGCCGCGTCGGCATGCCTCGTCGCGTCTGGCCTGCTGATCAGCGGTGCTGGCGGCGCGATGGCGCTTGCGGACCCGGGCAACGGGCACGATCGGTCCGATGGCCGCAGCGGGTCGGACGACCGCAAGGCTGACGACTCGATCGGGGGCATCGTTCGGCGCGCGTTCGGAATGGACGACGGCAGCGGCCAGAAGGACCAGAAGGAGTCCGTTCCGTGGCAGCGCCCCGATACCCGCTGGGGCAACGGCCGTGACCAGGAACCCACGAAGACGGATACCTCGCCGACGAAGGAATCCCCGACGAA
>CADEGF010000004.1:108193-202399 GCA_902826815.1 uncultured Mycobacteriaceae bacterium
GAATCCCCGACGAAAGAACCTCCGACGAAAGAACCTCCGACGACGGAGCCGTGTCCCACAACCAAACCGACTGAACCGACCAAGCCCACAGAGCCGCCTGGCCAACCCGGACCGAACCCGCAGTTCCCGCAATCGGGTGGTGGCGGCGGCGCCACCGAGCAGTTGCCGCGCTTCAAGCCGCCGTCAGTGCCCGATATGCAGCTGCCGGGCCAGCTTCAACCGCCCCAACCCGGTGTACCGGGCGCACCCGGGGTGCTCGAGGCGGGCGGCGTCGTGGCCGCCGCGGCACCCGTCGGCCCTGCGGTACCCATCGCGCTGCCGGTGATCGTCGCGCCGCCCCTCGGCCTCGGTGTCCCAGGAGCCCCCGGCGGCGCGGGCGCCGGTCCACGCGGAGGCCCGTCGCCCGATGTGAAGAGCATCTTCGCGCAGCCGCCAGCCGGCCGGACCTCGCCGCCTGCAAATGTCGGAAGTAATGCGGCGGTGCCGAACGCGTCGTATCGGATCGGCTACACCGAGTATTTACGAACCGCCGGATTGCCGCAGGTCGCGGCGTTGGCGGTACCCGGACTCGTCGGCATCATGGTGCTCACGGGCGCCGGGGGATTGGTGGGCTACCGGCAGGCCAAAGCGGGCCACGCCGTGCACGTCGGCGCCTCAGCACGTTTCATGAGGTAGTACTACAAACTGTCCCCCTTAACCGAGGCGGGCAGCGCATAGTGGACTCGTTGGGAGAGGGGGATGTATGCCTGCAAGTCGTCACGTGACCCGCGCCGTCAGTGCGGTGCTCGATCTCGCCCCGCGACGCGGGGAGATCTCGCTCCCCCGACTTGTCGACGCCGTCAGCGAGGACCGTCAGCGCCCCATCGAGCTCAAGATGTCGGACCTGCCTGCCGGCGTATGCGGCCAGTGGCGGCAGTACGCCGATCGGGACGTGTTCCTGATCCAGAAGGGGCTGCCGGCATGGGACCGCACGCTGGCCCACGAGCTCGGCCACCTCGTCCTCGGTCACGAGGGCATTCCCGTCGTCCAAGCCGCCCGCTCGGAGACGGAGTTCGCCAGCTCCGAGCTGATCGGATACATGCTCAACCAGCGCACCGGTTGCATGGGTCCAAGCGGTGAAGACGCCGAGCAGGAAGCCGAGGATTTCGCGGCACTGCTCATCTACCGGCTTGGCAGGCTGCCCTCCGACCGCTCCTCGATCGTGCAGGTTCGGCTCGGAGAGGCGTTTGGTTGATCATCTGGGTGATCGCCGGTCTGCTCGGGCTTGCCACCGGCCTGCGCATCGGCTGGGCTCTGGTCAACAAGCAGTCCATGGTCAGTACCGCCATGATCCTGGCGCTCGGCAGCCTGGGTCTGGTGGCCGCGCTGAACTGGCAACCGCTGACACTGCTGCTGGACACTCTGTTTCACTGGCCCAACATCTCGATGGGCCTGAGCCAGGTGGCGTTGGTCGCCTGTGCCGCGGGCAGCTGCGTGATGATCACGACGGTCGCGTCCCCGCGTAAACCCGCAACGCTTCGCCGCATCGCAATTTGGCAGTACGGCATCGCCGCAGTGATCGCGATCGCCACCCTGGTGGTGTTCTTCGCGGCGGGTCAGCAGCCGGAGATGTCGCCCGAGGAGTATCTGCGACAGAACCTGGGCTCCAACGGAACGGCACTGTCGTGGCTGCTGCCACTGCTGTACGTATTACTCGCGCTCACCCTGGTGTCGTGGGCCGGTATGCGCCATTCGAATCGCACCCGCCGTGGCAGGGCGCTTTTCGTGTTCACCGTCGGCATCGTGCTGATCGTTCTCGCCATCGCCTTCTTCTTGTTGAGGGCCGTCGGCACTACCGAATTCGTCGGCGTCGGTGCCGCGGCCACCCTGCTGGGTTGCGCGATGCTGGTGGTCGCGGCCGGCTCGCTGCTGCCAAGTGTCGAGGACTGGTTCGGCGCGCGCCGCGAACTGCGGGTCATCGCGCCGCTTTTGGACGAACTCGGCCAGCGACATCCCGATGTCGGGATCGGCGTCCGTCCGCGCGGTCCGCTGGTCTTCCGGGTGGCCGAGCGGATGTCGCTGATCTCCGACGCGCTCTTCCTCGAGGCGACGGCCGCGGATGCCGCGCTGCGCCACCGGGTCGACGCCTCCGGTGCGTCCGGTACGGCCGCCGACCACGACCTAGAGAATCTCGCCGACCTGACCGACGTCGTCGACTCACCGGACGTCGCACCAGAGGAACAGGCATACGCGATCGCGGAATGGATTCACGCAGGCCGCGGCGAAACCGACGCGGAAGCCAAGCGTGCGTTGTTCCCCGGTCTGGGCTGGTTGCGCCAGCCGACGACATATTCGGACCGGGAGTGGATCCTGGCGATCGCCAAGCAGTACTGGCAGCTGGACAGGGCGGGTGCCGCAACCGCCTCCTGATGGAGGGTTTCGGCGATTACTTCGCCGGGCGCCGCAATACGACGCCCCGCAGGCTAATCGTCGAGGTGTTCCCTGCGACGCAATTCATCGACCTTCGAAACGATGTCCTGCTGCGCCTCAGCGGACAGGCCGACGGTCCTCGCCGCAATACGACGAACACCCTCGTCGCGCATATTGGCGAGCCACGTCAATTCCTTGTCCAGCTTCTCGTAGTACTCGTCGTCGGTGAAGTAAGCCGGCTTGATACGGAAGAAGTTGGCAAGTGCGGCCATGGTCGCCGCCGAAGGATTCGTACGGTTGCCTGAACGAAGCTGTGACAGATAAGGGGCGGACATCGTGATGCCCTCCGCCTTGAGGGCAGCAATCACCTCAGCTGACGTATGCGGACCACGACCTGGCGGGTAAACCGTATCGAACAGGCGGTTTAGCCGGTCGGAGAACGTCTTGCTCATCGAATTGACCTCCACATACTGACAGAGCGGACAAACTAGGCGGCGTATTTGCTAGTCATCGTAGCGAGAGTTGTGCCAACAGCCAAGTGCAAACCGCGTAAAAGTTAACCCGGCTTTTTCTTTAGAGGGCTCGATACCGCGGTAAGCAGCATGTTTAGACCATATCCCCGATATGTCTCATGAAGTGGTCAGGCAAATTTTGACGTCGGCGTAGCAGGGGCTTAGCTCGGCGGCCGCCTACCACGGGTTATTCACTCGCCACGGGGCTTTCGGGCAACCCGTTAGACCCCCCATCGAGCGGATCCCGGGGTTTGCTGTATTTGCGCTCTTACCCATCCCTTACCGACGAGGTGCGGGTCGGCATCCGGGCCGGGAATTGCCAGCCCCGAGTCTGCTCCTTTCGGGCGACGGTTCCACCGCGGCGCGTTACGCGGCGAGAAGCATCGCCAATATGGCGGTGTCGGGGTCGCTGATCGGATCGATACCGACCCGGCTGACCATCGCGGTAACGGTCCCGTCGGATTCGGCCTCCACCCATGCGGCGCGGTGTTCGAGGCCCAGGTGCGGTAGACCGGGCAGCAGGACGCAGCCCGATGCGGCGCCTGAGCACTCCGGCAGCGACGGGGTGGTCTCCGAAGGCGGATGCAACATCAACAGTGCGGGCGGCTGATGGTCAGCGAAATGCCCTGGCGACACAGCATTCTCACCCACCACCGTGCCTTCGGCGACAACGAGCCCGACGGTACCGGGCTCCGGTGACTCGGGTAGCTCCTCGCGCGCGCCGAAAATCGTTGTGGTGGCGAGCAATCCGGGAAAGGACGCGACCCGCACGGCGACCCGCAACACCTGTGCCCACTCTTTGGTGGAATCGGGCCACCGGCCCGACACCACGAATCCCTTGAGCGCGCCGTGCGAATGAAATGGAGCGATCTCGATCGCCCGACCAGACCCCGTCTCCATTTCGCCTCCGCGACCCTGATACTCGGTGTTCGGACATCGCCGACACTCCACTGGGCCGATCCGCTCAGCATGGGCCAGCAACGCCTGGGGCGCAAGACGACACGAGTGCTAACGGCCGACTTTGGTTCGCACCCGCAGGATCACGCGATAGGAACCGGCGGCGGACACGGGTCCGAACTCGTGGGAATCGGCGGCACCCGCCGCGCGCGGGTTGTCGGAGCGCGCGTCGAATATCGCGGTGCGTCCGGAGCCGTACACCTCACCGACGCGTTTGACGAGCCAGCGCGACGACCTTCTCGGGTCGGGGAACACCCGCAACTGGCCGTGCCGGATGCTTCCGCCGCGGATCGCAAGCAGCCCGTCGCCAGGTCCGAGCGCCGGACGCATGGAGTCGTCGACGACCGTGAAACGACGCATTGGCCAGAGCCGTATCGGATGGTTTCCGGCCATTCCGAAAGGGTAGGTTAAGACCATGCTGCATCGACTTTTTGACAACGCGACCCCTGCCCATGCCCACTGCGATTTGTACTGCGGCGTCTATGACCCCGCGCAAGCCAAGATCGAAGCGCTCTCGTGTCTGAAGACACTGCAGAAGTATCACGACTCCGATGACGAGCACTTCAAGGCCCGCGCGATCATCATCAAGGAGCAACGCGCCGAGGAGGTCAAGCATCACCTGATGGTGCTGTGGGCCGACTTCTTCGCAAAGGACCACTTCGAGCAGTTCCCGAACCTGCATCAGCTGTTCTGGGACGGCGTGCACGGCGCAGGCGATGTGAAGAAGTCGCTCGACGTCGCGGTCGCGGAGAAGCTGCTCAAGACGATCGACGAAATCGCCGACATCTTCTGGCAGACCGACAAAAGCAAGCAGATGGGCGTCTACCCGCCCAAGTAGGCAACTGACAGACGAACCAGACAAAGAAGCCGCCGGTCTCCGGCGGCTTTTTGTGTCTTAGAACAGAACGATGAGGGCGAGGATGCCCAGCAGGACCAGCGCGATCACACCGGCGCGAACACAGGCCATCAGCTGGGCTCGGTTGTAAGCGTGCGCCGACGATTGCCACTCAGACGATGCCGCGGACCCGGACCCGTATGGATGGGACGTCATCAAAACCCCCTGACCTGCATGTTCAATGACCCACCCCCGTGAGATCTGTCACAAATAGTTCTGTGACGCCGATCATAGCCCTTCGCGTGACGATCGAAAAATCGGCCCGTCCGTAGCAAAGGTTAGAGCGCCAATCGATTTCGCTCAGGGCCGCGCGGCCTGTTGATCACTGTTCGGTAACGACGCCAGGTTATCCACAGCGGAGCCAAGGAAACACACAGATTCAGAAGCTCAGAGGGGCCTTCCGTCGAACCCGGCCTGTGGATGAACCTGTGGAAACTGTGGATAGCCCTACATTGCTGCTTGACGTGTGTCGACGAATACCCGCCTCTAGCATGGGGTGCATGGCGGGGCCAGCAAGTATCAAGGAGATTGACGTATCCGGCGTGCCTGCGGCGTTCGACGGGTCGGTTGTGATGCTCGACGTCCGAGAGAACGACGAATGGGACCGCGGGCACGCAGCGGGCGCACAGCACATCCCGATGGGCGAGATACCTGCCCGGATGGCGGAGATCGATCCGGGCGCGACGCTGTACGTCGTATGCCACCTGGGCGGACGTTCCATGCGGGTGGCCCAGTACCTCGCGCAGAACGGCTACGAGCCCATCAACGTCAGCGGTGGCATGCAGGCGTGGGCCGACGCGGGCAGGCCGGTCGTCACCGACGGTGGCGGCCAGGGCGCGGTCTGAGCAACCGTCGCTAGGCTGGTCGGATGATCCAGGTGTGCTCCCGCTGCGGGACGCGGTGGAACGTACGGGATCGGCAGCGCGACTGGTGCCCGCGGTGCAACGGGTCCCTGCTTGCGCCGTCCGTCACTGCGCCGCCTGCCCAGCCGCCGTCGCAGTGGAGCACGGGCGATCAGAAGAGCCCCCCGCGACTACCTGCGGGATACCGGTGGATCGCCGTCCGGCCCGGCGCCGCGCCTCCCCCTCGCCGCAGGCCGAGGAACTTCGGCCCGACACCGCGTTATCCCGTCATCCCCCGGTGGGGGCTTGTCGAGCGGTTCGACGCCGCGCAGTACGAGCAACAGGTCGAACCGCGGCGCGGGCCATCGATCGGCGCGCTGCGCGCGACGCTGGTCGCGACCGTCGCCGTGCTCGGCCTTGCCGCGCTGGTTCACATCGCCCGGTACGCGCTGCTGATCATCAACCGCGGCGTGCTGCTGAATCCGGTGGTGGCGTGGCTGGCGACCTGGGTGGGCGTGGTGGTCAGTGTGGCCGCCCTCTTCTTGGTGTTCGCGACCTTCGTCTTGCTCACCAACTGGCTGATCGCGCGGCGGGCAGCGGCATTCAAACACGTTGGGCGCCAAGAACACCGATCGCTGTGGGCCTTGCGTGCAGGCTGCCTTGTGCCGTTTGTGAACCTGGCATGGGCGCCGGTGTTCGTGCTCGAACTCGCGAGCGTCGAGGATGCCATGGCCCGTCTGCGTCGACCGATCACGGTGTGGTGGGTGGTGTGGGTGCTATCGACCGCGGTCTCGGTCTTCGCCATCGCGACCAGCTTCACGACCGACGCACAGGGCATCGCCGACAACACCGTGACGACGATCGTCGCGTACCTCATCGCGACGGCCGCGATGGTTCTGGTCGGGCGCGTGCTCTTCGGCTTCGAGCGCAGGCCCGTCGAGAAACCGTCCAAGCGTTGGGTGATCGTCGCCGACCAATCTGGGGCGGAATCGCGCGTCCCGGTTGAGTCCGAAGGCCAGAACCCGGCAGCATAGCCGTATGAACCCGGGCGACGCCGGAGCCGACGAGGAGCTCGTCGGTCACCCGTTCGTGGTCGCACACCGAGGCGCGTCGGCGCAACGCCCTGAGCACACCCGGGCCGCATACGAGCTTGCCCTGCAGGAGGGCGCCGACGGGGTGGAGTGCGACGTCCGGCTGACGAAAGACGGTCATCTGGTGTGTGTGCACGACCGCAGGGTGGACCGCACCTCCAACGGCACCGGCCTGGTCAGCGAGATGACGCTGGCCGAGTTGAGGGAGCTGGATTACGGTTCATGGCATTCCAGTTGGCGCGCCGACGGCTCACAGGGCGACACGGGTCTGCTGACCCTCGGCGACCTGGTGTCGCTTGTGCTCGATTGGAACCGGCCGGTGAAGCTCTTCATCGAGACGAAGCACCCGGTGCGCTACGGCGCGCTGGTGGAAAGCAAGGTGCTGGCGCTGCTGCACCGCTACGGCATCGCATCGCCCGCTTCGGCCGACCTGTCGCGTGCGGTGGTGATGTCGTTCTCCGCCGCGGCGGTATGGCGGATCCGGCGGGCGGCGCCGATGCTGCCCACCGTCCTGCTCGGCGAGACATCGCGCTATCTCGGCGGCAGCGCGGCAACCACCGTCGGCGCCACCGCGGTCGGCCCGTCGATCGCAACGCTTCGCGAACACCCTGAGCTGGTGGATCGTGCGGCTGCACAGGGTCGCGCGCTGTACTGCTGGACCGTCGACCACTACGAGGACGTTCGGTACTGCCGCGAGGTCGGGGTGGCGTGGGTGGCGACCAACCATCCAGGGCGCACCAAGGACTGGCTGCAGAACGGGCTGACCGGCGCGGGTCGCGACTAGCGGATGGCCCCCGCCTCCAGCACATCCGGAGGCACAGGGGTGTCCGAGTTGAGCGCGGCGAACAACTGGTTGGCGATTTCGGAGTTCCATACGACGACGGAACCCGAGTCGCTGCCGGTGAATTCGCCGATCGGGACCGTGGTTGTGGTGACGTCTCCACGCAGCGCCCACGCCAACCTCGCGAGATCGGTGACGTGCGCATCGGAGTCGACGGTCAGGGAGTCGGCCGCCGCGGTGGCCATCGGGTACCAGCGCAGCGGGTTCAGCAGGACGCTCGGGCTGGCCGCGCGGTGCATCAGCGTCGACATGAACTGCCGCTGGTTGACCATCCGGTCCAGGTCGGCACGCGGCGTCGCACGGGTGCGCACATAGCCGAGCGCATTGCGGCCATCCAGTTTCTGGCAGCCTGCGGGAAGCTCGATACCCGCGAGTGGGTCGGAGATCGGCTCGGGCAGACACATGCTCACACCGCCGACGGCGTCGACAAGCCCTGCGAATCCGGCGAATTCGACCTCGGCGTAGTGATCGAGTCGCAGCCCCGTCGCCTGTTCCACGGTCTGGGCCAACAGCGGGGCTCCCCCGATGGCGAAGGCCGCGTTGATCTTGTCGGAGCCGTGGTCGGGGATCTCCACGTACGAGTCGCGGGGAATCGACACCATCGTGGTTGGGGTGTCCGACCACAGCTCAGGCACGTGGACGAGCAGGATCGTGTCGGTGTGCCCGTTGCCGATATCGCCGCCGGTGCCGAGCTCGGCCTGCTGTTCGGGGGTGAGGTTCTGCCTGCTGTCGGAGCCGACGAGCAGCCATGTGGTGCCTTTTCCCTCGGCAGGCCGATCGGGGTAGTCGGCCAGCGCAGGGATGCGGTGCAGTTTGGTGTCGATCCAGAAGGCGGTGCCGATCGACCCCGCGACGGCGAGGACGAGCAGTGCGAACAGGGCGAGAACGACACGGCGCAGCAGGCGCTTGGGCTTCCTGGCAGCCGGTCGTGGCGGTGGCGGCGGTGGTTGGCGCACAACCGGATTCGGTCGCCGCGGCGGGAGCGGTGGCGGCGGATACTGCGGAGATGGCGGACGCCTCGGCGGGTTCGGCGGGTTGGGCGGCCAGACCGGTGGCGGTCGGTTCGGATCCCGCCTGATCACCTGCGACGGCTCGCGCCGCCGAGGTGGCGGAGGACGCCGATCGCCGTTCACAAAGAGAATGTAGCTGGCCCAGCTAGCGCAGCCAGCCGAGATGGTTCGCCAGCAGCAGGTATCCAACAAACGCAACGGTGTCGATCACGCCGTGCGCGATGATCAGCGGCCACAACCGCCCGGTGCGCTGCCACGCGTATCCGAACACCAGGCCCATCACGGCGTTGCCGAGACCTGCGCCCCAGCCCTGATAGAGGTGATACGCGCCGCGCAGCAGGCTGGCCGCCACCAGCGCGACGACGGGGTTCACCCGCAGTTGTCGCAGTCGGGTGAGCAGCCAACCGACGACGATGACCTCCTCGGCCCAGCCGTTGGCGAAGGCGAGCAGGATCAGCACCGGGATGTGCCACCACGAGTTGTTCTGCGTCGACGGCACCACCGAAACGCTCATGCCCAACGCGCGCGCCGCGACGTACAGCCCGAGGCCCGGCAGACCTATCAGCGCGGCGAGGCCGAGGCCGCCGAGCACATCGGAACGCCACCTGATCCGGCCCAGCCCGATCGTTGCCAGCCCAATCCCGCTGCGCCACAGCAGATACAGGCCGAGCGCGCCCCATGAGATCAGCTGCGCGACGCGGGCCAGGTTCAGCCCGAGGTTGATGAGGTCGAACGGCGACAGCCGTGGATTGAGCGCGACGATCTGGTTCGACAGGTTGAGCAGAATCGCCTCGACGAGATCGAGAACCGCGGTGTAGGCGCTCAGCCCGAACGTCACCGCCAGCACGACGGCGATCTCGATGCGTAGCGCGCGCCGGTCGGCTTCGGTCAGCTCCTCGGGCGCGCTCACCGAAGCTACGGTAGCGGGCGCTTGGCGCGAAGCCCGTTCAGGAACGGGCAGCCCATCAAGATCCGGATGGCCTGGGACAGGCCGGTGACGTCGTCGACGGGCTTGTTGAACGCCAACCGGACGTCGTGATCGCCTTCGTCGTTCTCCACCCGCAGTCGCACGCCGTAGCGGTCCAGTCCGAGCGGACGGACACGTCCCCGCCGCAGGGCCGTCGGAAGCCGGTCGGCCAGCCGGTCGATGACTTCGCGGTGGGCCACCTCGAGGTGCTGCAGCCAGCACGACTCCATCACGCAGAACGGGTCGGGTCGGGCCTGAAGCAACGCGCTGACACCGACGGCCTCCGCGCCGGTCGAGTCGGCGACGACGACCGACTCGACTTCGAGGCGCACCAAGGTGAGCCGGGTGTCGCCGTCGGCGCCGTCAGCGGTATTCACCTGCAGCAGTGCGGGATTGGGCTCCGCGGCGGCGATCAGATCGAGAAGGTCGGGAATCTCTGCATGCGGGATGGCCTGCACGCGGCCGCGGATCCACACCAGCGACCGGACAGGCTCGCGAAGAGGCAGCGGCGCGTAGTCGGTCATCTCGAGCACCGCGGGCACGCCTGCGGCATCGGCGGGGGACAGGCCCGCCACGAGGCCGCCGACGGGAACGGCGATGGCGACCGAACCGTCATCGAGCAGATGGTGCACCGCGCTGGCGATCGGCTCGACACCCTCGATCGCGAGCATCGCGCCACCGGCGCGTGCGCACGTGCTGCGGATCCGCTCGGCCGTCGTCGGTGCCGTCGTCGCTGCCGGAGCAGTCATCGAATCGCCTCCCGTTAATAAGGTGACCCTAACTTAGCGAAGCCTAACTTGGGTTGCAAGACGCACCTCGCGACGTCGGAGGGCAGCGGTCGCTGAACCGTTAGGCTTGAAACGTGCCGCGCATCGCCTACCTCGGACCGGAGGGGACCTTCACGGAGGCGGCGCTGATCCGGATGGCGAACAACGGCATGGTGCCTGGTAGCGCCACATCCGACGGGGTGACACCGCTGGCGACCGACAGCACCACCGCGGCGCTCGCGGCGGTCAGATCCGGCGACGCCGACTATGCGTGCGTGCCGATCGAGAACTCGATCGAGGGCTCGGTGCTGCCCACGCTGGACAGCCTCGCCACCGGTTCGGAGCTACAGATCTTCGCCGAGCTCACCCTGGACGTGGCCTTCACGATCGTGGTGCGTTCCGGTGTCGCCGCCGCAGACGTGCAGACCGTCGCCGCGTTTCCCGTCGCGAGTGCGCAGGTGCGCAACTGGCTGGCCGCCAATCTGCCCGAAGCCAGGCTGGTGCCTGCCAATTCGAACGCCGCGGCGGCCAACGACGTCGCCGAGGGGCGCGCGGACGCGGGCGTCAGCAGCGCGCTGGCCGCGCAGCGGTACGGCCTGAGCGCACTGGCCTCCGACGTCGTCGACGAACCGAACGCCAGGACGCGCTTCGTGCTGGCCGGCCTGCCGGGCCCGCCGCCGCCGAGCACCGGTGCGGACCGAACGTCGGTGGTCCTCGAGCTCGAGAATGTGCCGGGTGCGCTGGTGTCGGCGATGACCGAGCTCGCGATCCGCGATATCGATCTGACCCGCATTGAATCGCGGCCCACCCGAAAGAAGCTGGGCACCTACATCTTCTTCCTCGACTGCGTCGGGCACGTCGACGACGACGCCGTCGCCGAGGCACTCAAAGCGCTCCACCGTCGTTGTGCAGATGTGCGATATCTGGGCTCATGGCCGACAGGGTCGGCGGCAGGTGCGGCGCCGCCGCAATTCGACGAGGCGTCGCGCTGGCTGAAGCGACTGCAGGAGGGCCGGACATGAGCGGACGGCTCGTACTAGTCCGCCACGGCCAGTCGCACGGCAACGTCGAGCGACGCCTGGACACCCGCCCGCCTGGCAGGGAACTCACCGACCTCGGCCGCGAACAGGCGCGCATCTTGGGCCGGGAGTGGCCGCACGAGATCGGGATGGTGGCGCATTCGATCGCGGTGCGTGCCACGCAGACCGCAGCCGAGATCGGCGGGCAGCGCGGTCTGGCGCCCCAGCCGCTCGATGGAATCTACGAGGCCCAGGTCGGCGACTTGGAGGATCGCAACGACGATGCGGCCATCGAGGAGTTCAAGGCCGTCTACCACCGGTGGCACGAAGGCGATCTGGGCGCGCGCCTTCCCGGCGGCGAAAGCGGTCACGAAGTCCTCGACCGCTACGTGCCGGTGCTCACCCAACTGCGGATGCGCTATCTCGACGACGACGCGTGGCACAGCGACATCATCGTGGTCAGCCATGGCGCGGGGATCAGGCTGGCCGCCGCGACGTTGGCAGGTGTCGACGCGGGCTTCGCTCTGGATCATCACCTCGGCAACGCCGAATCCGTTGTGCTGGCGCCGATCACGGACGGCAGGTGGAGCTGTCTGCACTGGGGCGAGCTTTCGCCGCCGTTCTATCCCGAGCCCGAGCCTCACCCGGTCGAGGATGCACTCTCCTCGGCCGACCCGATGGGCTGAGCGCAGGCGCAGCCGATCGCGTCGCAGTCGATGGCGAACGCATGCACGATCTCGGGCATGACACAGTCGTCATCGGTGCATTCCGATCGTTTCAGCGCGTGGTGGATAACGGTGCCGTGGCAGTGGTCGAGTCCGGCTCGACACCCCCGACAGTCGTTGGCCATGGGCCGTTCATAGCACTCTCGGCACCAAATCCCTGGTTGCCGCGCTGTGCTGATCGCCTCGGGTTCAGGCCCAGCCGAGTTCGTGCAGACGTTCGTCGTCGATGCCGAAGTGGTGGGCGATCTCGTGGATGACCGTGATCGCCACCTCGTCGACCACCTGCTCCTCCGTCTCGCAGATGTCCAGAATGGCCTCGCGATAGATGGTGATCTTGTCGGGTAGCGAACCCGCGTACCAGGAGTCGCGCTCGGTCAGCGCGACGCCCTCGTATAGCCCGAGAATGTCGCGTTCCTCTGGATTGCGGTCCTCGACCAGGACAACGACGTTGTCGATCTCGGCGGCGAGGTCGGGTGGAATGAGGTCGAGCGCGTCGCCCACGAGTTCTTCAAACCGTTGCGGGCTCATCCGCACGGCCATGGGCTACACCCCTGGCGGTGGCGGAATCACGGGTTCGGCGGGCGGCGGCCCGGGAGCCGGACCAGGTGCGGGGCCAGGAGCGGCGGGCGGTGCGCCCGCATCCGCAGGCGGCGGCACACCCGGCGGCGGCACACCCGGCGGCGGCGGCGCGGGGACGTCACCGGGCGGAGGTGGTGGCGCCTCACCGGGCGGCTGACCGTTCAGGAACGTGTTCTCCGGTGCGGGTGAAGGCGACGCGGCGGTCGACGGGGTCTGGGTCGCGGTGTTCTGGGTCTGCTGACCGTGCTGGTTCGACTGGGTCGACTGGGTCGACTGGGTCGACTGGTTCGAGCTTCCCGAACCGCTCTGGTCATAGGAGCCACTGCTCTGGCCCGCCGACGACGAGGTGTCGGGCATCGGGATCGGCGGGAAGTTCAGCCGCTCCTCGGGGATGTCCGGCGGCGGTATCGGAGGCTGGCCGTTGATCTGCAATGGCCCCTTGGCGCTGTTGAGCAGCGTCGACCAGCCGCCGTTGCCGAGGGTGGCGCCGATGCTGCAGGAAACCTGGTGGCTGCCGGCCGCCCAGCTCGGCAGTGAGATCGTGCTGTAGATCAGCGTCAGCGTGGTGCTGCGCAGCTGGATCGGCGCCAGGTACGCGTCGGTCATCCGGGTGCATGCGTCCTTGATGAACGCGTCCTGCTCGGGCTCCGGCGGCAGGCCGTTCGGGAACTTCTCGGCCAGATTGACGGCGCCGGTCACCTCCATAGCGTGCGGGCCCGCGCAGTCGACGGGGATATCGGTCGGCTGATTCGTCGACGGGTCGATGCCAAGACATGTCCCCGCCGGCCACACCTTGGACTGGTCGACGTCGGCGACCTTGCCCTGGAACGCGAGCTGAGAGTTGTTGGCGCCGGGCAGTTGAAGACCGCACAGCATGCGGCGCTCACCCGACTGCTTCCATGCCTTGTCGCCCGACCACATCATGCTGACCGTGAAGCGGCTGTTGGGGTCATAGCGCTCACCGAGATAGCGGCGCACCGCAACCTGGCACTGCTCCTGGCTGATCTGCTGGATGCGCGACGGTGACGGCGGCGCGGCATCGGGACCGTACTCGCTGCCGGGGAAGGTTCGCATGTCGACCGACTCAGCGACCTCGAAGCGGTGGTCGCTCTTGCAGTCGACGACCTGCGCTCCATCCGGGTTGCGCTCCGGCCAGTTCAGGCAGTCGCCCCCCTTGGCCTTGCTGAAGGTCTCCGCGCCACGCAGACCAAGGGTGATCGAACCTGCGGGACCGACGCCTGCGCCGGTGCCGCCCGGCATCGCGGTGAGCACGCCTGCGATCAGCAACCCGCCCAGCGCGGTCAACAACAGCGCGCGGCGGGTGGATCCGGCGTGCAGACTGCGCCACCACATCACCTTCGGTGAGGGGTGTGCTGCCGCCGCTCCGGTCGGCCTGGCGGTCGTATCGACCCGCTCGGGTGCATCCAACATCTGCTCTATTGTGACAGGCGCGCCGACCCCTGTGACAAGTGAGGCGGATGTAACGTTATGGGGTTGTGCCCCGACGGTAGGGTTCCTCCCGTGATCGACCTCAAACTCCTGCGTGAAAACCCGGATACGGTACGGGCGTCTCAACGCGCCCGCGGTGAGGATCCGGGCCTCGTCGACGCATTGCTCAAGGCCGATGCCGACCGTCGCGCCGCGGTCTCGGCCGCCGACAACCTGCGCGCCGAGCAGAAGGCGGCGAGCAAGAAGGTCGGTGCGGCGTCCAAGGAGGACAGGCCGGCCCTGCTCGAGCAGGCCAAGAAACTGGCCGAAACGGTCAAGGCCGCCGAGTCCGAGCAGGCCGATGCCGAAAAGGCGTTCACCGCGGCGCACATGGCGATTTCGAACGTCATCATCGACGGCGTGCCCGCGGGCGGCGAGGACGACTTCGCGGTTCTGGACACCGTCGGCGAGCCTGCCGCCATCGCGGATCCGAAAGATCATGTGGCCCTTGGGGAATCGCTAGGGCTTTTCGATCTGGAACGCGGGGCCAAGGTGTCCGGCGCGCGCTTCTACTTCCTCACCGGATACGGCGCGCTGCTACAGCTCGGTCTGATGCAGCTCGCGGTCCGGCTCGCCACCGAGAACGGTTTCACGCTGATCATTCCGCCGGTCCTTGTTAGGCCCGAGATCATGGAGGGCACCGGGTTCCTCGGCGCGCACAGCGAGGAGGTGTACCGGCTCGAGGCCGACGACCTCTATCTCGTCGGCACCTCGGAGGTGCCGCTCGCCGGCTATCACTCCGACGAGATCCTCGACCTGTCCGACGGTCCGCGGCGCTACGCAGGCTGGTCGTCGTGCTTCCGGCGCGAGGCGGGCAGCCACGGCAAGGACACCCGCGGCATCATCAGAGTGCACCAGTTCGACAAGGTCGAGGGCTTTGTCTACTGCAAGCCGGAGGAGGCGGAGGCAGAACACCAGCGGCTGCTCGGCTGGGAGCGCCAGATGCTCGCGAACATCGAGGTGCCCTACCGCGTGATCGATATCGCCGCGGGGGATCTCGGCGCGTCCGCCGCGCGAAAGTACGACTGCGAGGCGTGGGTGCCGACCCAGCAGACCTACCGTGAGCTGACGTCGACGTCGAACTGCACGACGTTTCAGGCTCGCAGGCTGGCCATCCGGTACCGCGACGAGAACGGCAAGCCGCAGGCGGCCGCGACGCTGAACGGCACGTTGGCCACCACCCGCTGGCTGGTGGCGATCCTGGAGAACCACCAGCAGCCCGACGGCAGCGTGCGGGTGCCAGAGGCGCTGGTGCCCTACGTCGGCGTCGAGGTGCTGGAACCCCGCTAACGCGACTCGAGCAGCTCGTCGAGCTTGGCGAGGAACTCCGTCGGTCGCTGCGGCGTGAAAGCCGGCTTCGGTTTGGCGCCGTCCACGTCGAGGGTCACCAGCGTCGACTTGATCGGCCGCCACACGTCCAGCGGCAGCCAGCGGCGCAGATCCGAGCTGCCCCAGATGCGGAACCGCTGGGTCAGCAGCCCGAGTGGCTCGGTCTCGTATCCGCGGATCGACCGCAGCGGAATGATTTTCGAGGTGCCGGACGGAAAGTGATAGCGCCGCAACGTGATCGCTTCTTCGTCGAGCTGGATCAGGCCGTCGTCGTAATACTGGCGCGGTGCGGCGCTCACCGTCGCTCACACCTCAGCTCGTGGCCCTTGGACGTCAGGCACCGGCCGTTGTCGAGATTCCACTGCCAGCCGTGCAGATTGCAGGTCAACGTCGAACCCTCGACCACGCCGAACTTCGACAGGTCGGCCTTCAGGTGCGGGCATCGGCGCTGCATCAGGAAGCCGTCGAGTTCGATCGAGGCCGAATCGTCGTGCGCCTCGGCGAACCAGCCGTCGGCGTAGGCGATGCGCTCGTCGGTCAGGCACTTGAAGAACGTGTACAGGAACTCGTTGTAACCGCCTACCCGCCAGGCCTTGAAGCGTGTCGACAGGAAGATCGTGTTGACCCAGTCGGGCTCGTCGTCGCGGAGCACCGTTCGCACCAGCTCGGGTGCGATCTCGAAGCCGTAGCGGTACTTCTCATCCGGAATCGGTTCGCGGACAGCCCGTTTCGGGAAGTCCAATACCACCGTCTCAGCACCTATGCGAAGTTCGACCGGATAGCCGATCCCGTCGCAGATCTGGTCGCTCTGGCTCATGATGGGTTCTAAACGAACTCGTAACGGCTCGAGCAGCGACTCGCCTCCGGCGGGCGCCCAGCGCGCCTTCTCCGCGGCGAGCACCGGCGCCATCCGCTCGGCGTAGTCGGCGATGTAGTCGGCCTTGCCGGTGGTGAAGATGGCGTGCACGTCATCGTCGGGCAGCGGATGGTGCAGCGAATTCAACTGTGAGCCGGTGAAATCCGCGGTCGAACCGGGGATCAGCAGCAGCCCGCCGTGGTGGCCGTTGGCACGCATCTGGTCGAGGAAGACCATCTGGTCGGGGAAGATGTTGGCTGGGTCGTCGTGGTCGTCGTTGAGGTCACGCAGTTCGGGATCAAGGAAGCACGGCGGACCGGCCGACGGCACCACCCAGGTCGCGCCGACCTGGCTGATGTACTGGCGGCAACGGTCCATCTGGCGCTGCCGCTTCTGCGTGCCGAACGCCTCCTTGGCGCGCGCGGGCATGTCGTAGACCATCGGATACCAGATCGCACCCGAGTACTGCAGCATGTGCACGTCCACCTGACCGAAGTCCGCGTGCACCACATCGAGGTCGACGGGCCTGGCGTCGTTCATGTTGAACGCGACGGTCTGACCGTCGTCGACCACCAGGCCGGAGTCGCCGATCGGACCGTCCGCCGGGGCGCGCAGCGCGATGATCATCACGTCGAGATCGCCCTTGGGGCCGCTGACCGTGTGCTTGACGGAGTCCGTCGTCTCGTAAAAGCGGTGGAAGCCAAGCTTTTCCAGCTCACGCTGCAGATCGGGCACCGGATAGTCGGGCAGGAGCACGACCGCGTCCTTGTTGACATGCGCGAGCAGGTTCTGCGGATCGAAATGGTCCTTGTGCAGATGTGAGACGTAGAGATAGTCGCAGTCGCCCAGCGCGTCCCAGTCCAGTCCGCTGTTGTCGGGGAACGGGAACCACGACGCGAAGTACGCCGGGTTCACCCAGGGATCGCACAGGATGCTTCCAGCGCTGGTGTCGATGCGAAAACCGGCGTGGCCGACGCTGGTGACCTGCACTTATTGCCTTCCTGCGGGGTTGGGGCTCGCAGGGGAGTTTAGTCCCAGCTGCGGCGGTAGTACGCCATGCGGCCGGTGTCGGCCGTCACTCCGTATGCGTCGAGCAGGACGGCCGCGAAACCGTCGGGGCCGTCGGTGGGGTAGTTCCAGTCCAGCGACATCGACGCGATCGCCAGATCGGCCCACCGGTCGGCGACCCCGAGCTCACCGAGGTCGACGTGACCGAAGAAGGTGCCGTCGTCGGCCAACAAGGTGTTCGGTGCACAGGCGTCGCCGTGGCATACCACCAGCCGGTCGGCGGCCGGTGCGTCGGCGGGCACCCAGGACGGTCGGCCGAACGGGCAGTCCGCGACGGGCAGGATGTCGTGCAGGTGCCGCAGGCCGACTCCGATGGCGTGGGCCGCGACGCGGGGTTCGTCGACCCATCGCGGGTCCACCGCCGAGCGGGCGGGCAGGCCCGCCGTGTGCAACCAGCCGGGGCCTGCGGTCAGCACCTCGGGTACGGAAACGTAGCGCCAGGCCCAGTTCAGCCGATGCGCCTCAGCCACAAGCAGTCGCGCGTGTTCGCCGGGATAGACCTTCACGTACTCCGAACCGTCAGCGATCGAGAACGTCACCCCGCCGAGCTCGTTCACCCACCTCGCGCGCACAGGCCGACCAGCGGCGATGGCCGTGACGACCGACGGCACCGGCACGGGTTCGGTTGGGAACGTCACGAGGCTAGGCTGCCAGGTGTGGAACCCGTCTACGGCACCGTGATTCAACTCGCCCGCGCCGCCTGGCGGTTGCAGGGCTTGAAGTTCACGGTGACGGGGGTGGAGAACCTGCCGGTCACCGGTGGCGCCGTCGTGGCGATCAACCACACCAGCTACTTCGACTTCACCTTCGCCGGGCTGCCCGCCTACAAGCAGAAGCGCGGGCGCAAGGTGCGGTTCATGGCGAAGAAAGAAGTCTTCGACCACAAGATCACCGGCCCGATCATGCGCAGCCTTCGGCATATCGAGGTCGATCGGGTCAGCGGCGCGGCGTCGTTCGAGCAGGCCTGCGTACAGCTGAAGGAAGGCGAACTGGTCGGCGTGTACCCGGAGGCCACCATCAGCCGCAGCTTCGAGATCAAGGACTTCAAATCGGGTGCGGCCAGGATGGCGATCGCTGCCGACGTGCCGATCGTGCCGCACATCATCTGGGGCGCACAGCGCATCTGGACAAAGGGTCACCCCAAGAACCTGTGGCGGCCCAAGGTGCCGATCTCGGTGTGCGTCGGCGAACCGATCGCGCCGACCCTGCCTCCGACCGAGCTGACCGCACTGCTGCACTCGCGCATGCAACACCTGCTCGAGCAGGTGCAGGACAATTACGGACCGCATCCGCCCGGCGAGTTCTGGGTGCCCCACCGGCTCGGTGGCGGGGCGCCGACGCTGGCCGAGGCGAATCAGATGGACGCCGATGAGGCCGCCGAGAAGGCCGCGCGCCGCCAAGAGCGGGGAGGCGACCCGGCTGGAGCCTCGGGATAGCGCGATGGAACCGGTTTTCCGCACGCTGGAGATCGCCTGCAGCACGGGCGTTGCCGTATCCGGAACCCGCATCACCTATCACGGGTTGGAGAACATTCCCGAGCGCGGTGGCGCGGTGATCGCGATCAACCACACCAGCTATCTGGACTGGATGCCGGCCGCGCTGGCCGCCTACAAGCGGCACCGGCGGCTGCGCTTCATGATCAAGCAGGAGATGGCGGAAGTGAAGATCGTCGACTTCCTGATCAGGCACACCGGGACGATCCCGGTGGACCGCAAGGCGGGTGCGGGCGCGTACGCCGTCGCGGTCGACCGGTTGCGTGAGGGCGAGCTCGTCGCCGTTTACCCGGAGGCCACCATCAGCCGCAGCTTCGAGCTCAAGGAGTTCAAGACGGGGGCGGCCCGGATGGCGATCGACGCGCAGGTGCCGATCATCCCGCTGATCGTCTGGGGTGCGCACCGGCGGTGGACCAAGGATCGTCCCCGCAAGCTCGGCCGGGCGAAGATCCCGTTCACCGTCATGGTGGGCGCTCCGCTGCCGCCGTCCGAGACTGTCGAGCGGACCGACGCCGCGATGCGGGAGGCGATGACGGCGCTGCTGCGCGAGGCCCAGGAGTCCTACGAGCATCCGGCGGGGGCGTATTGGGTGCCCCGGCGGATGGGTGGGTCCGCGCCGACACCCGAGGAAGCGAAGGTCCTCGACGAGGCCGAGCTGGCCGCCCGCGCCCGCAAGGAACAGAAGGCCGAGTGACGCCAGCGCTGATCGCGAGCGACGTGGACGGCACGCTGCTCGATGACGAAGAGACCATCACCCCACGCACCCGTAGCGCAGTGCTCGCCGCGGTGGACGCGGGCACCCGGTTCGTGCTCGCGACGGGCCGGCCGCCGCGCTGGGTGCAACCCGTCGTCGACGCGCTGGGTTTCGCGCCGATGGCGGTATGTGCGAACGGTGCGGTGATCTACGACCCGGCCACCGATCGCATCCTGTCGGCACGGACGCTGTCGGCAGACCAGCTTGGTGAGCTCGCCGAGATCGCCACCCGGGTCATTCCGGGCTCGGGCCTTGCGGTCGAGCGGGTGGGCCGAAGCGCCCACGACGCGGCCACTCCGCAGTTCGTCAGCTCGCCGGGATACGAGCACGCATGGCTCAACCCCGACAACACCGAGGTGTCCGTCGAGGATCTGCTCGGCGCGCCAGCGATCAAGCTGCTGATCCGCAAGGCGGGCGTGCGCAGTTCGGAAATGGCCGCCGTACTAGCCAAACATGTTGGGCTGCAAGGCGATATCACCTACTCGACCAACAACGGCCTCATCGAGGTGGTACCGCTTGGCATCAGCAAGGCCACCGGCGTCGAAGAGGTGGCGCGGCCATACGACATCACCGCCGAGGATGTGGTGGCGTTCGGCGATATGCCCAACGACATCCCGATGTTGCGGTGGGCAGGCCTCGGCGTTGCGATGGGAAACGCCCACCCCGAGGCGGTCGAGGCGGCCGACGAGGTCACCGCGCCGAACACCGACGACGGACTGGCCCGTGTGCTGGAACGCTGGTGGAGCTGATCAGCTGGGATCGATGGGTTTGATCCGCTCGAGCTGAACCGGCGCGTCATCGGACGGTGGCGGCAGCTCCTCGGAAACCGCGTCGATAACCCTTGTGACGGTGCCGTTTTCGCGGTCGAAGTTCAGCGTGCCGTGCTGGAAGTTCTGCACGATCCACAGTGGCTCGGCAATCTCGCCACTGGTCGGCAGGCCCAGTGCACCGCGCTCATAGCCGAGTGAACCCCACGCCTGGTAGATCGCTCCGGTGAGGGGTTCTGCGCCGCTCTCCGGCGACCAGTAGACAGCGCCCCGCTCGAAGGTGGCGTAGCGGGCGGTGCCTTCGCCGGCGGCCTCCGGCGAACGCGGCGCGCCGAGCGCGCTGTTGTCCCCGCCGAGCCTCTCCCACTTGGCGAGGATCGCACCGCCGCGCAGCATGTCCTTCAGGCTCGGGGGCGGCAGCGGCTCGTTGAAACGCGCTGCGATGTCGCGGATCTGGTCCATCGCCGCATAGGCCGCGTTCCCGGGGCAATCCGTGTTCCCGACGTCGCGGTGGGTGAAGATCGACGGCAGGGTCGGTGTCGCACCCTTGGGAAAGTGAGTGAAGGAGCCGCCGTCGGAGGTCAAAACGACTGTGCCCCTTGGGTCGACGCGGTCGATACCGAGCCGCCACCCGAGCAGCCGCCCGACCGTGCGCAGCTGGATCGGTGTCGGCGGCACCAGGTCGAAGTTGCCGAGCATCGCCACACCCCAGGTGTTCTTGTTGAACCCGCCGGTGTGGGCGCCCTCGACCGGTCGGTCCATCCCGCCTGCACGGCCCTCGAACACCTGACCGTACTTGTCGACCAGTGCGTTGTAGGCGATGTCGCACCAGCCGAGGGTGCGGGTGTGATACGCGTAGATCGATCGCACGATCGCCGCGGAATCCTGTGGCCCGTAGTCGTTGCTTCCCGCGGTGTGGTGCACGATTCCCGCCCGCACCCCGTCGTCGTACACGGTGTTGGGGCACTTCATCGACTCGTCGGCACCCCATTGCGCGCGGGTGATGACGTTCGGCGGCTGACCGGGCGGGGTAACGGCGTTGGGCAGCGGCACGTCGATCGGCGCCCGCGGCGGGCTGATCAGAACGGCGTTGACGTTCTGGCCGAACGGCTGATTGGTGTTGGCGGGCAGGTAGCCGAGGTCGTGATCGGTCGGCCCGGCCTCGACGGGTTTCTGCGGGGCAGATGCCGTCGTGCCGCCTGGGCGGTTCACCGCGATCTGCACCGTGGTGGTGAGACCGACGAATACGGGCTCTGTGCCGCGCGGTGCGGTCGACGCATCGCCGACGCCGTCGAGGTTCTCGGCCGCGTACCAGGGTCCCCACGAGCCGTCGGGCTTCTTGGCGCGCACCCTGGCCGAGGTCTCGCTGAGGTCGGCTGCAGTCACCGCGACGAGGGAGAACGGGGTGTCCTGGTGGATCTCACGGATCGTCTCGCCGCCACCGATGCCTGTCAGCGGCTGTTGAGTCAGCTGGGTCTGCTCGGCGAGCGGGCGCCGGTCCTCGTCGAACGGTGTGCTCGGAAGCGCCCACGGAAGGATCACCACGGTCCCTGCGATCGCGGTGAGGAGCATCGGGTGTCGACGAGACGGCACGGACTGATGTTACGTATGAGTCAGTTGTTACCAGTGTTCCGACACGGCCTGACCGCTCACAAACCTGCAACGGCGCCGCAGAACCCGCCACTTGGCTCTGCGGCGCCGTTTAGGGGCAGGTCTATCCGGCGGGTGCCGGCGGAGGGGGCACGGGTGCGGGCGGTACGGCCGCCGCGGGGGCCTTCATCGCCGACGTGATCATCGGCATCACCACGCCCTTGAGCAGATCGATCGCCTGGCCTGCGCCCAACTGCTGGGCGGCGCTGCTGAGATCGCCGAACAGGCCGCCGCCGCCGGTGCTGGCCGCTGGCATCGCGCCGAGGCCGAGACCTGGATCGCCACCGAGGATCGGGTAGGTGCCCGCGGAATCGAGTCCGATCGGGGCTGAGATCGGCACCTCGCCCGGTGCGGGCAGGCCCGCGGCGTTCGAGATCGGCGTTGTCCCAAGCGCATCGAGACCGGCCACCGGCGGTGTCGTCAGACCGCCGGGAAGCGCTCCGGTCGGGCTGGTCAACGCCGGATTCGTGAGCGCCGGGTTGGCAGCGGCCGTCGCGTCACCCGCCAGCCCCGGCAATCCTGCCGGGCCGCCCGGTGTCGGAAGCGCCGGCTCCGTCAGCGCCGGGTTGGCCAGTGCGGGGTCGGCCAGCGCAGTGGCTGCCGCCGCAGGGTCGGTGCCGAGTGCCGGAGTGGTCAGGCCAGGCGTCAGCGCGGGACTGGTCAGGCCGGGTGACGTCAGACCAGGTGAGGTCAGACCGGGCGAGGCGAGGCTGCCGGGAGCGGTCAGCGCCGCGGGCATCCCGGCGTCCGCGCCGGTCAGCGAGGTCGGCATCGCGGGCAGGTTGATGCCGAACTGCGACAACCCTTGCGACAGAGCAGACATCAGCTCATTGGGCAGATCGGTGACCATGGCGGCCGACTGGAACTCACGCGGTTGTGGCGCGGGCTTTGTCATGTCGGAGATGGCGGAAACTGCAAATGGACTCACGACGGCCAGGGCGGCGACTGCGCTCGTGGCTGTCGAGAGCCTGCGTCGACGTCGGTTAGGCACGGAAGTCTCCTCAATACATGGACTGCGTGGGTGGAGCCGGTACGTGAACGATGTTACTGCTGTGACTAGTGGGTCTAGAGTGACGAGATGCAATTGTGAGCGAATCGCGACCTTGAGGCCGTATTGGATTCGGGACGGCGCAGCGCGGTCGGATACCCTGGCTGCCGATGACTTCGCCTGCTCCCCGGGTCGCTCCGCTCCTGCCCACCGGTCGGTACGACCTCTTCGTCGTCGGTTCCGGATTCTTCGGCCTGACGATCGCCGAGCGCGTGGCCACCCAGTTGAACAAGCGGGTCCTGGTGCTCGATCGCCGCTCGCACATCGGCGGCAATGCGTACTCCGAGCCCGAACCGCAAACCGGCATCGAGGTGCACCGCTACGGCGCGCACCTTTTCCACACCTCCAATAAGAAGGTGTGGGACTACGTGGCTCAGTTCACCGAGTTCACCGGCTACCAGCACCGCGTCTTCGCGATGCACAACGGGCAGTCCTACCAGTTCCCGATGGGTCTTGGCCTGGTGTCACAGTTCTTCGGCAAGTACTTCACACCTGACGAGGCCCGCCAGCTGATCAAGGAGCAGTCCGCCGAGATCGAGACCGCCGACGCCAAGAACCTCGAAGAGAAGGCCATCTCGCTGATCGGCCGCCCGCTGTATGAGGCCTTCGTCAAGCACTACACCGCCAAGCAGTGGCAGACCGACCCCAAGGAACTGCCCGCGGCCAACATCACCCGGCTTCCGGTGCGCTACACGTTCGACAACCGCTACTTCAACGACACCTACGAGGGTCTGCCGGTCGACGGCTACACCGCGTGGCTGGAGAACATGGCGGCCGACGACCGCATCGAGGTGCGGCTGGACACCGACTGGTTCGACGTCCGCGACGAGCTTCGCTCCGCACATCCCGACGCTCCGGTTGTCTACACCGGACCGCTGGACCGTTACTTCGACTACGCAGAGGGCCGGCTGGGCTGGCGCACACTCGATTTCGAGCTCGAGGTGCTGCCAACCGGCGACTTTCAAGGCACCCCGGTGATGAACTACAACGACGAGGACGTGCCATACACCCGGATCCATGAGTTCCGGCACTTCCATCCGGAGCGGGACTACCCGGACGACAAAACCGTGATCATGCGGGAGTTCTCGCGGTTTGCCGATGCCGACGACGAGCCGTACTACCCGATCAACACCGAAAGCGATCGGACGCTGCTTGCGGCCTACCGGGCCAGGGCCAAGGCCGAGACCGCCGGTGCCAAGGTGTTGTTCGGCGGCAGGCTGGGCACCTACCAGTACCTCGATATGCACATGGCGATCGCCAGCGCGCTGAACATGTACGACAACGTCCTCGCCCCGCACCTGCGCGACGGGGAACCGCTGCACGAAAGCGACGCGGAATGACAGGCATGAGCGCAGTCAGCCTGCTTGCCCGCATCATCCTGCCGCGCCAAGGCGAACCGCTTGACGTTCGCAAGCTCTATCTCGAAGAGTCGGAAACCAACTCCCGTCGCGCGCACGCCGAGACCAGGACGACATTGCAGATCGGCGCCGAGTCGGAGGTGTCGTTCTCGACGTACTTCAACGCGCTTCCCGCCAGTTACTGGCGGCGTTGGTCGACCCTGAAGTCAGTGGTGCTGCGCGCCGAGCTGACCGGCACGGGCCGCGTCGACGTGTACAGGAGCAAGGCCACCGGCGCCCGGATCTTTTTGGAGGGCAGGCCGTTTCACCACGACGGTGTGGGGGCACCTCCCGCTTGCGGGGGAAAGCCACATGCCGTGGAATTCGAGATCAGCCTCGAGCCGTTCGAGGACGGCGGCTGGATCTGGTTCGACATCACCACCGACAGCGCCGTCACCCTGCAGAACGCGGGATGGTTCGCGCCGGTGCCCGCGCCGGGTACCGCCAACATCGCCGTCGGCATGCCCACTTTCAACCGGCCCGACGATTGCGTCGAGACGCTGCGTGCCCTGACGTCGGACCCGATGGTCGACGAGGTGATCGGCGCGGTGATCGTGCCCGATCAGGGCACCAGGAAACTGCGCGACCATCCGGACTTCGCGGAAGCCTCGGCGCCGCTCGGCAATCGGCTGTCGATCCACGACCAACCCAACCTCGGCGGGTCCGGCGGCTACAGCCGCGTCATGTACGAGGCCCTGAAGAACACCGACTGCCAGCAGATCCTGTTCATGGACGACGACATCCGCGTCGAGCCCGACTCGATTCTGCGGGCCCTGGCGATGAACCGGTTCGCCAAGACACCGATGCTGGTCGGCGGTCAGATGCTCAATCTGCAGGATCCCGCGCACCTGCACGTGATGGGCGAGATAGTCGGCCGCGGCGACTTCATGTGGACCAATGCGCCGCACACCAAGTACGACCACGACTTCGCCCGAAACCCGTTGAACGACCGCTATTCCGACAGCAAGCTGCTGCACCGCCGCATCGACGTCGACTACAACGGCTGGTGGATGTGCATGATCCCGCGCGCCGTCGCCGACGAACTCGGCCAGCCGTTGCCGCTCTTCATCAAGTGGGACGACGCCGACTACGGTCTCCGCGCCGCCGAGCACGGCTATCCGACGGTCACCATGCCGGGTACCGCAATCTGGCACATGGCGTGGAGCGACAAGGACGATGCCATTGACTGGCAGGCCTACTTCCACCTGCGTAACCGGTTGGTGGTCGCGGCGCTGCACTGGGACGGCGACGTCCGCGGCCTGATGCGCAGCCATCTGAAGGCCACCCTGAAACACCTCCTGTGCCTTGAGTATTCGACCGTCGCCGTGCAGAACAAGGCGATGGACGACTTCCTCGCCGGGCCAGATCACATCTTCGCCATCCTGGAGTCCGCCCTTCCCGAGGTGCACCGCCTCCGCAAGGAGTATCCCGATGCGGTGATCCTGCCGTCCGCGACGCAGCTGCCGCCACCGTCGGGGATGGTGGGCCGGGTCGGAGAGCCGAAAACCCCGCCGGGCAAGGCGGTTCGACTACTTCGCGGGGTGCTGCACAACCTCACAAAGGCAGATGTCGCCCATCACGAGCGACCGCAGCTGAACGTGCCGACCCAGGACTCCCGGTGGTTCCTGCTGTGCAACGTCGACGGCGTGACTGTCACCACCGCCGACAGTCGCGGAGTCGTCTATCGCCAGCGCGACCGCGCCAAGATGTTCGCACTGCTGCGGGCGTCGCTGCGGCGCCAGCGGAAGCTGGTGCGGCGCTTCGACGATATGCGCAAGGCGTACCGCGACGCGCTTCCGACGCTGTCCGGTGTTCAGCAATGGGAAGCCGTGTTTCTGGAGACGCCCGCACATGGATGAGACCGTCCGCGGTGAGGAAGCCGCGTTGGTGGCCGTGCAGTCGGCGCTGGCCGACCGGCCGGGCGTGCTGACCGGTGCGCGCGCCCTCTCCCACTTCGGGGAGCACAGCATCGGCTGGCTCGCCGTCGCGGGCCTCGGCGCACTGCTGCAGCCTGCCAAGAGGCGGGCGTGGCTGGCCGCGGGGTTCGGGGCGTTCGCCGCGCACGCCGCCGCCGTCATCATCAAACGCGTGGTGCGCAGGGAGCGCCCGCACCATCCGAGCATCGCCGTCAATGTGGGCACACCGAGCAGGCTCAGCTTCCCGTCCGCGCACGCCACTTCGACGACAGCGGCCTCGATCCTGATGGCGCGGGTGACCGGCCTGCCGCTGCCCGCCCTGCTGGTACCGCCGATGGCGCTGTCCCGAATGGTTCTCGGCGTGCACTATCCCAGCGACGTCGTCACCGGCGTTGCGGTCGGTGCGGCCGTCGCGAAGACGGTTGGTTATCTCGCGGACCGGGCCGAAGGAGACTCATGAGCATCTCAAGTGAAAGCAGTGCATCCAGGGCGGCGGAAATGAGTGAAGAACCGGAACCGGTAAAGGGCCCACCAAGCAATGTCGTCACCGGCCTGATCAAGGCGGCAAGGCCGCGCCAGTGGGTGAAGAACCTGCTTGTGCTCATCGCACCCGTGGCCGCGCTCGGCAGCGCCGTGAACTACGACTGGCGTGACGTCGCGGTCAACGTGTCCATCGCGTTCGTGGCGTTCTCGCTCGCCGCGTCGTCCGTCTACCTTGTCAACGACGCCCGTGACGTCGAGGCGGACCGTGCCCATCCGACCAAACGCTTCAGGCCCATCGCGGCAGGCGTCGTCCCGGCGTGGCTGGCGTACGGCACCGCGGTCGTGCTCGCGGCTGCCGCACTGGCGGTGTCGTTCCTCGCGACGCCGAACCTGGCCGGTGTGATCGGCGTCTACATCGCCATGCAGCTGGCGTACTGCTTCGGCCTCAAACATCAAGCGGTGCTGGACATCTGCATCGTGTCGTCCGCATACCTGATCAGGGCGATCGCCGGTGGCGTTGCGGCGAATATCCAGCTGTCGCAGTGGTTCCTGCTGGTGATGACGTTCGGCTCGTTGTTCATGGTGGCTGGCAAACGTTACGCCGAACTCCAACTGTCGGAGAAGACGGGCGCAAAGATCCGCAAATCGCTCGAGAGCTACACGTCGACGTATCTGCGGTTCGTCTGGACGCTTTCGGCCACCGCGATGGTGGTCTGCTACGGGCTGTGGGCCTTTGAGCGTGACGGCGCCAATGCCTCCTGGTATGCGATCACGATGATCCCGTTCACGATCGCGATCCTGCGCTATGCAGTCGACGTCGACGGCGGGCTTGCAGGTGAACCGGAGGACATCGCGTTGAAGGACCGGGTGCTTCAACTTCTGGCGGTAGCGTGGATCGGAACCATCGGTGCCGCTGTTCTCCTCGGCTGATGTGAAAGGCCCGCGGGTCGGCAGTCGAATCGCGAGCGGCCCCGCATTCCCATACGACTCCACCGCGCGAATCAGTCTGTGGCTGAGCGTCCTTGTCGCCGCAGGGCTGTTCAGCTACGGGGCGTGGCAACGCCGGTGGATCGCAGACGACGGCCTGATCGTGTTGCGGACCGTGCGAAATCTGTTGGCGGGCAACGGCCCCGTCTTCAACAAGGGCGAACGCATCGAGTCGAACACCTCGACGCTGTGGACCTACCTGAACTACCTGGGGGCTCTGATCGGCGGCCCGACGCAGCTCGAATTCGTGACGCTGTGGCTGGCCCTTGTGCTCAGCGTGGCCGGTGTGGTCTTCCTGATGCTCGGTGCGGGCCGGCTGTACGCGCCGAGCCTGCATGGCCGCCGCGCGCTGCTGCTGCCCGCGGGTGTGCTGGTCTACATCGCGGTACCGCCCGCGCGCGACTTCGCCACCTCGGGACTCGAAAACGGTTTGGTGCTGGCCTATCTCGGCCTGCTGTGGTGGATGATGGTGTGCTGGTCGCAGGTGCTGCGCTCGTTTCAGGACAACGGGCAGCGCAATGCGGCCAGCCCGCTCTTCGACGGTTCGCTCGCCTTCGTCGCCGGACTGTCGGTGCTTGTCCGACCAGAACTCGCCCTGATCGGCGGACTGGCCCTTGTCATGATGCTGATCGCGGCACGGGGTTGGCCGCGCCGTGGGCTGATCATCGTCGCGGGCGGACTGCTTCCTGTCGCGTACCAGATATTCCGGATGGGCTACTACGGATTGCTCTTTCCCCAAACAGCTTTGGCGAAAGATGCGACGAGTGACAAGTGGGCACAGGGCTGGGTGTACCTGACGAACTTCGACGAGCCGTACCTGTTGTGGCTGCCCGCACTGCTACTCGGCGTGCTGGCGCTGATACTCGGGACCACCAGGAGTCGACCGTGGTGGATCCGGCGGGAGGCGCCGTACGGCTACAGCAGGCTCGCGCGCATGGTGCAGAGCCCGCCCGCGGTGGTGCTGTTCATCGTCTTCAGCGGACTCCTGCAGGGCTTCTACTGGATTCGGCAGGGTGGCGACTTCATGCACGGCAGGGTCCTGCTCACACCGATGTTCTGTCTGCTCGCCCCGGTGGCGGTGATACCCGTGCTGCTCCCTGACGGTGAAAAGTTCAGTCGCGGAGTCGGATACCAGCTCGCTGGTATCACATCGGTGCTGTGGCTCGCCGTCGTCGGCTGGTCGCTGTGGGCGGCCAACTCGCCGGGGATGGGTTCTGACGCCACCCGCGTGACGTACACCGGCATCGTCGACGAGCGACGGTTCTACTCGCAGGCCACCGGCCACCCCCACCCGCTGACGGCCGCCGACTACCTGGACTACCCGCGGATGCGCGCCGTCCTCACCGCGCTGAACAACACACCCGACGGAGCACTGCTGCTGCCGTCAGGCAACTACGACCAGTGGGACGTCGTGCCCGCGATACCGCCGCCACCTGACATGCCCGCGGATCAGCGAAAGTCCTATATCGGCCCGCACACAGTGTTTTTCACCAACCTCGGCATGCTCGGCATGAACGTCGGCCTCGATGTACGGGTGATCGACCAGATCGGCCTCGCCAATCCGCTGGCCGCGCACACGGCGCGCCTCGATGACAGCCGGATCGGCCACGACAAGAACCTCTTCCCGGACTGGGCCGTTGCGGAGGGGCCGTTCTTGAAGACGCCCCCCTATATTCCGACATATATCGACGAGGACTGGATCGCACAGGCAGAGGTGGCGCTGGAGTGTCCTGCCACCGAGTCCATGCTGACCGCGATCCGCAGCCCGATGGGTCCACGCCGCTTCTTGTCGAATGTGGTGCACGCGTATGAGTTCACGAAGTACCGGATCAATCGGGTGCCGTTGTACGACCTGATCCGGTGCGGGCTTCCGATACCGAAACCCGTCGTTCCCGAGTACAAAGGCTTGCCCGCGACGGGCCCCTGACCTCACCGAGTTGTAGCCCGGTCGCATCTTCTGCTTTGGTAACGCGGCGTCCCGTCGGGACGATAAGCAATCGACAACCGCCGTTTCCTGCGGCGATAAGCCATGAACGGACGGTTTGACCCAAAAGATGCGCCGCATGTTTGTCGCGCTCGCCGCGATGCTGACGCTTTCGGGCCTGACGGCTGTTTCCGTGCCGTCTGCGCAGGCGTTCTCGCGTGAGGGCCTTCCGGTGGAGTACCTCGACGTGTACTCAGCCGCGATGGGCCGCAGCGTCAGGGTCGAGTTCCAGGCCGGAGGCGCACCGGCGCCGACATCAGGCGTGCGCTCGGGTACGAAAGCCGTCTACCTGCTCGACGGGCTGCGGGCGCAGGACGACTACAGCGGCTGGGATATCAACACCCCCGCGTTCGAATGGTTCAACGACTCCGGCCTGTCCGTCGTAATGCCCGTCGGCGGGCAGTCCAGCTTCTACACCGACTGGTATTCACCGTCGAGCTTCAACAGCCAGCCGTATACATATAGGTGGGAGACCTTCCTCACGAAGGAACTGCCCGCGTGGCTGGCGTCCAACAAGCAGATCTCCGCGACGGGCAACGGCGTGGTCGGCCTGTCGATGTCGGGCGGCGCGGCGCTGATCCTTTCGGCCTTCCACCCTGCGCAGTTCCGCTATGCGGCCTCACTCTCTGGCTTCCTGAACCCGTCGGCGCTGATCATGGCGCAGGCGATCCGGGTCGCGATGCTCGACGCGGGTGGCTACAACGTCGACAACATGTGGGGTCCGCCATGGGATCCGGCGTGGAAGCGCAACGACCCCGTCGCGCAGGCCTCGCGCATCGTGGCCAACGGCACCCGGCTGTGGATCTACTGCGCGCCGGGTGGTGCCACGGACCTCGACGCAGGCGCTGATCCGACCCAGGCGCTGTCCGCCGACAGCCTCGAGGCCCTGGCGATGCGGAGTAATGAGGCCTTCAAGGCCGCCTACGGCAAGGCGGGCGGAAGCAACGCGACTTTCCAGTTCCCTGCGTCGGGAAACCACGCATGGCCGTACTGGGGAGCGCAGTTGCAGGCGCTGAAATCAGACCTGATCACAACCCTCAACGGCTGAGGGCGGCGACCAGGGAGGACAGAAGCTGAGGAGAGATATCACATGAAGGTGTGGTTGACTACACGGGCATCCGTCACGAGTGGGTCTCGGTTCTCGGGTGCGGCATACGACAGATTGGATAGATGAAGCATGAAGTTCGTTGGGAAGAAGCGCGGCGCAGCCTGGGCGCGCCGGCTCACGGTCGCGGCTGCTGCAGCCGCCGTGCTGCCCGGCCTGGTCGGCGCCGTCGGAGGCTCGGCGACTGCGGGCGCTTTCTCTAAGCCGGGTCTACCGGTCGAATATCTGATGGTTCCGTCCGCGGGGATGGGACACGACATCAAGGTTCAGTTCCAGAACGGTGGCGACAATGCGCCTGGCGTCTATCTGCTTGACGGCCTGCGCGCACAGGACGACTTCAACGGCTGGGACATCAACACCCCGGCCTTCGAGTGGTACGTCGATTCCGGCCTCTCCACGATCATGCCGGTCGGCGGACAGTCCAGCTTCTACAGCGACTGGTATTCACCGGCGTGCGGTAAGGCCGGTTGCTCCACGTACAAGTGGGAGACCTTCCTTACCCAGGAGCTGCCTGCGTACCTGGCGGCGAACAAGGGTGTGAACCCGAACCGCAACGCCGCGGTCGGCCTGTCGATGGCCGGTTCGGCCGCGCTGACGCTGTCGATCTACTACCCGCAGCAGTTCCAGTACGCGGCGTCGCTGTCGGGCTTCCTGAACCTCTCCGAGGGCTGGTGGCCGATGCTGGTCAACACGTCGATGGGGGACGCGGGCGGCTACAAGTCCAAGGACATGTGGGGTCCGTCAAGCGATCCGGCGTGGAAGCGCAACGATCCGATGGTGAACATCGCCACGCTGGTCGCCAACGGCACCCGCATCTGGGTGTACTGCGGTAACGGCAAGCCGGGCGACATCAATGGTGAGATCGCAGGCGACAACTTCAACGCGAAGTTCCTCGAGGGCTTCACCCTGCGGACGAACAAGACGTTCCAGGAGCAGTACATCGCCGCGGGCGGTAAGAACGGTGTGTTCAACTTCCCGTCCGCCGGTACTCACAGCTGGGAGTACTGGGGCGCGCAGCTGCAGCAGATGAAGCCCGACATCCAGCGGGTGCTCGGTGCGACCCCGCAGCCGTCCAATCCGACGCCTGAGCAGGCGGCGGCGACGGCGGCGACCACCGAAACGGCTTCGGCCAGCACGGGCGGTTAAGCACTGCGGTAACAGATATGTTGATCTGACGGCGGTGATCCTTCGGGGTCGCCGCCGTCAGACGTTTCCACCGACGCGTAGTGATGTGGTTCACTGCATTGCGCGAGGACAGCCAAAGGTGAGGGTGGGTAGATGCGCGGGATGATTCGAGCGGTCATGTCGGTGTTGCTTGCGGCGGGCCTGTGGTCGGCGGTGGCGCCGATCGCCAAGGCCGACGGCGTCGAGATGCTGATGGTGCCGTCAGCGGCCATGGGACGCGACATCCCCGTTGCCTTCCAGGGCGGCGGCCCCCACGCGGTCATCCTGCTCGACGCGTTCAACGCAGGCCCGGACGTGAGCAACTGGGTTGGTGCCGGCGCCTTCAACACGCTGGCGGGTAAGGGCATCTCGGTGGCCGCGCCTGCAGGCGGCGCCTGGAGCATGTACACCAACTGGGAGCAGGACGGCAGCAAGCAGTGGGAGACGTTCCTCGCCGACGAGCTGCCTAGCTGGCTGGCCGCGAACAAGGGACTCGCACCGGGCGGGCACGGCGTCGTCGGCGCCGCGCAGGGCGGCACAGCGGCGATGACGCTGGCGGCGTTCCACCCCGACCGGTACCGCTACGCGGGTTCGTTGTCTGGCTTCCTCAACCCGTCGAACACATACACGAACGGTGCCATCACCGCCGGGCTCGCCCAGTTCGGCGGCGTCGACATCCGCAACATGTGGGGTTTGCCACAGCTGGGCCGATGGAAGTGGCACGACCCCGATGTGCACGTTCAGCTGCTGGCTGACAACAACACCCGGCTGTGGGTGTTCAGCCCGACCACCCTCGGATGCGCTGACCCCGCGGCGATGATCGGATACTGCGACATCGCGCAGGGCAGCAACCGCCAGTTCTACCAGCACTACCGCACCGTCGGCGGTCACAACGGGCACTTCGACTTCCCGCCGGGGGGCGAACACGACTGGGGCACCTGGGGTCCGCAGCTCGCCGCGATGTCCGGCGAACTCGTCACGACGATCAAGTGACTCTCTAGCGCCGGTACCTTGGAGGAGTGCAGCACACGGTTCGGCGTTGGCCGATGTGGTCGGCTGGGGTCGCCGTAGCGACATCCCTGGTCGCCCCATGCACGGCTTGCACCTCGGGTGACGGCATGCTGCCGACGATGTCGGTGCAGCCGCCGCCGACGGTGCAATCGCGAGCCCAGGCCCAGGGCAGCGGACCGCAGGCCGAAGGCGCTGCACCCACTGCATTGACGGTGACCGCTCAGCAGCGGGCGTATCTCGATGCGCTCAAAGCCGCAGGCGTGCCCGCGTCGACCGATCTGCTCGCGTTGAGCATCGGGTCGTATGTGTGCCAGGCACGCGCAGCCAAGCAGTCGGACGCGGCCGTGCGCGACTACGTGACCCCGCTTGTGCGCGGCGATGTGCGCAGCAATCCGATGAACGCCATCTCGCCGCCGCCGGCCGAGGTGGACGCCCTCACCGCCGACTACATTCGGATCGCTACCGAACGTCTCTGCTAGACAGCAAGGAACGCATGCCTACCAATAGTCGGCGGAAACGCCACCGGATTCTCGCGCTCATCGCAGCGGTGTCGATGGCGGTCGTCGTGGGTCTGGTCTCATTCCTCGTGTGGGTCATGGTCCGCCAGCCCGACAAGCCGGACACCGCCCTCCCGCCGTCGGCTGTGCCGCCGACGAGCGGGCCGACCACGGGTAAGCCGCGTCCGGAGTTCCAGGACGCGAGCTGCCCTGACGTGCAGATGATTTCGATACCGGGAACGTGGGAGTCGTCGCCGGCGCTCGATCCGTTCAACCCGACGCAGTTCCCGATCGCGTTGTTGCTGAACGTGAGCAACCCGATCCGTGGGCAGTTCGGCACCGACCGGCTCGAGGTCTACACGGTTCCCTACACCGCGCAGTTCCACAATCCGTTGTCCGCCGACGGTCAGATGAACTACAACGACAGCCGTGCCGAGGGCACCCGCAACGCGGTCAAGGCGATGACGGATATGAACAACCGGTGCCCGCTGACGAGCTACGTGCTGGTCGGGTTCTCGCAGGGCGCGGTGATCGCGGGCGATATGGCCAGCGATATCGGCAACGGCCGCGGTCCTGTCGACGCCGACTTGGTGCTCGGCGTGACGTTGATCGCCGACGGTCGCAGGCAGACCGGGGTTGGCATGGACATCGGCCCCAACCCGCCCGGTCAGGGCGCCGAGATCACGCTGAACGAGGTGCCGATGCTGTCGTCGATGGGGTTGACGATGACGGGTCCGCGGCCTGGCGGCTTCGGCGTGCTCAACGACCGCGTCAACGAGATCTGCGCGACGGGTGACCTGATCTGCTCGGCGCCGGAAGAGGCGTTCTCGATCGCCAACCTGCCCAAGACGTTGGAGGTGCTCGCGGGCGGCGCGGGTCAGCCCGTGCACGCGATGTATGCCACCACTCAGTTCTGGAATCTGGGCGGCCAGCCTGCCACCGCGTGGACTCTGGATTGGGCGCAGAAGGTCGTTGATAACGGTCCGCATCCAAAACATGGCTGACACGTGACCGACGCAGATTTGGCCTTCAACAACTGGTCGCCTAACATTAAGAAATAACTAAGACTCATTACGGACGGCCGGGCGAAAAGTCCAGGTCACAGGGCATAGCAGCACCAGAGGCCAGCGCCTCGGTAACATCTTGCGGGGCTCAGCGTTCACGCGGACAACGGAGTCCCCGAGACGCCCGCGAAGCCCCGACGGTCCACGCGAGTTCGAGCATCGCGACGAGTGTGGTTTTGACAGGAGAGTGCGATGGGGTTCCATAACCCGTTCATCAAAGACGGACAGATCAGACTTCCCGACAGCGGAAGCCTGGTTCTTCACGTCGAGCGGTGGACGAAGGTGCGTGGAAACAAGCTCGCGTACCGGTTCCTGGACTTCTCCACCGAGCGCGACGGTGTCGCCAGGGATCTGACCTGGGCCGACTTCGGCATGCGTAACCGTGCCGTCGGTGCCCGCCTGCAGCAGGTGACCGAACCCGGCGACCGGATCGCCATCCTCTGCCCGCAGAACCTCGAGTACCTCATCGCCTTCTTCGGCACTCTCTACTCCGGCCGCATCGCGGTGCCGCTGTTCGATCCAAGCGAGCCCGGCCACGTCGGCCGGCTGCACGCCGTCATCGACGACTGCCACCCATCTGCCATCCTCACCACCACCGAGGCCGCAGAGGGCGTCCGAAAGTTCTTCCGCAGCAGGCCCGCCAAGGAGCGGCCGCGCGTCATCGCCGTCGACGCGGTGCCCGACGAGGTCGGCGCCACCTGGGAGCCGGTCAAGGTCGAGCAGGACACCATCGCCTACCTGCAGTACACGTCCGGGTCGACGCGCATCCCCACCGGCGTGCAGATCACGCACCTGAACCTGGCCACCAACGTGGTGCAGGTGATCGAGGCGCTGGAAGGCGAGGAGGGTGACCGCGGGGTCTCCTGGCTGCCGTTCTTCCATGACATGGGTCTGATCACCGCGATGATCTCGCCGATGATCGGTCACTACGTGGAGTTCATGACTCCCGCGGCGTTCGTCCGCCGCCCCGGCCGGTGGATCCGCGCGATGGCGCGTCAGCCGGACGACACCGGCGGTGTCATCTCCGTTGCGCCGAACTTCGCCTTCGACCACGCCGCCGTGCGCGGGGTCCCGAAGGAGGGTGAGCCCGAGCTCGACCTCAGCGTGGTCAAGTGCATCCTCAACGGCAGCGAGCCCATCTCGGCAGCCACCGTGCGCCGGTTCAACGAGGCGTTCAGCCCGTTCGGCTTCAAACCGCAGGCGATCAAGCCGTCCTACGGTCTTGCCGAGGCCACGCTGTTCGTGTCGACGACCCCGATGGGGGTCCACCCGACGATCACGCACGTCGACCGCGAAGCGTTGAACACCGGCACGTTCGTCGAGGTTGCCGAGGATTCCCCCAGCGCGGTGGCGCAGGCGGGTGCAGGCAAGGTCGGCATCTCGGAATGGGCGACGATCGTCGACGCCGAGACCGCGTCCGAAGTTCCCGACGGCCACATCGGCGAGATCTGGATCAGCGGCCAGAACATGGGCACCGGATACTGGGGGAAGCCGGAGGAGACCGTCGCGACCTTCCAGAACATCCTGAAGTCACGCACCAATCCGTCGCATGCCGAAGGCGCGACCGACGATGCGACCTGGGTGCGCACCGGCGATTACGGCGCCTATTACAACGGCGAGCTCTACATCACCGGCCGCGTCAAAGACCTCGTCATCATCGACGGCCGCAACCACTATCCGCAGGACCTCGAGTACTCCGCGCAGGAGTCGACGAAGGCGCTGCGCACCGGATACGTCGCGGCGTTTTCCGTTCCCGCCAACCAACTTCCGGACGAGGTGTTCTCCAACGCGCACGCGGGTCTCAAGCGCGACCCCGACGACACATCCGAGCAGCTGGTCATCGTCGGCGAGCGGGCGCCCGGCTCGCACAAGATGGACATGGTGCCGGTCACCGATGGCATCCGCGCCGCGATCGCGGTGCGTCACGGCGTCACCGTGCGCGACGTGCTGCTGACACCTGCGGGCGCGATCCCGCGCACCTCGAGCGGAAAGATCGGCCGCCGCGCCTGCCGCGCCGCCTACCTTGACGGCAGCCTGCGTAGCGGGAAGGTGGCAAACGCCTTCCCTGACGAAACTGACTGAACTGCGGACTGACACTGAAAATGACTGATACAGAACCGGATTCACAGAGCACGCCCGAGGGCGACGGAGCCGCTACGGCGGCGACATCCGACGAAGGTGACCACGAAGGTTTCAAGCTCGCCCCAGAACGTGCCGCCGCACCCGCGCGCACAGACATGACCGTCGCGGAGATGCGCGACTGGCTTCGCAACTGGATCTCCAACGCGACCGGCCAGCCGGCCGACGGGATCGACGACTCCGTCCCGATGGTCGAACTCGGCCTGTCCTCGCGCGACGCGGTGGCGATGGCGAGCGACATCGAGGACCTCACCGGAGTGACGTTGACGGCGACCGTCGCGTTCCGTCACCCGACCATCGAGTCGCTTGCCACGGTCATCGTCGAAGGCGAGCCGGAGGTTTACGACGACGGCGAAGACGCCGATTGGTCGCGCGACCAGGACCTGGACGACATCGCGATCGTCGGGCTTGCCACCCGATTCCCCGGCGATATGAACACGCCCGACGAGATGTGGCAGGCACTTCTCGAGGGTCGCGATGCGATCACCGATCTACCAGAAGGCCGCTGGGAGGAATTCCTCGACGAGCCACGTCTTGCCGAACGCGTCGCCAAGGCGCACGTTCGCGGCGGGTATCTGAAGGACATCAAGGGATTCGACGCCGAGTTCTTCGCGCTCTCGAAGCTCGAGGCCGACAACATCGACCCGCAGCAGCGGATGGCGCTTGAGTTGACGTGGGAAGCGTTGGAGAACGCGCGCATTCCGGCTTCGTCGCTGAGGGGCGAGGCGGTCGCGGTGTTCATGGGCTCGTCCAACGCCGACTACCAGAACCTGGCATTGTCGGATCCCAGCATCACCCACCCGTACGCCATCACCGGCAACTCCAGTTCGATCATCGCCAACCGGGTTTCATACTTCTTCGACTTCCGTGGGCCGTCGGTGACCGTCGACACCGCGTGCTCGAGCTCGCTGGTCGCCGCGCACCAGGGGGTGCAAGCGCTGCGCTCGGGCGAGGCCGACGTCGCTGTGGTCGGCGGCGTCAACGCACTGGTCACCCCGCTGGTCACGATCGGCTTCAACGAGGTCGGCGGCGTGCTGGCGCCCGACGGCCGGATCAAATCGTTCTCGCAGGACGCCGACGGCTATGCACGCTCCGAGGGCGGTGGAGTGCTGGTCTTCAAGCGCGTCGCAGACGCCAGGCGCGACGGCGACGAGATCCTCGCCGTCATCGCGGGTAGCGCGGTCAACCACGACGGGCGCTCCAACGGCATGCTGGCGCCGAATCCGGACGCGCAGGCCGAGGTGCTGCGCAAGGCGTACAAGAATGCGGGCATCAACCCGCGTGACGTCGACTACATCGAGGCGCACGGCACCGGCACCATTCTCGGTGACCCGATCGAGGCCGACGCGCTCGGCCGGGTCGTCGGCCGGGGCCGCGAAGCCGACAAGCCCGCATTGCTCGGCGCGGTGAAATCCAATGTGGGACACCTGGAGTCGGCAGCAGGCGCGGCCAGCCTGTCCAAGATGACGCTGGCGCTGCGCAACAACAAGCTGCCACCGTCGATCAACTACGCCGGGCCCAACCCCTACATCGACTTCGAGGGTGTGCGGCTGAAGGTCAACGACGCCGTCACCGACTGGCCACGCTACAGCGGCCACGCGATCACCGGCGTCTCCGGGTTCGGCTTCGGCGGGGCGAACGCACACCTGGTGCTGCGCGAGGTGCTGCCGTCGGATCTGGTAGAGCCCGAACCCGAAACCGAGGACACCTCTGCAGGCAAGCACGCACGGGGCGCGAGCGCCGAAGAAGACCCAGCCGTATTCGTCGGCGGGGTGCGGATGGACGAGTACGGCGAGTTCGTCGACTCCGACAGCGAGAGCGACGAACCGGAGGCCGCAGGGACATACGGCGAATTCGGCCAGCACAGTTTCGACACCGACGACCGCGAGCCGGAACTGCCAGGCTTGACGGACGAGGCCAAGCGCCTCCTCGAGGTCGCTCGCGAGGAGATGGAAGCCGAAGAGCCGCACACACCTGTTGTGCCGCTGGCGATTTCAGCCTTCCTGACATCGCGCAAGCGGACGGCGGCCGCCGAGCTGGCCGACTGGATCGACAGCGAGGAGGGTCGCGCGACCTCGCTCGAGGCGATCGGTCGGTCTCTGTCGCGACGCAACCACGGCCGGTCGCGGGCCGTGGTGATGGCACACGACCACGACGAGGCGGTCAAGGGTCTTCGCGCACTCGCGGACGGCAAGCAGAACCCGAACGTCTACAGCGCCGACGGTCCTGTCACGAACGGGCCGGTCTGGGTGCTTGCCGGTTTCGGCGCCCAGCACCGCAAGATGGCCAAGAGCCTGTATCTGCGCGACGAGGTGTTCGCGGACTGGATCAACAAGGTCGACGCACTGATCCAGGATGAGCTGGGCTACTCCGTCGTCGAACTGATCCTCGACGACTCGCAGGATTACGGCATCGAGACCACTCAGGTCACCATCTTTGCGATCCAGGTCGCGCTCGGTGAGTTGCTGAAGCACCATGGCGCGAAACCCGGTGCGGTGGTTGGCCAGTCGCTCGGCGAGGCGGCTGCGGCGTACTTCGCAGGCGGCCTGTCGCTGGCCGACGCCACCCGCACCATCTGCTCACGCTCGCACCTGATGGGTGAGGGCGAGGCGATGCTGTTCGGCGAGTACATCCGGCTGATGGCACTCGTCGAGTACTCCGCGGACGAGATCAAGACGGTGTTCTCCGACTATCCCGACCTCGAGGTGTGCGTCTACGCCGCGCCGACGCAGACCGTGATCGGCGGGCCGCCGGAGCAGGTCGACGCGATCATCGAGCGCGCCGAGCGGGAGGGCAAGTTCGCCCGCAAGTTCCAGACCAAGGGCGCCAGCCACACCCAGCAGATGGACCCGCTGCTCGGTGAGCTGGCCGCCGAACTGCAGGGCATCGAGCCGCGTCCGCTCACCATCGGCTATTACTCCACCGTGCACGAGGGCAGCTTGATCAGGCCCGGCGGCGAGCCGATCCACGATGTGGACTACTGGAAGAAGGGGCTGCGGCACAGCGTCTACTTCACGCACGGCATCCGCAACGCTGTCGACAACGGCCACACCACGTTCCTGGAGCTGGCGCCGAATCCCGTTGCGCTCATGCAGGTCGGCCTCACCACCGCGTCGGCCGGGCTGCACGACGGACAGCTGATCGCGACGCTGGCGCGCAAGCAGAACGAAGCCGATTCGATGACCGCCGCGATGGCGCAGCTGTTCACTTACGGCCACGACATCGACTTCCGGACACTGTTCCCGCGCAAGTCTCGCGGCCTGGCAGGCGCGCTGGACTACGCGAACATTCCGCCGACCCGGTTCCGGCGCAAGCCGCACTGGCTGGATGCCCGTTTCACCGCCGACAGCTCGGGGATGATTCCTGGTGGGCACGTGGCGTTGCCTGACGGCCGCCACGTCTGGGAGTACGCACCACGGAGTGAGACGGACCTGGCGGCGCTGGTGAAAGCCGCTGCGACGCGAGTGCTTCCGGACGCCAAACTGACCGCGTCGGAGCAACGGGCGGTGCCCGCGGAGACTGCTCGCCTGGTCACCACATTGACCCGTCATCCCGGCGGAGCGAGTGTGCAGGTGCACGCCCGCATCGACGAGTCGTTCACGCTCGTCTACGACGCCATCGTGACCCGAGGCGGCGCCGCGACCGCACTTCCCACCGCGGTCGGCGCCGGAACGGTCGCCGAGCTGGTTTCGGCCGCTCCAGCCGTCGCTGATGCTGACGACGACGTGGAGATCCTGCAGGACTCCCTCACCCAAGGCATCAATCTCGGTGCAGGCTTTGCGAAGTGGACTCCGGATTCGGGTGAGACGATCAGCCAGCGCCTCGGCGCGATCGTCGGCGGCGCGATGGGCTATGAGCCCGAGGATCTCCCGTGGGAGGTGCCGCTGATCGAGTTGGGCCTTGACTCGTTGATGGCGGTCCGGATCAAGAACCGCGTCGAGTACGACTTCGACCTTCCGCCGATTCAGCTGACCGCCGTGCGCGACGCGAACCTGTACGCGGTCGAGAAGCTCATCGAGTACGCGATCGAGCACCGCGGCGAGGTCGAAGAGCTCGCGGAGCACCAGAAGACACAGACACCAGAAGAGATCGCGGCAGCGCAGGCCGAGCTCATGGGCGGAGCGACCACGGTCGCCGAGCTCGAAGAGAAGCTGGCCGAGGCCGGCGCTGCGCCCACCGAAACGCCTGCGCCCGCGCCTGATACCGACGCCCCGATCCCGCCGCCGCCGACCGACCCGTCGGGCCCGAAGGCCAACGGCGATCAGCCGAGTGCGGCGGCGCTCGCCGCTGAAGTGCTGACGCAGGAGGCCGTCACCGAGGCACTCGGCTCCGACGTGCCGCCGCGTGAGGCAGCCGAGCGGGTGACGTTCGCGACATGGGCCATCGTCACGGGCAAGTCACCTGGCGGCATCTTCAACGCGCTGCCCACGCTCGACGACGAGACGGCGGCGAAGATGGCGGCGCGGCTGACCGAACGCGCCGAGGGCACCATCACCGTCGACGATGTGAAGAACTCGCCGACGATCGAGGCGCTGGCCACCATCGTGCGCGAACACCTCGAGGCGGGTGAGCTCGACGGCTTCGTCCGGACGCTGCGCGCTCCGAAAGAGGGGTCGTCGAAGATCCCCGTCTTCGTGTTCCACCCCGCGGGTGGCTCGACGGTGGTCTACGAGCCCCTGCTGAACCGCCTTCCGGCGGACACTCCGATGTACGGCATCGAGCGGGTCGAGGGTTCCGTGGAGGAGCGCGCCGCCGAGTACGTCCCGAAGCTGCTGGAGCTGCACAAGGGCCCGTTCATCCTTGCCGGCTGGTCGCTCGGTGGTGCTCTGGCCTACGCGTGCGCGATCGGTCTTGAAGAAGCGGGCGCGGACGTGAAGTTCGTCGGCTTGATCGACATGGTGATGGCCGGCGAAGAGATCCCGAAGACCAAGGAAGAGACCAGGGCCCGGTGGGACCGCTACGCGAAATTCGCGGAGCGCACCTTCAACGTGCAGGTACCTGCGATCCCGTACGAGCAGCTCGAGGAGCTCGACGATGACGGCCAGGTGCGGTTCGTGCTGGACGCCGTCAAGGCGAGCGGTGTGGAGATTCCCGGCGGTGTCATCGAGCACCAGCGGACGTCGTATCTCGACAACCGTCTGCTCGAGACCGCGGAGATCCGTCCGTACCACGGACACGTGACGCTCTATATGGCCGACCGCTACCACGACGACGCGATCTTCTTCGAGCCGCGGTACGCCACCAGGAAGCCCGACGGCGGCTGGGGCGAGTACGTCTCCGACTTGGAGATCGTGCCGATCGGGGGCGAGCACATCCAGGCGATCGACGAGCCGTACATTGCCAAGGTCGGCGCGCACATGAGCGAGGCGATCAACCGCATAGACGCGCAGGAGAAGTAGGCGACGTGACCAACCAAACCACCGCGGCACTGCTGGCTGAACTTCGCGAAAAGCTGGAGCTGGCAAAGGAACCCGGTGGCGAGAAGGCCGTCGCGAAGCGGGACAAGAAGGGCATCCCGAGCGCCCGCGCCCGCATCCACGCGCTCGTCGATCCGGGCAGCTTCCTGGAGATCGGTGCGCTGGCCAAGACGCCTGGTGATCCCGCCGCCCTCTTCGGCGACGGGGTGGTCACCGGGCACGCCACGATCAACGGGCGCCCGGTCGGCGTCTTCAGCCACGACCAGACGGTGTTCCAGGGTTCGGTCGGCGAGATGTTCGGCCGCAAGGTGGCCCGCCTGATGGAATGGGTGGCGATGGTCGGCTGCCCCATCATCGGCATCAACGACTCGGCAGGCGCCCGCATCCAGGATGCGGTCACCTCGCTGGCCTGGTACGCCGAACTCGGCCGCCGCCACGAGCTCTTGCGCGGGTTGGTGCCCGAGGTCTCGATCATCCTCGGCAAATGTGCTGGCGGCGCGGTGTATTCACCGATCCAAACCGACCTCGTGGTGGCGGTGCGCGACCAGGGCTACATGTTCGTCACCGGTCCCGACGTGATCAAGGACGTCACCGGCGAGGACGTCTCACTGGACGAACTCGGCGGTGCGGATGCCCAGGCCCGCTACGGCAACATCCACCAGGTCGTCGAGGATGAGAAGGCTGCCTTCCAGTACGTCCGCGATTACCTGAGCTTCCTGCCCCCCAACACCTTTGACGATCCGCCCGTCGTCAACCCCGGTCTGGAGCCGGAGACCACGCCGCACGATCTCGAGCTCGACTCGATCGTGCCCGACTCCGACAACACCGCCTATGACATGCACGAGATCCTGCTGCGGATCTTCGACGACGGCGACGTCTTCGATGTGGCACAGCAGCAGGGGCAGGCCATCATCACCGCGTTCGCGCGCGTCGACGGGCGGCCGGTTGGGGTGATCGCGAACCAGCCGATGTACCTGTCGGGTTCGATCGACAACGCGGCGTCGGACAAAGCGGCGCGGTTCATCAGGTTCTGCGACTCCTACAACCTCCCCTTGGTTTTCGTCGTCGACACCCCCGGCTTCATGCCCGGCGTCGAACAGGAGAAGGGCGGCATCATCAAGCGTGGTGGCCGTTTCCTGAACGCGGTCGTCGAAGCCGATGTGCCGAAGGTGACGATCACGATCCGCAAGTCCTACGGCGGCGCCTATGCGGTGATGGGCTCCAAGCAGTTGAGCGCCGACCTGAACTTCGCATGGCCCACCGCCAGGATCGCCGTTATCGGTGCGGAGGGCGCAGCCCAGCTGTTGGTGAAGCGGTTCCCGGACCCCACGGCGCCAGAGGTACAGAAGATCCGGGCGGAATTCATCGAGGGTTACAACCTCAACATGGCCACCCCGTGGATCGCCGCCGAGCGCGGGTTCATCGACGCGGTGATTCAGCCGCACGAGACCCGGCTACTGCTGCGCAAGTCGCTGCATCTGTTGCGGGACAAGCAGATCAAACGCGTGCAGCGTAAGCACGGCCTGACCCCGATCTAGGCCGGCGGGGGCGGATCGTCATAGTGCCTCCCAGCCGCATGCTCGACGCCTACGCTGTCACCATGAGGCGCATCCTTGCGCGTGCGGTCGTGCTCCTGGGATCGTTCGCGATTGGACTGTTGTTGGCCGTGTGGGTCGTTCCCGGAGTATCGATGTCTGCTTCGGCGTTCATCATCGCGGTTCTGGTGTTCTCGGCCGCGCAGGTTGTCCTGACCCTGGTGATCTTGAAGTTGCCTCATGGCTACGCGTCGCTGCTCCTCGGAGGTAGCGGCCTGGCAGTGACCTTTCTGGCGTTGGGGCTCGCCGCGGCATCGACACACGGGCTCACCATCGACGGCACTCCGTCCTGGCTGGCGACCGCCCTCATCGTGTGGCTGGTGACCACCATCGGGGCCATTTCGCTGCCCGACGTCTTGGCTGGCGAACCCGTCGGCTCGACCTGACATCGCGACGACGTCCAAATCGAACCTTTCGCGGCTGACGAGTCGTTAGCATTTGGCTATCCCGTCCGACCAGTCAGGGAGACGCGATGGGCGACACGCACCACGATCCGAGCGACCATTCCCGGACCACGCAACCACACGCCGGCATCGTCATGAAGGACAACTTCTTCTGGCCAGGGTTGGTGCTCTTCGCAGTCGCAACCTTCGGGCTGATCACGACGGTGGCGGCGGCCGCTTACGGGCGCTACGAGTGGGTGACGTCGACGGTGGTCATCGCTGTGCTCGGCGTGATCGCCGGAGCGCTGTGGTTCGTCGTGGAACACCGTCGGGTAAGACTGATCGACACGCAGCGGCATACCGCTGCGAAAGATGGCGTGCCGCCCGACGTCGCTGATTGAAGCAGCTGTCGGTTCCTGCTGCCGATCTGGCGCACTACGATGCCGATGTGACCGACCCCGCCCAGATTCTGAAGCATCCGGCGGTGACCGTCGCCGCAGGCGCGGTCTCAACCGCGGCCGGGGTGGCAGGGCAGGCCTACCTGGCCGTTGAGCGGCTGCCACTGCTCGGACCTCAGCTACGTCGGGGTCGAGCGGATCTGGCGCGACGCGGTGAGATCGTTATCGACCAGAGCATCGAGCCCGTCAAGGCGATCATCGCCACCGTCGCCGCGCAGGTGGTGGAACTGGTGCTCGACGAGCTCGACCTGAACAACCTGGTCCGTGAGCGCATCGACCTCCTCGGCCTTGCCGACGAGGTGATCGACGGTGTCGACCTGCGGGCGATCATCAGACAATCGACCGCGACGGTGACCGCCGATGTGATGTCCGATGTGCGCGGCCAGAGTGAGCGCGGCGACGACTTGGTGTCCGGTTTCGTCGACCGGCTCCTCGGCCGCCAACAGTGACCGAATTCGAACAGCCGCGCGTCGCGGGCATCGTCAGTCGAGGCGTCGCGGCGATCATCGACTTGACCGTGGTCGGCGTTGTCATCGGCCTGCTGTATCTGGGTCTGCTGCTCAGCAGGCTCATCTTCAACCCCACTGCGTTCCAATTGCCTGCGGTGGATGTGCTGTTCTCGAGCGCGGCCGTGCTGTTCATCTCAACGCTGTATCTCGCTGGCGCATGGTCGGTTTCTGGCTGCACGGTCGGGGCGGTGGTGATGGGCGTTCGGGTGGTCGGTCGGCGATCCGATCGCGTGCCACCCGTCGTCGCCGTGCTGCGGGCCGCCGCGTGTGTGCTGTTCCCGATCGGGCTGGCCTGGGTCGCCGTCGACAAGCGCAGGCGCTCCGTTCAGGACATCGTGTTCCGCACCCGGGTGCGCTATGTAGACAAGGCACCCCGCGAACCAGAAGGCTCGCGGGGTGCCGGGTAAATCAGGTACTGCTACTTCTCCAGGTCGAACCGGTCGTTGTTCATCACCTTGACCCATGCGGCGACGAAGTCCTCGACGAACTTGTCCTTGCTGTCTTCCTGCGCATAGATCTCGGCGATATTACGAAGCACCGAGTTCGAGCCGAACACGAGGTCGTTGGCGGTGGCCGTCCACTTGACCGCGCCCGAGGAACGGTCCCGTCCCTCATAGACGTTCTCGACCGTCTCCGACGGCTTCCACTCCGTGCCCATGTCGACCAGGTTGACGAAGAAGTCGTTGGTCAGCGCGCCCGGCTTGTCGGTGAACACGCCGTGCTTGCTGCCGCCGTGGTTGACGTTGAGCACCCGCAGACCGCCGACCAGCACCGCCAACTCCGGAGCGGTCAGGTCGAGCATGTACGCCTTCTCGACCAGAAGCTGCTCCAACGGCGCCTTCTCGCCAGGACGCACGAAGTTGCGGAACCCGTCGGCCCGCGGTTCGAGCACCTCGAACGAGTCGACGTCGGTCTGCTCCTGCGAGGCGTCGGTACGACCGGGCGCGAAGTGCGCGTCGATCTCGAAACCTGCGTCGCGGGCAGCCTTTTCCACCGCCGCCGTGCCGCCGAGCACGATCAGGTCGGCCAGCGAGACGTTCTTGCCGAAATCCTGCTGGATCTTCTCGAGCACCGGCAGCACCTTCGCCAGCTCCGACGGTTCGTTGGCCTCCCAGTCCTTCTGCGGCTCGAGGCGAATCCGCGCACCGTTGGCGCCACCGCGCTTATCGGTGCCGCGGAAGCTCGCTGCCGACGACCACGCCGTCTTCACCAGCTGCTGCACGGACAACCCCGAGTCGAGCAGCTTGGCCTTGAGCGCCTTGATGTCGGCCTCGTCGATCAGCTCACCCTCGACAGCGGGAACCGGGTCCTGCCACAGCTGCGGCTCTGCGATCCACGGGCCGAGGTAGCGGTCGATCGGGCCCATGTCGCGGTGCATCAGCTTGTACCAGGCCTTGGCGAAGGCCTCGTCCATCTCCTCGGGGTGCTCGGCCCACCGACGCGTGATCTCGCCGTAGATCGGGTCCACCCGCATCGAGACGTCGGTGACGAGCATCGTCGGCTTACGGCCCGGGCCGCCGAACGGATCCGGGATGATGTCCCCGGCGTCCTTCGCCTCGAACTGCCACGCACCGCCGGGGCTCTTCGTCAGCTCCCACTCGTGGCCGTACAGCGTCTCGAGGAAACTGTTGTCCCACTTCGTCGGCGTCGGCGTCCACACGACCTCCAGGCCGCTGGTGATGGTGTCGCCGGCCTTGCCCGAACCGAACGGGCACTTCCAGCCCAGGCCCTGCTGCTCGATGGGGGCACCCTCGGGCTCGGGTCCCATGCCATCGTCGGGGCCCGCGCCGTGCGTCTTGCCGAGGGTGTGGCCGCCGACGATCAGCGCCGCGGTCTCCTCGTCGTTCATCGCCATCCGGCCGAACGTCTCGCGAATGTCATGCGCGGCGGCAATCGGATCCGGCTTGCCCTCCGGGCCTTCCGGGTTCACGTAGATCAGGCCCATGGTGGTGGCGCCGTACGGTTCGGCCAGCGTGCGGTCGCTGTCGTTCGTCCCGCCGTAGCGCTGGTCGGTGCCCAGCCAGGTGTCCTCCTGGCCCCACAACATCTCCTCGGGCTCCCAAATGTCCGCGCGGCCGAAGGCGAAGCCCAACGTCTTGAAGCCCGCCGCCTCCAGCGCGGCGTTGCCTGCGTACGCGATCAGGTCGGCCCAGGAGATCTTGTTGCCGTACTTCCGCTTGAGCGGCCACAGCAGCCGGCGCGCCTTGTCCAGGCTTGCGTTGTCGGGCCAGCTGTTGAGCGGGGCGAAGCGCTGCGCGCCCTGCCCTGCGCCGCCGCGGCCGTCGTGGATACGGTAGGTCCCTGCCGCGTGCCAGCTCATGCGGACGAACAGGCCGCCATAGCTGCCGTAGTCGGCGGGCCACCAGTCCTGCGAGGTGTTGATCAGCTCGATGACGTCCCGCTTGAACGCCTCGACGTCGAGCTTCTTGAACTCCTCGGCGTAGTCGAAGTCCGCACCGAGTGGGTTGCCTTTCTCGTTCTGCTTGTGCAGCACCGACACGTCCACCTGGTCGGGCCACCAGTCCTGGTTCTTCCGTGGAGCGTGCGATTTGGGTTGCGGTGCATCGATTGCCGGGTTCTCGCTATCGCTTCCGCTGGCGGTAGCGCTGCTAGAGGTGGTCGTGCTATCGGACACAACATTCCTTCCGGGAGTGGGTTTAACAGGGCTGTGATCACGGGTGTGATCGCGAAACTTGTTGTGCTGCCGTGCAGTCGGGGCACAGGCCCCAGTAGATGACCTCGGCCTCGTCGATCGAGAAGCCGGCGAGGGAGCCGTCCTCGTCGGCGGCGATCAAGCACGGAGCGTCACCGACTGCGCAGTCCACGTCGGCGATGACACCGCAGGAACGGCAGACGACGTGGTGGTGGTTGTCGCCGACTCGCGATTCGTATCGCGCGACGGAGCCGGACGGCTGAATCTTTCGCAGCAGGCCGGCCGACGTCAGCGTGCTGAGCGAGTCGTAGACGGCCTGATGGGACACGTCGGGCAGATCCGCGCGGACGGCCCTGATGATCGAGTCGGTGTCGGCGTGCGGATGGGTGTGCACAGCGTCGAGGACCGCGACGCGGGGACGGGTCACGCGTAGGGCGGCTCCCCGCAGCATCTGCTGGAATTCTTCTGCCGAGGGCACGTCAAAAGTCTTATCCCTTTTCTGGAATAAGTCAAGAAAATCTACAGGGCGCTTATCTCGAGCCAGTCGTCGACCATGAACGCGTCGCCACGCGCCACCACGGTGGCCCCGCCATGTCCGGGATAGTGCGCGGGAATGACCGGTGCGCGGCGTCTGGAAGCCTCGGTGAGCACGCGCTTGCGCGTCACCGCAGCGGCGTCGAAATCCTCGTCGAACGCGCACGGATCCGACGGCCTGTGCAGCTGCAGCGGCGAATGAGTGAGGTCGCCGACGAAGACGGCAGGCTTACCTGCGTCGAGCCACAGCACCGATGAGCCGGGTGTGTGACCGGGTGCAGGCCGCAGCCGCAACGATTCACTGATCGCATAGTCGTCTGACCACAGCTCGATCTGTCCCGCCTCGTCGACGGGCGCGACGCTGTCCTCCCACACAAGGCGGCTGCCTGCCTGGCGGGCCTGTTCGTCCTCGGTCCGCGCAGGAGGCCGCGCATCCTCGTTGTCCGGGTGGAAATACCGGTAGTCGGCCTCGGGGATGAGGTACCGCGCGTTTGGAAAGGTCGGGACCCAGGAATCGCCGTCCCGCTTGGTATTCCACCCAACGTGGTCGGTGTGTATGTGCGTGTTGACGACGACGTCGACGAACTCGGGCGTCACCCCGGCGCTTGACAGTTCGCGCAGGAAGTCGGTGTTCAGATGGTCGAGCGGGGGCATCGCCGCGCGATCGCGATCGTTGCCGACACCGGTGTCCACCACCACGGTCAGGCCGTCGACTTCGACCACCCAGGTCTGCATCGCGGCTCGCCAGTGATCGCTGCCCCAGAATGTCGGCGAGTACTCCGGCGCCAGCTCCTGCCACGCCGACTCCGGAGTCTGCGGGAACACGCTGCGCGGAAGGTCGATGGGGAGCTCGACGACGCGGGTCAGCGTCGCTGCGCCCAACTTCGCACGGTCGGCCACATCCGCACCCTACGACGTTATGCGCCGACCCGAATCCTGTTGGGCTTCCACAGCCCGCTTCGTGTCGCGGTGCCGAGTTCGATCTCCGCCGGTTGTGCCTCGACTATGGTGTCGAACTTGCGCAACGACCCCCAGTCGCGGCCCCAGTCGCGTGACAGGTAGGTCGCCATCACATGGGCACGCAACAGCAGGTCGGAGATTCCGAGCAGGCCGCCGTTGCGGCCGTCCTGCCAGGTGTCGGTGTCCTGCTTTTTCGCCGTGTAATCCGGCGTGATCCGGAAGTTGGGGACCTCGGTGACGCCGTTGGCGTGCAGCATCGGCTGCTGGCACGGGAATGCCAGCCCGACCGCCCAGTCCATCAGCACCGGCTGTTGGGACCCGACGTACTCCTGCAGCGAACGCACCTCGGGTACCCGCGGCGGCGTGACGGCGATCCAGTCTCCTGGCGTCAGCGAAAGATCTTCGGCGACAACGCGAACCGCAACCGCATCGGCCGGGATCTTCGAGCGCGGGAACCGCAGATTTCGCCACGAGGGGGCGACGGCGATGTCGTCGGGTACCAGCCGGCCGCCTGGCACAGGGGCGCCGTCGGGTCCAGGCAGCGCATATTCCAATTCGACGGTCTGCCCCTCGGTGAGCCCGTTGAGCACACTGTTGCCCGTAATGGTGCCCGCGGCCGTGATCACCACGAGCGGGTGGGCATCGTCGGGGGGCGGCAACTGGTACCAGGCCGATGCCAGCTTGCTCTGCTGCTGCGCGCTTTCGGCGTAGGTGCCCGCGACGGGGACCTGCGCCGGATCGAGCCCGTAGGGCAGCGGCACCGTCGACCCGTTGACGCCTTCGGTCTTGCGCTTCACGGGCGCATCCCAGTCGTAGTCGGTGCCGGGCATCGGCAAGGTCACCCGAATCGCCTCGGCCACAATGTGATCGGGCACGCCGTTGGGGGAGAATCCGACGGGCTTCTCGCCGCCCAGCGGGCCGAGCGGGCCGTAGTTCCCTGGCAACGGCGCCATGAAACCGTCGTTGGTGTCGGGTTCGACGAGGACGTCGTCGGCCAGCCCGCAGCCGCCGGCGAACGCCCGCAGGTTGGCCCAACCGTTGGAGTAGGTCGGGTACTGCCGCACGACGCCGACCACCATCGAGGCGACGAACACCACCACCATGAATGCGGCCGCGAATGTGATCGGCGCGGTGGTCAACGCGCGCGCGATGCGGCTCTCACCGCGGTCGCGCGGCGCGAAGTGTAGCCACAAGGTGTAGATCGCGGACAACGCGAACAGCGCGAAGAAAATTGTGCTGACGGTGATTCCGCCGATTTTCGGCATCGCATTGTTGAACGGAACGCCGAAGCTCGAGACGTACCACCAACCGTTGGTCGACGAGAAGCACAGCGCGAGCAGGAACAGCACCGCGGTCACCGCCGTCATCCGGTTGCGCGACCAGCGCAGCACCTTGGGCGATACCAGCACGGTGGCCAACGCCGCCATCGCCGCGCCGACCGCGGCGAACAGCCCGAAGTGGTGCACCCACTTGGTCGGGGTGAACATCAGGAAGAACATGGTGCCGAAGATGATGCCCATCAGCCGCCACGCCGGACCGCGGGCGACTCCGGGAATCCGCTTGCGCCGCAACAGCACGAACATCGACATGAACAGGCTCAGTGCCGCCACCAGGAAGCCGAACCTCCGCGACAGCGAGCCGTCCACCGTCGGCAGGAACAGGTAGTAGTAGCGCAGGTTCTCGGTGTACCACGCCTGGCTCGGACCGATGTCGGTGCGAATCCTGGTCGCCTCCAACACCGTTGCCAGCGTCTGGTCGGCGAATACCACCGTCAGCACCACGGTGCCTGCGGCGAGCAATGGCGCGATGAGCGGCCATGTGCCGACGATGCGATGCCTTCGCACCAGGATGCGCAGCAGCGGGCGACCGCCTGCGAGCAGAGCGGCCACCGCGATCAGCCCGGTCGGCTGAATGCCGAGGGTGAACGCGGCCGCGATCACGGCCAGCGCCGCAGGCGTCATCCGGCCCGAGATGATGGCCCGCTCGATCAGCACATAGGTGATCAGCGCGCCGACGGCGATCTGACCCTCGGGCCGCAGTCCGTTGTTGAACGGCATCCAGGCCGCGAGGAGGACCAGGCCTGCCGCCCACAGCGCGGGCTTCGAGGATGCGACCGCAGGCCCCAGCCGTGGCAGCACCTCGCGTGACAGCAGCAGCCAGCACACCAGCGCGGAGATCAAGTCAGGCAGGCGCATCCAGATGCTTGCGTCGCTGACGTGGGTCATCAGCGCCAGCAGGTTGTAGTACCAGCCGAACGGGTCCTCGGGGCTGCCGAACCATCTGAAGTAGTTGGACATGTAGCCGGCGTGGTCTGCGACGCGGGCCATGCCGAGGATGTATCCGTCGTCCGACGAGTTGGCCCCCGCCACGTGCCAGAACAGGAACGTGACAACCACCACGACGTCGGCCGCGCTGAAGGTGCGCCAGCGCGCCGGGATCAGGCTGTGCATGCGTCTGCCGTCTAGGCGGTCGAGGCGCCACAGCGCGATCAGCGCGACGATGGTCGCCGCGATGGCGCCGAGCATGGCGGCCAGCTTCAAAGCGGTTGGCTTGGTCGAGAACCGGGTGTCGATGGTGGCCGACACCGACAGCCCGGGCGGTGCTGGGCCGACGAGGTCGGTGAAGATGCCGACGATCTGCGGGCGCAGGTTCGGATCGGCGAATCCGGTGCGCTGCTCCTTGCCGGTGGTCGGATCGGTGAGCCCGACGAAGGTGGCGAACGTGCCTGCGTCGGTGGAGATGACCTCGATCCGCTGGCAGTTCGGTGCAACGACACGCGACCGCTGCACGCTTGCCACCACGACGTTGCGGTCGGTGATGTCCACGCGCTGCGGGGTGACGTTGACGAACAGCCCCGCCAGCGCGGCCTCCTTGCCGCCCTTCGGTGCGGTGCTGAGCACCGTGCCGCCGTTCGGCGGCATCGAGCGGATCACGTCGCACGGCACCGTCACCGTCATATCCGTCGGCACCTGTGTAATCAGCGGCGCCGTAACATCATTGAGCTGACCGTTCTGCGGCCAGTTGAGTGTCGCGGTCGTCTGTACCACCGGCAGCAGCGGGGTGGCCACCGAAAGCACGAAGCCGATCAGGCCCGCGATCGTCGCGACCCAGCGCGTCACCTTGATGTTCTCGTCACTCATGGCAGCGCCCTGATCGGACCGTTACGCGTCCACCCGCGCACGGTCACCGAGCCCTGGTCGATCGCGGCGTCGGGCGCCTCGGATTCGGGCACCAGCCGGAAGTAGCGCTCGATGGCGCCCCAGTCGCGGTACCAGTCGTCGCGCAGATACGACGGCACGCTGTCCGACCGGAGCAGCGCCTTGGTGATCAGCAGCGGTCCGCCGTCCTCGCCAGCCTGCCACTGGTTCGACGACACCACCGTCTGCTTGAGGTTCGGAAGAATGCGGTACTCCGGGAGTTGGGCCACGCCGAGGTGTTCCGACGCCGGCCGCTGGCACGGGAAGTTCGCCGCCGTCGCGATGTCCATCAGCACAGGGGTTTCGGATCCGAGCATCTGCTGTGCGGTCTCGAGCACCGGCACCCGTGGCGGGGTGAACGCGAACCACTGGTCGGTCGACAGGTTGGGATCGTCGGCGACGATGCGCACGACGTTGGTCTCCGGCGGCGCCCACGCCAACGGGAAACGCAGGTTGCGCCAAGCCTTCTGCATGAAGATGTCGATCGGCTGGACCTGCCCGAGCGCCTGGTACGAGCCGTCCGGTCGGTGCACACCCCACTGCAGCTTGAGCGACTGCCCGTAGTTGAACGAGCCGTCCTCCTCGTAGTACCAGATCGCACCGGCGGCGGCGACCGTCACCAGCGGACGGTCCGGCGTGCGCGCAGGCAGTTCGTACCAGGATGAGGTCGCCTTTGCCGCAACGGTGTTCTCGTCGTAGCTGCCCATCACCGGCGTGCGCTTGGGGTCGAGGCCGAACGGCAGGAAGACCCGCGACCCGTTGACGCCTTCTGGGCCGTACCCGCCGCTGGTGCCCGCGGCGTAGCCGACGCCGACGTTCGGCTTGTTGGGCGAGCCGTCGGAGTTGACCGTTCCCGGGTTGGACGTCACCGGTTCGGCGGGTTCGAGGGTGTCGCTGACACCGTTCGGGTTGAATCCGACCGGGTTCTCGCCGCCCAGCGGGCCGTACTCGCCGAAACGCTGGCCCGGAACCGGTTGCAACATACCGGCATTGGTGTCCGGCTCCACCAACACGTCGTCGGCCATCGCACAGCTGGTGCTGCTCAGCCCGGACGCCAGCGCCTGGGCGTTGGCCTTGGCCGTGGTGTAGACGGGATAGCGCTGCGCGGCACCCTTGGCCATCGAGCCGACCTCGAGGACGACCATGATGACCGCCACCACGAGCAGCGGGGTGGATGCGAGCGCGCGATTGCGGCCGGTGTTGGCGACCTCGGTGTGGCCCGCATAGTCCATCCGGAAGTGCAGCCAGCCCGCAAGCAGGCCCGTCCCGATCGCCAGCACCAGGAAGATGAAAGTGACCGGCACACCGGCGATCACCGGCTGCTTGTCGAACCACGGCACCCCGTAGTTGCCGACGTAGAACCAGGCGTTGATCCCCGATGTCGCCCAAGCCAGGATGAACAGCAGCGCGGTCACGTAGACGGCGAGGTTGCGTCGGGTGTGCAGGCCGACGCGCGCGAACACGAACGCGGTCACCGCGCCGAGAGCCCCTGCGAGGCCTGCGAATGCGCCGAACTGCACGGCCCACTTCGTGGGCGTGAAGGTCAGCAGCAGCAGTCCGACCGCGGTGGTGCCGATCAGCCGCCACACCGGACCCGACGCGACACCGGGCAGGCTGCCGCGCCGCAGCAGCACCGTGATCATTCCGAACAGGCAGAGCAGCATCACCAGTACCGCGAACCGGCGGGTAAGCGAGGAGTCCGCGCTGTCCTCGACGGTGAGGAAGTAGTAGCGCAGGAACTCCTGGTACCACGCGATGGTGGGGCCGACGACGTACTTGATGCGCGCGGACTCGGCGACCGTGGCCAGTGTCTGATCCCGGAAGACGATCACGAAGATCAGCGACAACGCCGACAGTAGAGTCGCCAGCGGGGCGAGGAGTCCGTCGGACGGGCGGCGGTATCGGATGTTACGGGCAATTGCCCTGGCGCCCACCAGGATCGGAGCGAGCGCGATGAGGCCCTGCGGGGCGGTCGTCACGCTGAACACCGCGATGACGATCGCCGCAGCGGCGGGCCACAGCCTGCGGGTCCCGATGGCGTTCTCCACAAGAACCCACGCAGCGACGGTGCCGAACGCGATGATCGGCTCTGGCCGCAGCCCGTTGTTGAACGGCAGCCACGCGGCCAGGAACACCGCGCCTGCCGTCAGCACGGCCACCCGGTTGATGGCGACCCGTCTGCCGAGCCGTGGCAGCATGCACCGGCTGATGATCAGCCATGTCGCGATCGCGACCGCGGTGGCGGGCAGCCGCATCCAGACCCCGGCCGTGCTGATCGATGAGAGGTGTGCGAGCACGCTCTGGTACCAGTCGAACGGCGCCTCGCTTGCGCCGAAGAACCGGTAGTAGTTGGCGGTGTAACCGGCGTCCGCCGAGACGCGCGCGATCGTCAGGTTGTAACCGTCGTCGGACGTGGTGGCGCCGATGATGTGCCACAACCCCAGCGTGCCGATCACGCCGATATCGGTGATCCAGGTGATGAGTCCGGCGCGCAGGAAGCGGCGCCATGCGCCGGCCACCCGTCTGCCTCCGGTCCTGTCCAGCACCGCCATCGCCACGATGGACGCCAGCACCGATACGACGCCGAGCACCATCGCGGCAAGCTTCAGCGCCGTCGGCGTGGTGATGAAGCGGGTGTCGACGTCGATGCGTGCCGACAACCCCGCCTGTGGGGCCACCTTGAGGTCGGTGAAGATCCCGGCCACCTGAGGCTTGTTCTCCGGGGCGAGCGTCCCCGTGGAGCCGGGAATCCCGACGAAGTCGGCGCCCACCTGCCCGGGGTTGGCCCAGATGTGCAGCGCGCGGCAGTTGCCTGCGGCGACCGCGGACCGTGGTGCCGCCGCGGCGACCGAATCACGGAACGCGACGAACACGGTGTCGGCGTTGGCGCGGGCGAACAGCGCGCCCTTGGTGGCCTCGGTGGCCTCTTTCGGCACCGTGGACAACACCACGCCGCCGTCGGCTGGCAGCGTGGCGATGGCCTGGCAGGGAATCGTGATGTCGAGCGCCTGCGGAGCACCGGATACCAGCGGGGCCGAGATATCGGAGACCAATCCGTTCGCCCCTGGCGCCTGCGGCCAGTAGATGGTCGCGGTGGTCTGCTTCACCGGAAGCAGCGGGATCAGCGCGCAGAGCACCACTCCTGCGATGCCTGCGACGACGGCGACGAGCCGGGCGATGGCGGACAGCCGGGTCCGCTCGATTTCGTCGCGTGGCACGAGGGTCGATGTTAGGCGACGGAGCTAATGGCGCAGCGGAGCCGGGCTCCAGAGCCCGCTTCGCGTGGCCGAACCGAGATCAAGTCGGGCAGGCACGGCGTCCCGGTAGTACGGCGTGAACTGCTGAAGCTCGCCCCAATCGCGGAACCAGTCGTCCTTCAGATAGGACGGCAGAACGGTCGCCCGCAGCAGCAGCTCGCTGATGCCGAGTGGGCCGCCGCCGACGTTGTCCATCACCGGCGAGTTCGCCTCGGCGCCGAACCGGTCCGGCAGGATGCGCCACTTCGGCACCTCGGCGACACCGTTCTGGTGGCCGTACGGGCGCTGGCACGGGAAGGCCATGCCGACCAGCCAGTCCAGCAGCACCGGATCCGCGGAGCCGACAACCTCCTGCAGCGTGCGCAGCTGCGGGATCCGTGGCGGCGTGACGGCCATCCAGTGCTGTGGGGACAGATCGTCGTCGGTGACGACAAGGCGCACCTGCGTCGCCTCGGCCGGTATCGCGGTCAGCGGTGCCCGCAGATTGCGCCAGGCCGGTGGGGCGCCGACGTCGGCGAACTCGAGTGAACCCTTCGGTTCGCCGTCGTCGCCTGCCCACTGCACGACGATGTCGCTGGCGTCGAAGCGTCCCGCGGCCGACATCACGAGAATCGACGACGACCGGTCGCGCTCGCTCCAGTCGACTGGAAGCCGGTACCAAGCCGAGCGGAGCAGCGCCGGCTGCTGAGTGCCGCTGCGCCAGCTGCCCATCACCGGTGTGCGGGCAGGGTCGAGGTTGAACGGGAGTCGTGCACGGGATCCGTTGATGCCGACCCCCCGCGTCACACCGCCTTCGGTGCCCGCCTGGCTGCTGGTCTGATCCTCGTCGCCCTGCGCGCTGTCGGCGAAATTACTCGAGGTGCCGGGGCCGCCGCCGGTGACCTCGTCCGCGGACAGGTTGGTCGGGATGTTGTTCGGGCCGAACCCTTCGGTGGTGCCCGCACCGAGGGCGTCGCTGACCTGCGCACCCACAGGAGTCAACACGCCGTCGTTGGGATTCCGTTCGACCATCACATAGTCGGCGAGGCCGCAGCGCTTACCGGTGATCGCGCCGAGGTTGGAGCGGCCGTTGGACCAGGCCGGCCAAAGGTCGATCATCCCGAGGGTCAGTGACAACACTTCGAACGTGACCAGCAGCCACGTCGCAATCGCCAACGGGGACTGCAGAATCCGCGCCAACCGCCGCTGGGTGCCGTCGGGCGGCGAGCGGTCGTGGCCGTAGAAGTGGAACCAGGCGGCCACCAGAAGCGCGATGACGGCAAGACCGAGCAGGAATGTGGTGAATCCGAAGTGCCACTCCGGGAACTGGTTCGACCACGGCACGCCGAAGTTGGAGACATACCACCAGCCGTTGACGCTGGCGAACGACAACGCCATCACGAACAACACGGCGGCGGCGAACATCGCCCGGTTGCGGCGCGACTTCATCGCCGCCGCGGTGACCGCGACCGCGGCCAGCGCCCCGAGTGACCCGGCGAGGCCGGCGAACACCCCGAAGTGGTGCGTCCACTTGGTCGGCGTGAACATCATGGCCATGAACGAGATGATGGTGATGCCGATGATGCGCCGACTCGGGCCTGCTGCGGTGCCGGGGATTCTGCCCTTGCGCAACGTCATTGCCACCGATACCGCCAGCGCGAGCAACACCGTCAACACACCGAACCGGCGGGCGACCGACCCGTCCGGGGTGGCCATGAACAACCGTTCGTAGCGGATGTGTTCGTCGAACCAACTCAGGCTCGGCCCGACGGCTGATTTGAACGTACTGGCCTGAATCTCTGCGGCGAAGGTCTGGTCGCGGAAGATCAAGAAGATCGTGACCGTGCACGCCGCCAGCACCGGCGCCAACAACGCGAGATAACCGAACCGTGAAGTATGGCTGGCCACAATGGTTTTCAGCGGGCCGACTGCGACGAGCAGCGCGCCGACGGCCGCAATGCCCGTCGGGCCGGAGAACAACGTCAACGCACCGATGATGATCGCGATCGCCACCGGCAGCACCCTGCTGGTTGCCACGCCGCGCTCGACAGAGCACCACGTCAGCAGGATGCCGAGCGCGATGATCGGTTCAGGCCGCAGGCCGTTGTTGAGCGGCAGCCAGAACGCCAGGAACATGCCTGCTGCCGTCCACTTGGCCGCGGGATTCGTCTTGACGGCGTGCCCGAGCCGCGGGATCACCTCGCGGCTGATCACCCACCAGCAGGTGAGCGCCATCAGCAGCGTCGGCAGCCTGACCCAGACGCTGTTGGTGCTGACGTGCGCCCACAGCGCCAGCAGGTCGTAATACCAGCCGAACGGCGCCTCCGGCGTGCCGAACCAGCGGTAGTAGTTGGCCATGTAGCCGGCATGCTCGGACACTCGGGCCATCGTCAGGATGTAGCCGTCGTCAGATGTGTTGGCGCCGACGAAATGCCACCACACCAGTACCGCGACGACGAGCGCGTCCAGTGGCCGGATCGACCACCACCGCTGCGGCAGGAACCGCTTGTGCCGCATTCCGTCGGCGGAGTCGAGCACGTGCAGCGCGCCGAGCGCGATGACCGTCATCAAGACGCCGACGATCATCACGATCAACTTCAGCAGCGTCGGGGAGGTGCTGTAGCGGGAGTCCACGGTCGCCGAGAACTGCAGACCTGGAGGAGCCGGCCCCGCGAGATCGGTGAACACGCCGACGATCTGGGGCCGGAAGTCGTAGCCGCTGCGCTCGCCGCGAAGGGGATCGCCCGGATCGTCGGCATCAGGTCCCTGGACAAGCCCGACGAATTCGCCGGTGACCTTGTCGGCGTGGGCGGTGAAGGTCAGCTTCTGGCATGCCGGGCTGAGCACCTGGCGCAGCGGTGCGCTGACGACGGGTGTGTTGCGGACGATGACGAGAAGGTCGTTGTTGACGCGTTCGATCAGAAGGCCGCGGTCGACCGCCTTCTGCGCCTGCTTCGGCACCGTGGACAACAACACGGTCTTGCCCGCGTTCTCCGGTCCGACCAGGCCCGCGGCCACCGAACAGGGCACGCTGATCTCCAGGTCGGTGGCCACGTAGCCGATCAGCGGCGCGTTGACGCTTTGCAGCACGTCGTTCTGGGGCCAGTTCAGCTGCGCGGTCGTCTGCTCGACGGGGAGGAACGGCGTGGCGAGCGCAAGCGCGGCGCCGAGCAGCCCGGCGACGATGGCCACCAACCGCGCGTTGCGGTGGTTGGTTCCCTGCGCCCGGTCTTGGACCACGGGGCTTGATGGTAATTGGCCGGCCATCAGCCGGCCTCGGGCAGTCGGATGGCCAACACGAACGGTCCGATGTCGGTGACGCTGAACCTGGGGTCGTCGAACAGCGCCGCGTCGAGCGACACGTGGTAGCGACGGACGTTGGGCTGGTTGGGGTATACGTCCTCGGCGAGCCGCAGTGTGTAGGTGTCGGACGAATCGCCTGCGCCGCCGCGACGCATCAGGAACACCGTCGGCGCCTGCCAAGGAAGTTCGTCGAGTTCGGCGATGAACTGGTCGGGGCGCTCGAGGGCCGCCCACCCTTGGATCGTCGCGGCGCGCTCGTCGAACTGGGCGAGCGGGTTGGCGTAGTGCGATGTCAGGCCCTGGAACCCGTAGTAGGGGTAGTAGGACAGGAAGCTGTAGTCAGCGGTCAGCACGACCGTCTCGTTGCGTGGCCTGCCGGTCACCTCGGTGATCTTGGCGTCGATCTCCCGGTAGTACTTCTCGGCGCCAGGCGGACGACGATCGGCGCGCTGGCCGTACCCGTCGGTGTCGGTGTAGGCGACGACGATGTCGGAGCGCAGCACATCGGGAATGTCCTGGGCGAAGGTCATCGCGCCGATCACCCCGACCGCACCCGCGGCGACGACGATCCGTCGCGTCGTATCGGCGCTGTACCGGCGCGCGACCGCGAGGGTCAGTTCGATGAACCCGAATGCCCCTGCCGCGGTGAGGAGCACGGTCAGCGTCGGCTGCAGCCGGAAGGACAGCAGCGTGGTGCCTGCGAGCGTGGCGAGCATCGACAGCAGCGACCAGCCGTAGACGGTCGCGACGCCGAATGCGAGGCTCGCAGCGCGCGTCGAACTGCGCGCCCTGATCACCAGCCAAAGCGTGCCGAGCATGCAGAGCGCGCCGAGCAGGGTGAACTCGAGCATCGGGAAGGACAGCCGCGCACCGTCGGACGGCAGATAGTGCGTCGCCGTGCCGGAGTCGGCGGACCTCCCACCGACGGCGGCCAAAAGGTATGGCAGCCAACCGATCAGACCGATCGCGCCCGCGATCACTGCTGCGACGGCGAGCCGCAACAGGGGTTCGGCGCTGCGGCGCGCGAGAGCCAGCGCGACCGCCATGATGGCCACCGCGAAGGCTGTATAGCCGAGTAGCAGCGTGTAGAACAACGCGGCGACGCCGAGGAATACACCGACGCCGACGACCGCCGCCCAACCGCCCGCCCGCGATCGGCCGGACAGCCCGGACCACGCCAGCACCAGCACCGGGGGCAGGAGCACGGTGATGATGGCGGCGTAGGGCTCGGCGGGCGAGTAGGCCAGCGTCGCGGCGGCTGTCGCTGTCGAGACGATGAGTGCGTAATCGAACCGAATCATGCTCGCCCACAGCACGAAAGCGAGCGCGATGGCAATCGCGATGGAGGTGATCGCCCACGGCTTGAACATCTCCCAAGCCGGCGTGCCGGTCAGCGCCGCCGCCCGGCCGCCGATCCAGAACCAGCCTGCCGGATAAAACGGCGGCAGCCCGAAATAGGTCATATCGCGTAGCGCGGCGGTGTCGGCGAGGCGGGTCAGATATTCAGTGCGGAACTGCTGGTCTACCGAGATGCCGAACAGGTAGAGCTTGGTAGCGCCGAGTGGCATGGCGAGCGTGACCACCGAAAACGCCGCAAGGAACACCAGCGCGCCCGCGTGTGCCGCGAGCTGTCGTCCGCGACGCCACAGCCAGCCTGCCGCGAGCAGCCCTGCAAGACAGAAGAATTGGCCGACGGTGGTGAGCGCGTGAAGCTGGTTGGACGAGTTGTAGGCGGGCCACTCCACTCGGGCGATCGCCATCAGCGCGATGGCCGAGACGATGGTCGCGGCTACCACCGCCACCGCCATCTGACCGAGCACGGTCAGCGCGCCACGCATCATCGACCCGCTGGATCTCAGATGGGGAGCTTGCGGAAGACGGGCCGCGGGACGTGCCGCAGGACCATCATCACGTACCTGAACGCTCCCGGCGCCCATACCAGTTCCTTGCCCTTGGCCGATGCGGTGACCGCCAGTTCGGCGACGTACTCCTTGTCCACGGTGAACGGCGCTTCCTTGGTGCCCGTGGCCTTCCAATGATCGACGGTCGTGGTGGTGCGGACCTGGCCGGGTCGGATCACCAGAACCCGAACTCCGAACTCCCGCAACGCCTCTCCGAGACCGAGGTAGAAGCCGTCGAGTCCGGCCTTGGTGGACCCGTAGACGAAGTTGGACCGGCGCACCCGCTCACCGGCAGCCGAGCTCATGGCGATGATCTGGCCGAAGCCCTGCGACCGCATCTTCTCTCCGAGCAGCACGCCGACCGAAACCGCTGCGGTGTAGTTGATCCCGGCGATCTGCACGGCCTTGCGTTGGCTCTGCCACAGTTCTTCTGCGTCACCGAGGAGGCCGAAAGCCACGATAGCGACATCGATGTCTTTTTGGGCGGCGCCTCCGCGCCACGCCGCGTCGATCACCTCGGGATGGCCGTCGGTGTCGATGCCGTCGAAGTCGACCCATTCGACGGACTTGGCGCCTGCGGCCTTCATCTGGGCAATGGCGTCGTCGCGTTTGGGGTGGTTGGGAAGGTCGGCCAGCACCACGCGCGCGGCGGCGTTACGGAGGTACCGCTCGCAGATGGCGAGCCCGATCTCGGATGTCCCGCCGAGAAGCAGGATGGACTGCGGGTTGCCGGTGGCGTCAAAAACCATTTACAGCAACTCCAAACGTCGGGCGGTCGGAAACGTCGTGACGAGGGTACCGTGCGGTTTCCCGCCGCCGCCGCAGCCATTGGCCCCTCCTCCGCACGGAAGAAGGGGCCAACGGGTTGAGCTTGTGCGGCTACCCGACCCCGGTGCTGCCTTCGCCGGTGCTGCCACCACCAGTGCCGTCACCGGTGGCGCCGCCACTCGGCTTGACTGTCTTGTTGCTGCCACCGCCGATCCGGTCCGCTATCCCCCTGAGCCCGTCACGGATCTTCGTGATGGTGCCCCGCACCTGGTCGCGGGCATCGGCGAACGCCGCTTTGGCGCGTTCGCCGGGCTTGGTCGCCGCCCTGCCGGTCGTTGCTTGGCCGTCGTTGCCGTTGGCTGTCGAGACGGCCGTGTCGTTCTCCGTCACCGTCACGTTGCTCGCGGTGAGGGCCGCGTCGGACGCATTGATCTCCTTCGTTTCTTGGGTCTCCGCGACCTTCTTTTCTCCTGTGTCGATGACGTTGGCTTCCGGGGCCACGTTCAACGTGAACGTGGAGGTCGTCGAGCCCACCGCGGCAGCGTGCGACGGCGCACGCTGCGATTCACTTGAAAACTCTGTCACTTCCGCCGGCGGTCGCCACGCGGCCTGGGCGATCCCGGCGACCGCATTGACCACCGGGCCGACGAGGGTCTGCACGGCCCCGGCAAAATCGCCTGCGCTGGCCCTTTCGATCGCAGCCGGTACGGCCATCTCGAGGTTCTGGCCCAACTGAGGAAGGAGCACGGTGGCCGCGCCGAAGGCAGGGATGAGCCCCGGCACCGCTACTGCGGCGATTGTGGCGCCGGCGATGAGCATCGGGCCGGTGAGTGTTTCCAGAGCGCCTTGTAGATCACCCGATGTGGCCTGATCTATTGCGGCAGGGATAGCGGCCTGAAGGCCGGTGACCATCGCGGGGATGCCAGTGACAACGGTAGCGATGATCGGAATAAGCCCTGGCGCGGCCACCCCCGCGATTCCCAGGGTTCCACTGAGCACCGGGCCGGCGAGGACCTGCAGAGCGCCGGGGATATCGCCCGAGAGGGCCAGGTCGATCGCGGCGGGGATTGCAATCTGAAGGTTGGTGAACATTTGAGGGACAAGCAAGTTGACAGCGGCGATGATCGCGCTGATGTCTGCGGTCGATCCCGTCGCGATCCCACCGGCCGCGTTGAGCACGATGCCGGTCAGGGCTTGCAGCACTACGGCCGGATCATCGCTCTGGAAAGCCAAGGGAACGTTCATGATCAGGTTCCTCAACGCCTCGCCCGTCGGACTGATCACCGCGATGTCGGGGATCTGGTCGAGCAGGGCCACCCCCACGCTCGCGCCGCCGAAGTAAAGGTCGCTGAACAGTTGACTGGGAGCCGCGGTCAGTTGGACTGCGGGGACCGCGATATCGGGTGGGGGTGCTAGTGGAGCGACTGCGATGACACTTGCTCCAACCAGCGCAACCCCTGCGGTGGCGTATGGACGAATTGATGCGTGCATTGCTGGGCCCTTCGGGTGTGATGTGATGCCGGACACAAGCAACATACCTGAGAAAAACCTGTGTGCCATCCAAAATCGCTAAACTAGAACGTGTTACTAAAATCCCGGTGTGGGTGTACACATAATATAAAGTCTAGTTAGCAAGTTAGCTGAAACTGAAATAGCACGGCGCTCACGTGCAAGAATACGTAATATATAGATTGCTATTCGACTCACGAGAGGGTCAATTTGTCGCGCTCCGGCCTCAACTGCGACTGGCGTTGGTGAATGCCTGAAGTCGCGGAAGACGCGCGCGGCGAGTTAACACCTGTCAAGATCGGATCGAGTGGTGCCGCAGCGCCGCGATTTAGCTATAGAAGTTCGAGGCGGCGGGCCATGTCCGAGGCGAATACGCCGTCGGGATCGACCTTGCGGCGCACGGCGATCCACTCGTCGATGCGCGGGTACATGGCGTGGAAGGTGTCGGCGGTGGTGCGTGAGTCCTTGGCCGTGTACAGCCGGCCGCCGAATTCGAGTACGCGACGGTCGAGTTCGTTGAGGAACTCGTTCAGGCCGGGCTTGACCTGGAAGTCGACGCACACGTTCCAGCCGGGGATCGGGAAGCTCAGCGGCGCGTTATTACCGGGACCGAAGAGCTTGAAAACGTTGAGGAAGGAGTAGTGCCCGGAACGCTGGATGTCGGACATGATGTCCTTGAACGGCTCAACCGCCTCGGTGGGTACGACCACCTGGTATTGGGTGAAACCTGCCGCGCCGTAAGCCCTGTTCCACTCGCCGATCATGTCGAGCGGGTGGTAGAACTGCGTCAGGTTCTGGGCCTTGCCCCGATACGACTTGCCTGTGCGGTACCAGAGTTCGGTCATCGCACCGAAGATGAACTTGTTGCCGAGGCCGTTCGGGAAGACGTCGGGTGCGGTGAAGTATTGCGGCGCATCGAATTTCAACGGATCGGCCTGCAGCTTCTTGGGAAGCTGGTCGACGGTGGCCAGCGAGCCCCGGGAGATCACCGCGCGGCCCAGCTTCGGCGGTGCGCTGATGGCGTCGAACCAGGCGCTGGAGTAGGTGTAGTTCGCTTCGCTGCCGTCGCTGTGGAAGGCGATCGTCTCGTCGAGGCCCGAGGTGACGTCGCCGTCGGCGATGAAGTACGCGGTCTCGGTCGGTGTCATGGCGATCGTGACGCGCAGGATGATGCCCGTCAGCCCGTTGCCGCCGACCGTCGCCCAGAACAGCTCGGGGTCGGCGCCGTCCGGCGTGAGGTGGCGAATCTCGCCGTCGGCGGTGAGCAGCTCCATGGACCGGACATGGTTTCCGAAGCTGCCCGCGCTGTGGTGGTTCTTGCCGTGGATGTCGCAGGCGATGGCCCCGCCGACGGTGACCTGGCGGGTGCCGGGCAGCACCGGAACCCAGAGGCCGAGAGGAAGGGCGGCGCGCATCAGCTGGTCGAGGTTCACGCCCGCGTCGACGTCGACGAGGTGGCTCTCGCGGTCGACCGAGTGGATCTTGTTCAGTGCGGTCATGTCGACGACAAGGCCGCCACCGTTCTGGGCGTTGTCGCCGTAAGAGCGGCCGAGCCCCCTTGCGATGACGCCGCGGGAGCGGCCGTCGGCCGCTTGCGCCGATGCTTCTGCGACGCACTTGGCAATGACTTCCTGATCCGGTGTCGACAGCACCTTGGCCACCGACGGGGCGGTGCGGCCCCAGCCGGTCAGGCGTCGTGAGGTGGTCGGAAACATCGTGACGAGGGTACCGTGCGGTTTCCAAGGCTCACTTCAAGCGGAAGATGACCATCCGCTGGATTATGAAGTTGATGACGGTCGCGGTGCCCTGGGCGATGACGAACGCGACCACAACGGCGGTCGGCGTGTAGTCGAGTAGCCGCAGAAACAGGTGGTTGAGCCCGACCTGCACGACGAAGGTCGTGATGTAGAGCGCCCATACCGCGGCCAGCCTGGCTCTGCTCGGTGGCGCTTGGAAGGTCCACCGCCGGTTCAGCAGATACGCCGTCGTGGTTCCCGCGATCCAACCGATGACCTTGGCCAGGTCGGGTTGCATCCCCGCGACCCGGTAGAGCATGACGTAAAGCCCGAAGTCGACGACGGCCGAGAACCCACCCGTCACCACGAACCGCCAGATCTGCGTCGTCAGACTCAGGTTCGGCTGCATAGGGGGCTCGGTCACCCGGGCAGCCTACTCAAAAGGCCTAGCGCATCGCTGATCTGGAGGGTCGATCAGGCGAGCCAGAGCCCGCAGTCGCCTTTTAGAACGGCGGGGGCGTGTCGTCGCCGGGTGGTAAGGATTCCAGCCACTCCCAAAACGTTTGTCCTCGGGCCGGCGGCGGTGCCGGTGCTGCCGCCGGGCTGGGCTGAGGCTCGCGTTCGTTGAGCCGTCGCTCGGCGGCGATCCGGTCGGCGCGGTCGTGCGCGCGCGTGCGCCTGCGCCGTGGCATGGCCAGCCAGCGGGCCGGTTGTTGTGCGGCGGCCGCGGCGATTTCAGCGGCGGACAGATTCACAGGCGCGGTGGGCTCGCACAGTCGCGGGAACAAGCCGTAGCTGCCCGGTCTGGTCGTATGGGTCTGCCCGTGGGGGTCGGTCCATACGACGGTGCCGTCAGGCAACTGGTGATCGCGCCAGCGGTTACGTCCTGCCCAGAAAGTCTTGAGCAAGTGATGTTTTCGGCAAAGACATTTCAAATTCGCCGCGCACGTCGGCCCGACCGGGTAGACGATCGTATGGTCGAGATCGCACATATCGGCGGGTTTCTTGCAGCCCGGAAATCGGCACGTCATGTCGCGACACCGGACAAACCGCTGCAGCTTGGCTGTTGCGCGGTAGCGGGTTTCGGGCGGCGCGTCGCCGGGATGATGAATCCAGCGGATCCTCGCTCCTGCCGCGATTTTTGCCCTCAGCAGCGGTGCGGGAATCACCGATCCGCCGATCATCACCGCCGCAGGTGTGTGTGCAGGCCCGGTCGGCGGCGGGATGACCGACGCTTCGGCGAGCGTCATCTCCCGCACCGGTTTGGTCGGCTTGTCAGGATCTTCGCCGTCCAGCACGACGGGGGTGTCGTCGGTGAGGGTCGTTTCGTCGGCGATCATGTTGAGCACCAACGCGTTTGGTTGCACGCCGGCAGCTTCGCAGTCGTCAGATCCGCACTCGCAGGCCAGGTTGTCAACACCGTGGCCGAGCGCACCCAACGCGTCGGCGCGGCGCTGATCCAGCGTGCGCGGATCGTTGTGACACACTCCGCGCGCCATCGCATCGAGGCGGGCGTCCACGGCGGCGGCGTCGTGTTCGAACAGCGTCGCCTCGATCGTGGAGGTCCCACCGCCGTCGGAGGATTTGTCTACATGCCGACCCCGGGCGTGCAGCTCCAGCCGGCGCACCGCATACCGGTCGTGTTGTTCCACCCAGTTGTCGATGTTCTGCTCGACGGTGGCTTGGGACAGCACACCCCAGTCGGCAACTGCGGCAGCCAGCTCGATGTCGACCTTGGCGCGGGCCTGCGGGTCGACGATCAATGCCGTGCGGTACACGATCGCGTTGACCAGCCGGAAGCTGATCCGTCCCGCATCGAACACCTCAGCCACTCGGGGCAACCGCTCGCGCAGCGCCATCGCGACCATCAACTGATGCGACGCGACCCCCAGCGACACCCCGTGATGGGCGGCCACCTCGCAGGCCACCGCATCCCAGTTGTCCATGCGCCACTGATCGCGATCGGCTGAGCCATCCTCAGCGAATCGTGCTTCCAACACGTCGGCGATCGCCGATAGCCGTCGCGCACACGCCGCGTTCTCCACTCGCGCCCACGCGCCCACCGCCGCCGCACGAGGGGCAGAGGGAGCGGTCGCCGCGAGTTCATCGAACATGTTTTCGAATCTATCGACGCGCCCGTCACGTAGCCCGAAGAACCCGCAGATCAACCGCTACCTGTGGATGAAATTACGACTGTGGATAACGTTAGCGCGACACGCGCTCCAGGCGTATAAGCGGGATCTTGCGATCGCCCGCCCTGCCCTCGTAGTCGCCGTAGCCGGCGTACATATCCAACGCGAGAATCCACGCGCGATCTCTCTCCGCGGCGTCCGTGATCTCAGACGCCGTGTACGTGCCGCTGTTCTTGCCCGCAAGCACCTCGGCCTTCGGATTGGCGACGAGGTTGCGGTACCACGCCGGGTGCGACGTCTTGCCGTAGTTCGATGCGATCAGGATCAGGCGATCGCCGTCGGTGAGGTACAAGAGCGGCAGTGTCCGCTGTTGGCCCGTCTTGGCGCCCGTCGTCGTGAGCAACATGAGCGGTACCGGATACACCGAGCTGAGCCGCCCACCCGTCAGCCGCAACAGCGGCGGATCAAGGCGTGGCGCGAGCGTCTTCATGTACCAGTCGCCAACCGGCATTCGGGCGAACTTCTCCAGCGTCCGTTCGTACAAACCCATGTGTCGACGCTGCTCGGGGCTCATAGCCGATTACCTTGCCAGCCCGGTGGCCTCCAGGACGCCCAAAAGTGCATCAACGCCGCGAGTGAAAGCGTGGTCGGCAGGCGCGGCGAAACCGACGATGATCCCGTCGGGGTTCGGCACCTGCGGCCCGGCGAGCGGATGGCGCATGATCGACAGCCCCTGCAACAAGATTCCCGCCTCGCTGGCGCGCCGCAGCACGGCGTGCTCGGTGTCGTCGGGCAGCGTCAGGACGAGGTTCACGCCCGCCGAGAGACCGCTGATGCCGACCTCGAATCCGGTCAGTGCATCGATGAGGGTGTCGCGCCGCTTGCGGTAGCGCATCCGCATGCGCCGGATGTGCTTGTCGTAGCCGCCGCTGCTGATGAAGTCGGCCATCGTCAGCTGCGAGATCGAGTCGACGAAGTACTGCTGTCCGCCGCCGGCCTTCAGCACAGCGTCGATCAGGTTGTCCGGCAACACCATCCAGCCCAACCGTAAGGCCTGAGAGAGGCTCTTGCTCGCCGATCCCATGTAGACGACTCTGTCGGGGCAGAGCGCCTGCAACGCACCGATCGGTTGGCGGTCGTAGCGGAACTCGCCGTCGTAGTCGTCGTCGAAGATGTAGCCTCCGGTGCGCTTGGCCCACTCGACGACGGCGGTGCGACGGGTCGGATGCAACGGCATTCCGAACGGGCTGTGGTGCGCGGGCGTCAGCAGCACCGCCGGGCTCGCTAGCCCGTCGAGCTCATCGATGACAGCCCCGCGCTCGTCGACGCCGATCGGCGCCGTCGGTACGTCCAGCGCGGCGAGCGCATCGCGGAAGACGAAGAGGCCGTAGGCCTCGACGGCGATCGGGCCCTTTTCGCGGAAGACTCGCCCGAGCAGTTCCACCGCATGACGGACGCCGGCGCACACCACGATCGAGTCCGCAGACGTTCGCACGCCGCGCGCCCGCGTCAGGTACTCGGCCAGCGCTTCGCACAGCTCCGGTCGCCCGCGCGCATCGCCCATTCGCAGTGCCTCGGTCGGCGCGGTCGACAGTGCCCTTCGGGTCGACGCCAGCCACTCGTTGCGCGGAAACTCCGATACGTCTGGGGAACCCGGCATCAGGTTGTGGACCGGTGTCGCGGGCGTCCGGCGTGGGCGCGGGGATGCCTGGGCGCCGCTCGCGTTGAGCACCCAGGTGCCTGCGCCCTGTCGTGACGCCAGCCAGCCCTCGTTCACCAGCTCGGCGTACGCCTCCGCGACGGTATTTCGGGACAATCCGAGATCGGCGGCAAGGCTGCGGGACGGCGGAAGCGTTGTTCCCTGGGCCAGCCGGCCCGATCGCACGGCGTCTCGCAGGGCGGTGATGAGCAATTCCCTCGAGCCCCGCGCGCCCGGGGTGACTGCCCGGCGGAGATCAAGATGCAGGTCGAGGCTGCCAGAATTGGCCCATGAAGTCACCGACAAATTGAACCACGTAGGTGGGTCTATCCGCACTAACCTCGAACCCATGACACAGACACTCGAGACTCAACTCCACGCCAATGATCGCATCAAGATCTACAAGTCGTCGCCGGAGCTGCTCGACGCCATGATGGCCCTGAGCACCGCGGCCGCCAAGGACGTCGAGCCCGAGCTCGGCGAGCTGATCAAGATCCGCGCCTCGCAGATCAACCACTGCGGGTTCTGCCTCAACATGCACCTCGTCGACGCCCGTAAGCACGGCGTCAGCGAGCAGAAGTTGGATGTGCTCGCCGCGTGGGAAGAGGCAGGCGACCTGTTCAGCGAGCGCGAACGTGCCGCGCTGGCGCTCACCGAGGCGGTCACCCTTGTCGCCGACGGCGTCCCCGACGATGTGTACGAGCGTGCGGCCGCGGTGTTCGACGACCGCGAACTCGCTCAGGTCATCGCGATGGCGGTCACCATCAACGCCTGGAACCGCATCAACGTGACTGTCCGCACCGCAGTGCCGCGGCGCTGATACTGACAGGGTGCAGACCCGGTCCGGTGCGGAGATCATCGTCGACGGCGACGTGGTCGGCAAGCTGCACCGGACCGGCACCGACCCGAAGGCACTGAGGACCCGGCTCCGCATCGCGGCGGAGTCGGGTTCTTTGCTTTCGCCGCTCGACACCGTGCCACAGCGGGTCGGTCAGCGGTGGCGCAGCAGCTGGCCGAAGGTGGAAGTCGTTGTGCCAGAACCTGATCACGTGCCGTGGTCGGATGCGGGCAGGCTGCTGGCCCGACTTCACCGCGAACCCAAGCAGCCGCGCACCCCGGCGCACGGATGGCCGCAGCGGCTACGACGTGCCGTCGACGCCGCACGCCGAAACGACGTCGTGCGACATGCCGCCACCCAGTTACCTGACGAAGCCTGGCGGGCCGGCTCGCCGGGCCGGCCGTCGACCCTTGTGCACGGCGACTGGCATCTCGGCCAGCTCGGCAGGAGATCGGCCGCCGAGCCGTGGCTGCTGATCGACGTCGACGACCTCGGCGTCGGCGATCCGGCCTGGGACCTCGCCCGGCCCGCCGGTTTCTGGGCGGTGGGCCTGATCCCCGACGACGACTGGGCGCTGTTCCTCCAGGCCTACCGCGACGAAGGCGGGCCTGCGCTGCCGCCCGGCGACCCGTGGCCGGTGCTCGATCCGTTCGCGCGGGCGGCCGTCGTCCAGGCCGCCGCTCATCATCCCGACGACGAACTTCTCGTCGCGGCGTGCGCCCGGATGGGCAATTAGCTGGAGAAGAACAGCCTGCCGAAGCCCTGCTTGCGATAGTGCTTGTTGCCGCGGTGACCCCAGCCGGGGCCGTAGTCGTATCCGTAGCCCGGCTGCTGCTGCACCGGGGGTGGCGGAGGAGCGGCCGAAACGAACCGGTTCTCCATCTGGGTCAGCGATTCCAGCTCACCGAAGTCCAGGAAGATGCCCTTGCAGGTGTCGCACTGCTCCAGGTGGATGCCGTTGCGCTCGTAGGTCTTCATGATTCCTGCGCACTTCGGACACAGCAGCGTGTTGCCCACGCCTGCGGGAGATGTGGCCTTCGGGGGTTCATATGGCGGAATGCTCATGGTTCATTAACGCCCGAACGTCCTGTGAAGTGCCTGAAAATCGCTCAAACCCAGTACGGCACGCGGGCCCGATATTGTCGCATCGCGATTCCAGCGAAGATCCAGCCGACAACCGTCAGAACAAGCACGACGACCCAGTGCCTCAGCTCCTGATCCGCCCCGAGCAACGGCGCGCGCACGATGTCCAGGTAGTGCAGCAGTGGGTTGAGTTCGACGATCTTCGCCCACTTGCCCGCGCCCTGGCGTTCGAGCGTCGACTCGTTCCAGATGATCGGCGTCATGAAGAACAGCAGTTGCACGAGGCTGAACAGCAGCGGGCTGATATCGCGGTAGCGGGTGGACAGGATGCCGAAGCACAGCGACACCCATACGCAGTTCAGCACGATGAGGCCGAGCGCGGGGATCACCGCGAGGTCGGCCCAGTTCCACGGTTTGGGGAAGATGATCGCGATGACGACGAAGATGACGATGTTGTGTGCGAACAGGATTATCTGCCGCCACACCAGCCGATAGACGTGCACCGACAGCGGCGTCGGCAGCTGCTTGATCAGACCTTCGTTGTGCACGAACACGTCGGCGCCCTCGAGGATTGAGGCGTTGATCAGATTCCAGATGATCAGGCCCAGGGTGACGTACGGAAGGTGTTCGGCCAGTTCGAGTTTGAACAGCTTCGAGTACAGCCCGCCCATCGCGACCGCCGTGACACCGGTGGCGATCGTGATCCAGAACGGGCCGAGCACCGAGCGGCGGTAGCGCTGTTTGATGTCCTGCCAACCAAGGTGTGCCCAGAGCTCGCGGCGCGCGAAGCCGTCGACGAGGTCGCGCCGCGCCCGCGACATCGTCCTCGACGCAGCGGCAGCATCGGTGAAGGTCATGGCTCTTTTCGCTCCTCGCGTGCGCGGTGCTTTTCGAACCTTTCGCGCCTGCCCTGCTTGCGCAGGCGGATCCATTCGGCGAGACCGCGCGGGTCCCGCCGGGACACCAGGAAGTACCAGCCGAACCGCAACCACTCCTGAGGGAGCAGCTTGCGCAGACCCGGCTGCGACAGCAGATAACCGCGGTTGCGGTACGTGTAGAACCTCTTGGTCGGATTGTCGGGGTACTGGGTGTGCATCCGGCCGCCGAGGATCGGCTTGAACTCGTCGGTCCCGCAGGGATGCAAATAGATTGCGTCCAAACAGGTTCCGAACGGCAGGCCCGAGCGCACCAGCCTGCGGTGCAGCTCCACCTCGTCGCCGCGGACGAACAGCCGGAGGTCGGGCACACCGACCGCCTCGATGGTGGACGCGCGGAACAGCGCACCGTTGAACAGTGATGCGATCCCAGGCAGCAGGTCACCGCCTGCGTCGGTGCGCAGTTCGCCGGCGAGGCGCCGCCACACCAGCCCGCGACGCAGCGGGAACGCCAGCCGGTCGGGATCGTCGAGGTTGCACACCATCGGCGAGACTTCGGCCAGCGAGTGCTTGTCCGCACACGCCAGCAGGGTGGCCAGCACATCGCGGTCCTGCGGGCGGCCGTCGTCGTCGGCGAGCCATACCCAGTCGGCACCCGAGGCAAGCGCGTGCAGCATTCCCAACGCGAAACCGCCTGCGCCGCCAAGGTTTCGGCGGGACCCTAGATAGGTGGTGGGGACCGGCTGGCCGGAGACAAGGTCGTGCACCCGCTCGTCTGGGTCGTTGGAGAAGTCGTTGTCGACGACGATGATGTGATCGAGCGCGCGGCCCTGGGTGGTCAGCACATCGAGCGATTTGGTCAGTTCGTCGGGTCGCCGATGCGTGACCACTACGGCGAAGACCGATTCAGTCACTTCGGTTCTCGGGCATTCTCTTCGAGCACCTCGCGCACGTGGCGGGCGGCGTCCTCGCCCTCGTAGGCGCGCACGACCTCCTCGATGCCGCCGGTCATCCTGATGGTGCCGTGGTCGATCCACATGGCCGTCTTGCACAGCCGGGCCAGGAACTCGTTGGAGTGGCTCGCGAACACCAGGATGCCGGAGCGTTCGACGAGGCTCTGCAACCGTGTCTGCGCCTTCTTCAGGAACTCGGCGTCGACGGCACCGATGCCCTCGTCGAGCAGAAGGATCTCGGGATCGATGCTGGTGACGACACCCATGGCCAGCCGCACCCTCATACCCGTCGAGTAGGTGCGCAGCGGCATCGACAGGTAGTCACCGAGCTCGGTGAACTCGGCGATCTCATCGACCTTGGCGACCATCTGCTTGCGCGTCTGGCCGAGGAACAGGCCGCGGATGATGATGTTCTCGAAGCCGGAGATCTCGGGGTCCATTCCGACACCGAGATCGAAGATCGGCGCCACCCGGCCGGTCACGGTCGCGACACCGCGGGTGGGCTCGTAGATCCCCGAGAGCAGCCGAAGCAGCGTCGACTTGCCCGCACCGTTGTGCCCGACAAGGCCCACCCGGTCGCCCATCTCGAGCGACATCGTGATGTCTCGCAGCGCTTCGATGACAACGACATTGGACTCGTTGCGGCCGATCGTGCCGCCTGCCTTGCCGAGGAACGCCTTCTTCAGAGAGCGCGCCTTCGCGTCGAAGATGGGGAACTCCACCCACGCGTCACGCGTCTCAATATGCGGTGCTACCAACCTGGACCGCCGCTACAGGTACTGCCCGGTTCCGGGAGATGCGGGCCCGCCGCGTTGTCCCGGTGCGCTGACGCCTGGCGGTAACGCGCCCTGCCCCCGCATCTGCTCCAACTGCTGACGAGCCGCCATCTGCTGGGCGAACAGCGCCGTCTGGATGCCGTGGAACAGTCCCTCCAGCCAGCCGACCAACTGTGCCTGGGCGATTCGCAGCTCGGCATCCGACGGCACACCGTCCTCGGTGAACGGTAGCGTCAGCCGCTCGAGCTCGTCACGCAGCTCCGGCGCGAGGCCGTCCTCGAGCTCGCGGATGCTGGTCTTGTGGATCTCGGCCAGCTTGTTGCGGCTGGCGTCGTCGAGCGGTGCGGCGCGCACTTCCTCCAACAGCTGCTTGATCATCGTGCCGATCCGCATCACCTTGGCAGGCTGCTCGACCAGGTCGGTCAGCGACTTGCCGTCGCCGTCCTCGCCGTCCTCGCCGGGATCGATCGGGCCGTCGCCGCCGATGATCTCGATGTTGTCGTCGTCTGGGTTCGCACTCATCCGTTCCGCATTCCTCTACGCGCCGCGCCACTCATAGATACGGGCCTCACCGTTGTCGTAGATCTTCTCCCACGACCGTGACTTATCTAGCGACACTAGACCGTCAGGCATAGCGAACTTCAACACCACCGGGGTGCTGGTCAGCACATAGCGGATATTGAGCGCTTTCACCGCCTCGGCGATGCGCGGGTCCGTGTCGGCGTCGTCGGCGTAGGCCCAGAAGATGAAGCGGTGATATCCGGGCCCCTGCTGGACGGGGTAGTCGTAATGGGTCCACAGCGGATGCAGCCCGGCCACCGCATACATCCACGCCGTGCCGTCGGTGTTCGCGTTGCCGATCAGGGTGTCGCGCGCCCCTGGCAGCGTCGCGAGGTAGGCGAACGCCTCGAGGTCCTTCTCGTCGATGATCACCGAGTCGTACTTCTCGCCGAACAGGAACTTGTGACGCGGGACATAGCACAACGCGGTGACGGCGGTGATCGCGATCAGCGCCGCAGCGGTCGCGCCGTACCAAAGCGAAGGGCGGCCCCTTGGCGCCGCGAGCCTGCGGACGCCCTGCACCGCGGCGTTGACCAGAACGAAGGCGGCAAGTCCCGCCGCCGGGGCGAGCAGCATCGCGACGACGGCCGAGAGCCTGCGCGGGTCGCTGTAGAAGAGGTCGCTGAACTTGCCGGTGAGGGCGCCGAGCGGGCCGCCGAACGGGGCCGACGAGTGCACGATGCAGACGACGAGGCCGAACCACACGACAAGCGGCCACCACACCCGCTTGTAGAGAAGGATCAGGCCTCCGATGCCTGCCAACACGACCAGGATCCACTGGATCGGGAAGTCGTTGAGGTGCCGGGTGTGCTGGACGAGCGCGTCGATCAGCCCCCTCTTCTTGCCCTCGTGCGTGACGAACGCGTGGCCCTCGATGATCTCCGCCTGCTGCAGCACGCCGACGAACTGCGGAAGAAGCAGGCAGAGCGTCGGCACCGCGATCAACGCAAGCGCGATGAAGTCCGCGAGCCGTCCGCGCACCGGATGCCACAGTGCATCCACGAACCACCAGACGACCACGAACAGGACCGCCACCACACCGCCGGTGATGTGCACGGAGAACACGCCAAGCAGCGCGAGTACAGCCAGCGGGATGCGGTCGCGATGTCCGACAGCCGACATCACCAGCGCCATCGCGGGAACGGCGACGCCGTACGCGGCGAGGTTGGGCATCGACGCGGTGTCGAACTCGACGTAGGGGATCGCGGTGAAGGACGCCGACAGCACGGCGGCGGTCGCGGCCGCCCCTGCGGCCTGCCACTGGCCGAACCGGGCTGCAAGCAGCTTCCAGGTCAGGATCGCGGCGCTCGCCGGGAACAGCCATACCGAAGCCGCTACCGAGTTGAGCGTGTACGCGGTGGTCGGTGCTGCTCCGGTCAATTGGCTGAACACCGACGCGACGGCGTGGAACGTCGACGGGTAGTAGAGCGCGTCGTGGGTTTCGACGTTGCGCAGTTCGCCCATGTGTGTCGGCGAGGCCTGGCCCGTGTCGAGGATCCACCGCACGGTGTTGGCGTGCCAGACGGCGTCCCATGTGCTCGGTATCGACTGCCAGTGCGGAAGGCCGATGGCCGCCGCCAGTGCGATCAGGGCCGCGCCGAGCACGACGCCCCCGGCGACAGTCAGCGCGGGACCGCGCGATATCGAAAGCCGCTCGGCGCCGGTGTCCCGGTAGCGGTTGAGAACTTTGGGCAAACCGGCCGCGACGGCCGTGACTATCGCCAGAGCAAAGAAAGCGGTCCACGCGTTCCACGGAATCCCGACCGCGCCGAACGGCACGATCGCCAGTGCGACGACGCCGTAGGTCAACGCGGGGCCGACCGCGACGGCGGTGGCGACCGGCATCCGAGCCGCCCGCGCGACGATGGCTCCCGGTACTACCAGCAACAACACCGCCAGTAGCAGTAGGAAGGCCATGCTCACTGCACTAGTATGGCTGCCCAGGTGGCCCGGTCCGGCACTGCCCACACCGGCGTTGGGCGCGCCCACCGATCGCTTCGGTTTGTGTCCTTCACGGACTCTCTAAGGTGGCTGGCATGGCATACGACGTCGCCCGGGTGCGCGGATTGCATCCGTCGCTGGGCGATGGATGGGTGCACTTCGACGCCCAGAACGGCATGCTGCTCCCCGACTCCGTCGCGAGGACCGTCTCGACGTCCTTCCGCAATTCGATGACGACGACTGTCGGCGCGCATCCATCCGCGCAGCGCAGTGCCGCGGTGCTCGATGCGGCCCGCCAGGCGGTCGCCGACCTGGTGAGCGCCGACCCGCGTGGGGTGATCCTCGGCGCGGACCGCGCAATCCTGCTGAACTCGTTGGCCGACGCCTCGTCGTCCCGGGTCGGCTTGGGCTATGAAACCGTCGTCACGCGGCTGGACGACGAAGCAAACATCGCACCGTGGCTTCGCGCCGCGAATAGGTATGGCGCCAAAGTGAAATGGGCCGAAGTCGATATCGAGACAGGCGAACTGCCGACGTGGCAGTGGGAGAACCTGATCTCCGATGCGACCAGACTGGTCGCGGTCACCTCGGCCTCCGCGACGCTCGGCACCGTGACAAATCTGCGGGCTGCCACCAAGTTGATGCACGCCGACGGTGGCCTCGTCATCGTCGACCATTCGGCGGCCGCGCCCTATCGCCTCATCGACATCGACGAGATCGACGCCGACGTCGTCGCGGTGAACGCGCTCGCCTGGGGTGGGCCGCCCGTCGGCGCACTCGTCTTCCGCGATCCCGACGTCATCAGCTCGTTCGGCTCGATCGCGCTTGACCCGTACGCCACCGGGGTCGCGCGGCTGGAGATCGGCGCGCATCAGTACCCGTTGCTCGCGGGTCTCGTCGCGAGTATCGAATACCTTGCCTCCCTTGATGAGTCGGCCACCGGAACGCGCAGGGAGCGGTTGGCCGTTTCCATGCAGTCCGCGACGTCCTACATGGAGAGGCTGTTCGACTACCTGCTGATCTCGCTGCGGGCGCTGCCGTCGATCATGGTCATCGGCAGCCCGGAGTCGGCGATCCCCGTGCTGAGCTTCGTGGTGAAGGAAGTGCCGGCCGAGCGGGTGGTTGCGCGGCTTGCGGACAACGGAGTGCTCGCGATCGCCAACGCGAGTTCGCGGGTGCTCGACGTCATCGGCGTCAACGACATCGGCGGCGCGGTTACCGTCGGGCTCGCGCACTACACCACGACCGCCGAAGTCGACCAGCTGATGCGCGCGCTGGCCTCGCTGAGCTAATCTAATCCGCTACGCGCAGAAGCACTTTCCCGGATACGTCGCCCGAATTCAGCAGTTCGTGCGCGGCCGCGGCCTGCTCGATCGGGAATTCGGCGCCGATGACGGGCCGCACTTGACCGTCGGCGATCATCGGCCACACGTTCTCGACGGTTGCGGCGACGACCTCGCTCTTGCTGCTCGGACCGGCAACAGGCCTGCCCCGCAGCGCCGTGGCGATCACCCCGGCCCGCTTGCCGAGCAGCTTGGCCATGTTCAGTTCGCCCTTGATGCCGCCCTGCATGCCGATGATGACGAGCCTGCCGTCGGTGGCGAGCGCGTCGATATTTCGGTCAAGGTATGACGCGCCCATGATGTCGAGGATCACGTCGGCGCCCGCGCCGTCCGTCGCCTCGCGCAACCGCTCGACGAAATCCTCTTCGCGGTAGTTGATCAGGATCTCCGCGCCGAGTTCCTTGCACAGGTCGAGTTTCGACGCCGACCCTGCGGTCACCGCCACCTTGCAGTCGAGCGCCCGCGCGACCTGGATGGCGTGCGTGCCGATTCCGCTCGCGCCGCCGTGCAGCAACACCACCTGGCCTGCCGACAGGCCTGCGGTCATCACCAGGTTCGACCACACCGTGCAGGCCACCTCGGGTAGCGCCGCCGCATGCGCCAGCTCGACGGTGTCAGGCAGCGGCATGACCTGTCCCTGCGGAACGGCGACGGATTCGGCGTAGCCACCGCCCGCCAGCAAAGCGCAGACAGGTTGCCCGATCGACCATCGATCGACATCATCGCCGACTTCGGCGATGGTGCCGGAGACCTCGAGGCCGAGTATCTCGCTTGCTCCGGGAGGGGGCGGATACTTGCCTGCGGCTTGCAGCAGATCGGCCCGGTTGATGCCCGCGGTGCTAATGGCCACCACAACCTCACCTGCAGCGGGGGTGACGTCGGGGACTTCTTGCCAGTTCAACCGGTCGGCGGATTCGACCACGATGGCACGCATTCTTCAAAACTTTACTACCCGTCAGAATTAACCCTTGGCAACGGGAAAGTCGTTTACCATCTCGAAGATGGAGGGGATGATTGCCGGGCGTACCGCTGGTGATATGCCCGGCCTTGACATCGCTGAGCAGAGGTCGTGGCAAAACTTCCTCGACTCGGCACTGCGCATGTACGCGACCCTGAACCGGGCGCTGGTCGAGGCTCATCAACTGACGCTCAACGATGTGCGGCTTCTCGACATCCTGGACAGGTCGCCGACCGGATCGGCCCGCATGGGCGACCTGGCCGAAGGGCTGATGTCGCTGCCGAGCCGGGTTACCCGCCAGATCCGTCGGCTGGAAGTGCAGGGCCTTGTGCGCCGTGGCGCCAGCCCGGACGACGGCCGCGGTGTGCTGGCCAGTATCACCGACGACGGCCGCCTGCTCGTGCGGCAGGCGATGGCCACCTACGGGCAGGGTGTGCGCGAGAACTTTCTGGACAAGCTGTCACGGCCGCAGATCGCCGCGATGGGGGAGAACTGCAGGCGGATAACCGTCGGCCTCAAGGGAACCCCGTCGGGCGCGAAGGTCGGCCGGGTCTGACCCCTTAGGCTTACAGGCGGTGGCGTGGCAGAGCGGCCTAATGCACTCGCCTTGAAAGCGAGAGACGGCTAACACCGTCCGGGGGTTCAAATCCCTCCGCCACCGCGCCATCAGAGGTGGTTTCCGGGTTTCGCAGCGGAACCATCGCCTGTTCGGTCTTCACGTCCGGATCGTAGGCACGCGCCGACGGCGAGGCAGCCTGGTCTCGGCTCAAGCGTGGGTATCAGAAGGGTTTTCGGCGTCAAGCCAGCCGCGGCCGTTTCCTGCACTTAATCCAACTATAGTTGTGATACTCTAACTTTAGTTGGAGGTAGGTACGACCGATGCAGATGAACAGGCCGTTCGCCACGGTGACGCCAACGCTGGACGGCGACGTGCTCGCTGTCCTCGCAAGCGCCGACGTGACGTTCACGATCAGCCAGATCCGGCGCATCCTGACCACGGTATCGGGCGAAGGCATCCGCAAGGTCCTTACCCGCCTGACGGCGCAGGGTGTGGTGCTGCACGATCAGGTCGGTAGGACCAACACCTACCGGCTCAACACCGAACATCTTGCAGCCGAGCCGATCATAGCGTTGTCACGGCTGGCCTCGACGTTCCTGAATCGTCTCGAAGAACACTTGGACAGGTGGGGCAAGGAACTCAAGTACGCCGCGGTGTTCGGGTCGGCGGCGACCGGGCGCATGACCCTCGACAGCGACATCGACCTGTTCCTGGTGCGCGCCTCCGTCTCCGAACACGAGGGCCGCGACAACGACCTCTGGGAACAGCGGGTGGCTGAACTCGCCCGATCGATCACCGCGTGGACCGGCAACGACGGCCGCATCGTCGAGTACACCGAAGACGATCTCCGTGCCGCGGTGGCCGCCGGTGAACCCCTGCTTCGTGACGTCGCCGCGCAGGGCATGACCGTCGGGGGGATACGGGCCTGGTTCAACAAGCAGCTGCGCCCGTTCGGCAAGGTTGCCCCGACGAGGGGATCATGATGGCTGGACAACGCGACTGCGACTCCGAGGTTACTGCCGGACGACTGGCCAAGGCGAACGAGTTCTTCGACGCCGCTGAACATGTGGAAGTCGAGATGCCCAGCGCAGCAGGTGACCTGTACGTCGACGCCGGCATCGCCGCTGCGGACGTGATCTGCTGTGTGCGCCTCGGCGTGCACTCAAACACCAGCAACCACAACGAGGCTCGCGCTCTCCTGATGAAGGCGGACAGAGGTTCCGAGCGACACCTCGCCACGCTGCTGGGGCTGAAGAACAAGGCGGCTTACACCCACGAGTCGATCTCCAACGCGGAGTGCAAGAAGATGCACCGCGCTGCTGATCATCTGCTCGAGACGGCGAAGCGGGCAGTGGCGTCGGGAAGCTGACCCCGGACGGCAGCACCTCACCACCCACGGGACGGGACGGTGGTGGGGTGAGAGCGGCTATCGGCACCGGGGCCGGGTTGGTCTCGCCCATGTACCGATGGTCTCGTGGAGATGCGATCGGGTTCATTCCCGCCGCCGCCGCCGACGAGGCGCAGCGTCTAGGGCACGTTGAGATGTCCCCAGACGTACCCCCGTCGTTGGAATAGCCTCCGCGCGATCGAGTTCCACTCAGTGGAGACCGCCGATTGTGCGCAGTGCCTCTTCGACCACGATGCCGGGCTCGTCGTAAATCACCAGGTGTGCCGAGTCGGTTGCCGCAACCAGCCTGCTGTCGGGCGTCCGCTGCACTGTCAGCCGGTGGGCAGCGGTGATCGACTCCCGCACCTTACGGTCGAGCCTCGTGCTCCTGGTACCGCTGATCACGGTCAGCGGGATGCCGCCGAGGTCGGGGGGACCGTCCCGAAGCGCCGCGAGGTCGTCCATAAACGGCGTCATCTCAGCGTTCATTGCCTGCGCGGCGGCCACCGAGAAGTCCTCGCGCCGATGGTCGCAGTAGACGTCGGCGGGCAGCACGCGTCCCGGTCGCGAGCCCATAAGGCGATAGAGGCCGATGCGTGCCAGCGCAGGGGTCAGCTTCGTCATCGCGAACCGCCGCGCAGCCGAGGGCTCGAAGTACTGCTCGCAGTGTTCGTCGACTTGGTCGACCACGACCACGCCGCGCACCCGCCCATGACCGAGTCGCGCGGCCACCGACCGCACTATGGGTCCGCCCCAGCTGTGCCCGACCAGGACCACCGGGCCTGGGGCGGCGTCGACAAGGAGCGCCTCGAGATCGTCAGCGAGCCGAGTGAGGCTGCGGCGCGCGGGGTCCCGATCGCTGCGTCCGGTGCCCGCGCGGTCGTAGACGATGGCCCGCGTCCGCTTGGCGACTCGGGGTTGGACGAGTCCCCAGACCGAGCGCGAGACTCCCATGCCGCTTTCGAAGACAACGGTCGTCGGCCCGTCGCCTGCGACCATCCAGTGCAGCGACCGGCCGTCGGGCAATCGCGTCCGGTGGCTGGTTCCCAAGGTGTGGGTCAATGAGTCCTCCGTCGACGCCAAAATGGCCCGAGCTTCATCAGTCGGTGACCGGTTCTAGGTACATGGTCGCGGGCGCGGTCCACGGTGAGTTGGTGTGCCACGCGGGTATGCCCGGCGGATACCCGTCACGTGTCCACGCGAGCTTGTACTCGGGGGTGAGCGGCTGCTGTGTCGTGTCGAGTCGGGAGAAATTCAGTTCGAGAAGCCACTTCATCACCGGCCCTGCCTCGTCGATCCGCTTCTCGATCGAGGGCAGCGTGATCCCGGGGTCGGAGAACACGTCGACGACATTGCAGTCACATGCGTAGGCCACCGTGCCGATCTCCGGCGGAGCCTTCACGGTGGCATCGCCCACCAGTTCGCCGACCTCCGTGCCGATCGCCATGTACTCCTGCGGCAGCGCCCAGTTTCCGAAGATCACCGGATGCTTCCACGGCATGCCGAGGCCCGCGAACGACACGACGGCGCCGACGGCGAGCGCGGCGGCGACCAGAATCGGAGCGCCGACCCGTAGCGCGCGACCACGGCGGAGCAGCAGCGCCAACCCGAACACACCGGAGATCCCAAGGGCGACAGTCGAACTGACGTAGTACCAGTGATACGGCGGCACGCCGAGCGCGCTGTATGCGCCGAACTCCGCGAGGCCGCCGACACCAAGCCCGACGAGCGGCCACTGCGCGGCGGGCAGGCGGCGCGCCACGCCCGCCGCCAACAGGCACAGCACCGTGACCAGACCGGCCGCAGCGGGGATGATGGCGAGCAGCAGCGGCAGCGTCGAGCCTGCCTGCCACATCTTCCACAGCCCGTTGCCGAAGGTGGCCTCACCGAACGACTTCTGCAGGGTCTTGATCACCAGCGTGGTCGGGATGGCGGAGCCGAAGTGATACCAGCTGAACGCCCACCACGGCAGCGCGACGGCGAGCGCGGCCAGTGGGGCGACCCAGAACCGGCGCCGGATGGCCGGGGTGATCAGGTACATCACCGCGACGACGATGACGAGATCCGGCCGGGTGAGCACGAGCAGGCCTGCGAGCACGCCGAAGGCGATCCGGCGCCCCGCGACCGCCTGGGCGGTCAATCCGGTCAGGAACGCGGCGATCGGCACTACCTCGAGCCCAAGCGCCGAGTTCACGAACGGGTTGGCGAAGACGACCGCCAAGACGGCGAGCGACCACGCGCCGTGGACGTTGATGCGGCGGGCAATCTGCGCCGCCCACACGGCCATGGCCGCCGACAGCACGACGGTGAGGATGCCCAGGCCAAGCACAGGGCGCAGCGCGCCCGTCACCGCCGTGATCCAGGTGGCGGCCGCCATCATCATCACGTTCAGCGGCGACGTCGCGGTGTTGGACTCCTCCGCGGGGATCATCCCCCAATGCAGATGCTCCGCGACGTTGCGGACGTAGCTCAGCGTGATGTAGGCGTCGTCGACCAAGCCCTTGCGTGCGGCGAAGAACACGGCCGCGGCGATCAGCGCTCCAGGGATGGCCCACCAGAGGTCTGCGCCCCTTCGCCGCTGTGGCTCGGGTTGCTGGTCGACGTGGTCGGCCGCTACCTCCTGCAACTTGGTCATCGGCGAGGATCATATGGGTCCGACAGCAAACCGGCATGTGGTTCGTGCCTACGCCCGGTCCCTCGGCGCTACCGTTGACTCATGCTTGACCGCTTCAAGGCGTCGGCGCGGGAGAAGCTGCAGCGAGCCGTGGCCGAGGTGGTGGCTGCCGAATTGGCCCACGCACGGCGGGAGCAGCAAGACCAGATCGCCGAGATGCAGGCCACGTTGGGCCGGATCGACCAGTCCGCCACGGCCGCCGTCGCCCGCGCGGCGGACACCGAATACCGTGCCCGGCGCGATATTTCTTACGCGCAGGACGTTTGCGCGGCGCAGCAGAGTGCGGCGTTCGTGCTGGAGAACATGCCGACGGCCAAGGTGTTCTGGGAGTCGCCGGACACTTTGCGTTATGCGCTCGGCGAGATCAAGGGCCCCGGCCTCGCCCTCGAGTTCGGCGTCGCGACGGGCAGCACGCTGCAGATCATCGCCGACGTGGTGGCCGCCGACCGCACGGTCGCGGGCTTCGACGTGTTCACCGGCCTGCCGCAGACGTGGCGGACCGGGTTTCCGGCGGGAGAGTTCGCTCAGCAGCCGCCCGACATCCCCGGCGCGACGGTGATCGCGGGCCTCTTCGAGGACACTCTGCCGACGTTTCTGGCCGAGACCGACGAGCCGATCGCCTTCGTGCACGTCGACTGCGACCTGTATTCGTCGACGAAGACGGTGCTCGACCTGACCCACGAACGACTCGCGCCGGAAACGGTGCTGGTGTTCGACGAGTTCTTCAACTACCCGGGCTGGCAGCAGCACGAGTACCGCGCGTGGACCGAGTTCCTGCAGCAGACCGGTCGCACGTTCGAGTATCTGGCGTACACGGGCAACCACGAACAGGTGGTTGTCCTGCTGCACTGATCAGCTCTCGTAGAGGCGGGCCCAGTTCTCGCGGCTGATCAGATCGGGAAGCGCTCGGCGGTAGGACTCCTGCAGCGCAGGCGCCTCGGAGCGGAACTTCTTGAGCGCCTTGTTCATTCGCTTCGTCAATGTGGTGAGTTTCTGCTTGTCGCGTCGACGCACACGCACTCCGGACTGCGACGCGTCGGTCACCACGGCGTGGTCGAACAACGAGACGTGCCACCACTGGTTGTCCTCGGCCGCGATGGCGACCGGCCCGGGGATCGTCCGGCCGAGCCATTGGAACAGCCACCGCTTGGCGAGCACCAGGTTGATTCTGTCTTTTTCCGGCAGTGGGCCGCGCGGATGGATCCGGGGGATCGCATTGGTGATCTCGCCGATCTGGACCGCTGGATGCACGACGGTCTCGGCGTAGGACTTACGCTCCTCGCGGATCGCGGCCAGTGCCGCCGGTCCGCCGTCGCGCAGTACCTCGGGGCCTGCCAGGAAGTCCTCGATGCCGCGAATCATCGTGTACGCCATGCCGTACTGCATCGACACGAGTCCTTCGGTGATCTCGCGCGCCAGCCATCGACCGGTGGCCTTCGTATCGATGGTTCCGTGCAGTGCGTGGGTGATCAGTGAGTTCCTGACGCTGAAATACCGGAAGAACTCGTCGCGGTCCTTCCAGTCGAAGTCGGCGTGCCAGACGCCCGCGTTGGGCAACGTCGTCGTCGGGAATCCCGCGTCGCGGGCGCGCAGGCCGTACTCGATGTCATCCCACTGGAAGAACATCGGCACCGGCAGGCCGATGGCCGCGATCACCTCCGACGGGATGAGGCACGACCACCACGCGTTGTATTCGGCGTCGATGCGCTTGTGCTGGCGGTACTTGGTCATATCCGACTTGTGCAGGGCCCGCGGCGCCCACCGGCCCGCGCGCAGCCGCGTCATCTGCGTCTGCTCGGCGCTGACGTGCAGTTCGCGGGTGTTCTTCAGGTAGAGCATCTGCGCGCCGACGATCGTCGGAGACGGGGTCAGGTTCGCGAACGCGTTGAGCCGCAGGATGGTCTCGGGCTCGCAGAGGATGTCGTCGTCCATCAGGATCACGTTCGCGTGGTCGGCGACGCCGGAGATCTCGAACATGCCTCGCGAAAAGCCGCCTGCGCCACCGAGGTTCGGTTGCTTCAGATAGACGACCTTGTCACCCAGCTGTGCTGACACATCGGTGAACAACGGCCTGGTGTCGACGGCGTCGGTGCCCTGGTCGACGACGTAGATCGCGTCGATGCCCGCCAGCAGACCCTTGTCACCCGCGACGGCCGCGACGTTGGCCGCGCAGTCGTCGGCCCTGTTGAAGGTGCAGATCGCGATCGCCGCCGGGCGGATCGTCGGGGGTGCGGGCGCGGTCCACTCGAGGTCGGTGATCGTCAGCGGCCCGCCGACCGCCGTGGTTTCCATCCACAGCGCGCCACCGTCGACGTACTCGTTGAGCCGCGCGGTCAGCACCGCGGTGCCGGTGCCGTCGACCTCGGCGCTGTCGATGGTTCTGGCGCCGCCGTGGATGTCGGATCCGCGCAGCAGCACCCGCGCCCGCGTCGATGTGTCGAACGCCAGCTTCAGCTGGACCTCGTCGACGGTGGTCCAGCGCTGGAAATAGCTCGCGGGCAGCCGGCCGAAGTACGTGTTGGTGTCGACGGTCGCACCCTTTTCCAGGTGCAGTTCGTAGCGCTCCCTGTGCGCCTGCCCGGTGACGATGCGCGCGTACATCTCGTCGACCACTGCGGCGCTCGGGCCGGTGAACAGGCCCCTTGCCACGACGAGTCGCTCGGGCGCGGCGTGTTCGGTGAGCGCTTGCTTCAGTGCTTCGGGAGTCGCGTGGCCCGGCTGGGCCGCCCCGCGCTCGGTCATCGTGCTCCTGCTATACGTGATAAAACGGTGTGGGTTTCATATCCCCAGCTCCCCCGAGGGAGCGTAACAAGCTGCGGGTCTATGACAAGTTGACGCCTTCGAGTATGACCTTGAGCTGCCCGAGGTCCTTCGCGGTCGCCCTCCTGACGGCGGTCGCGAGGATCGGTGCAGACAGCCCGGTGAACGCCGTCGGCTCCCCCCGGCTGCGCAGCGTCATCCATGTGCCACCCTGATCGTCGTCCTCCCAGAGGTAGGCGGTCTCCATCAGGAACGGCCCGCGGTCGGACCGCATGACGAACCGCTCGTCTGGCACCCACTCCGCCACCACGCAGGTGTACTTCAGTGCCCGGCCGAGGAACCCGCTTGTGAACTCCAACAGCGAGCCGACAACGAGAGCGCTGTCCGAATCCCACTGCACCGCCGCAATGTTGGCGTTCCATGCCGTGACATTGGCTGGATCGCAGCAGTATGCCGCGACCTGCGCGCGCGGTCGGGCGATGGTCGTGTGCACCTCGACATCGACGGTCACGCGGCCCTCGCAAGCGCGGCCACCCCGGCGTCGATCTGGCTTTCGGTGAGGTTGGCGTAGCCGAGTAACAGGCCGGGCGGAGCCGTGCCGGGATCCGCGTAGCAAGGGGCGAGCGGCTCGACGTTCACCCGCATCGTCGCTGCGCGTCTGACCAGGTCGGCGACCGGATATCCGTCGGGAAACCGGACGGTGAGGTGGACCCCTGCGGCCGCTCCGAGCACCCTCGCCTGCGGGAGATAGCGCGACAGCGCGGCGAGCAGCGCGTTGCGCCGGGTGAGGTACCGACGGCGCATCTGGCGCAGATGTCGGTCGTAACCGCCGGAGGTCAACAGCCCGGCGAAGGCGATCTGGTCCATCACCGAGCTGCCGGTGTCGGCGAGGCTCTTTGAGAGCCTGATCGCACCGACCAGTTGAGGCGGCAGCACCATCCAGCCGATGCGTAATCCGGGTGCCAGGGTCTTGCTCGTGGAGCCGAGGTAGATCACCCGGTCGGGGGCGATGCCCTGTAGGGCGCCGACGGGGGCCCTGTCGTAGCGGTATTCGGCGTCGTAGTCGTCCTCGATGACCAGGTGGCCTGCGCGCGCCCACTCGACGAGTGCGGTGCGCCTGGCGGCCGAGAGCACCACGCCGGTCGGCGACTGGTGTGCCGGCGTCGAAAGGACGGTCTTCGCGCCGCTGTCGGCCAGCGCGAACACGTCGAGACCGTCGTCGTCGACCGGTACGGATATCGGTTCGATACCGTTGTCTCGCAACACCATCCGATGAAACCAGAAACCGGGATCCTCCATGGCCAACGGCAGTTCGCTGTTCTGCAGCGCGCGGCCGATCAGCGCGATGGCCTGAGTCGCTCCCGAGCAGAGCACGATGTGCCGCGGGTCGGCCTGCACGCCGCGGGTGCGGCGAAGGTAGTCGGCGATGGCGGTGCGCGCCGCGCCGAGGCCCTGCGGCTCGACGTACCCGAATGACTCGGAGCCGATGTCGGCGAGGCCGGCCCGCAGAGCGCGCAGCCAGGCGGCACGGGGAAAGCTGCCGAGATCGGGCGAGCCAGGGAGGAAGTCGACGTCGTACCGTCGCGCCGACTCGGTCTGTTCCGGTGCGCTGGCCGCCTCGACGGTCGCGACCCTGGTGCCAGAGCCGTGCCTGCTCAGCAGGAAGCCCTCGGCGACCAGTTGGCTGTACGCGTCCACCACCAGGCGCCGGGAGACGCCGAGGTCCGTCGAGAGCACCCGCGTCGACGGCATCCGGGTGTGCGGGGCCAACCTGCCGGTGCGGATGGCGTTGCGCAGTCCGTCGGCGAGCTGACGGTGCAGGGGTTCGGCCGCGGCGCGGTCGAGTTCGAGCAGAAGCTCAGCAGAAGTGGTACCCGATACTGCCATGAAAGTGGTGCCTATCTTGAGGCCATTGACCAACTACGGTGAACGTATGTCAACGACACCGACGCGCACAAGGGCCGGGCTTGTCGAAACTACTTTGATCGTCTTCGGCGTGTACGCCCTTGGCATCGGGCTGTTCATGCTGTTCTTCCCCGGCACGTTCTTCGACACCCTCGGGACGTTCGGGGTCCGCAACGATCACTACATCTTCGACAACGCCACGTTCGAGATCCCGCAGGGCCTGCTCTTGCTGGCCGCCGTGCGGCGGGTGTCATGGCGGGTGCCCGCGCTGGCGTTCGCGACGCTGCACTGGGCGCTGCATTCGCTCAGCCACATCATCGACCCGCACCACGGTGCAGGTGATCTCATCGGCTGGCTCGAGGCGGGTGGGTTGGTGGCGACGACGGTGATCCTGGCGTTCGCACTGCGCGCCGCAGTGAACGCCGAAAAAATCGGTGGGCGCTGATGCGCGTACTGGTTGCAGGAGCCACCAGCGTCCCCGGCCTTCCACTGCTGCGCGAACTCAATGCCCGCGGCCACGAGGTCGTCGGTGTCACCCGGTCGTCGTCCAAGACCGCCGCGATCGAGGCGGCGGGGGCGAAACCGATGGTGGCCGACTTCTTCGACGCCGACGACATCGACAAGGTGGTCGCCGATGTCGGCCCCGAGGTCGTCGTCTCGCTGCTCACCACGCTGCCGAAGCTGGGGCCGAAGCGGCCGAAGGACTTCGAGCCGGCCCGAAAGCTCTGGAGCACAGGCGCTTCGAACCTCGTCGCCGCCGCGCAGCACGCGGGTGTGCGCCGCATCGTCGCCGAATCGGTGATCTTCGCCTACGGCTATCCGACCACCGGGCCTGCGGTGATGGACGAGACAGACCCCTATCCGGGGCCGCCGCCGCCCGGCGGAGATGCGATGCTCGCGGCGTTGCGGGGTATGGAGCGCAATGTGCTGTCGTCCGGCGAGCACAGCGACACCGAGGGAATCGTGTTGCGGTACGGGTGTTTCTACGGACCAGGGGTGCCGCACGACGAGCTCTTCGTTTGCCTCGCGAAGTGGTGCGTGCTGCCCGCGATGACCGGCAACGGAATCGTGTCGTGGATACACGTCGATGATGTCGCCAAGGCGACGGCCGACGCCCTTGATCGTGGCCGTGGCGGGGAGATCTACAACATCGTCGACGACCGGCCGCAGTCGTTCGGCGACTACGCTCGCGAGCTCTCCGCGAAGCTGCATCGGCCACGGCCGATCCCGATTTCGCATCGGCTGGTCGGCCTGGTTGCGTCGTACCCGGCGACCGCGTTCGGCACGACCTGGCTGCCGCTGTCGAATGCGAAGGCGAAAGCCGATCTCGGCTGGCGTCCTATTAGTCGCCCAGTTAGTCGCCCGTGAACTTCGGCTCGCGCTTCTCGAACGTCGCGGTGATGCCCTCGGTGAGGTCTTGCGACGGCAGCATGGCCGAATTCCACACCGCCACATAGCGCAGGCTCTCCGAGACCCGGGCGATGCGCTGCTGATCCAGCACGTCCTTGATGCCGGTGACGGTCAGCGGCGGGTTCGCGGCGATCTCGGCCGCGGTTTCGTGCGCGGCGGCAAGCGAGGCCTCTGCGTCGTCATAGACGTCGTTGACGAGGCCGATCTTCTCGGCGCGTGCGGCGTCGATGTTCTTGCCGGTGAGCGCCAGCTCGCGCAGATGGCCGTCGGTGAGGATCAGCGGCAGCCGGGCCAGGCTCCCGACGTCGGCGACCATCGCGAGCTTCACCTCGCGCACCGAGAACTTCGCGTCGGCGCTGGCATAGCGGATGTCGACCGCCGAGATCAGGTCCACCCCGCCACCGATGCACCAGCCGTGCACCGACGCGACGGTCGGGGTGCGGCAGTCGGCGACGGCGCTGATCGCGCCCTGCATGCGCAGGATCGTGGCGTGGAACTCGGCGCGCGGTCGCGCGGACGTGCCGCCTGCCATCACACCGGCCAGCGACCCACCCATCGCGGGCAGGTCGAGGCCGTAGCTGAAATTCTTGCCAGAGCCGGTGAGCACGATCGCGCGGACATCGAGGTCGGCGTCGAGCTTCGCGAACACCTCGGGCATCTCCGCCCAGAAGGCCGGGCCCATCGCGTTGCCCTTACCCGGGCCGGTCAGTGTCACCTGCGCGACGTGGTCAGAGATGTCGACGGTCAGGGATTCGTACGTGTCGCCCATGGACCGAAAGGCTAGCCACTCACGGCGGCGACCCGCCGAGCACCACCTCTTTGACGACCATGCTCGGCATGAACGAACACATCGCGGACGCCATGATCGCCGCGATCATCTCGGCGTCCGCGCCTTGGCCCTGTTGCGGGCCCTCCTTGTCGAGGATGGCCTTGATGACGGCCCGCTGGGTGGCCTCGTCGAGCTTGGTGAACTCGCTGCACTTCATGGTGTCGAAATTCGCGGGCGCGGGCACCTCGGGAACGTTCGAGTTGCCCGGCATCGGGAAGCCGGGGATCTGGGGGAGGCCAGGGATGCTGGGCAAGCCGGGGATACCGGGGAAGCCGGGATCGGTCGTCGACGGTGTCCGCGTGGGCGCCGAGATCGGCGGGCCGGGCTCCGTGGTCATCGCGACGGTGCCCTCGGTGCTGCGTGAGCACCCGGTGGCAAGGCCGACGAAGATAAGAGCCGCGGCTGTCACCCGCAGATGGGTTCTCATCTGCGCAACGATACGGCGCACCCGCGTCGTAGCGTGTGGATCATGTCCACCGATTTGCCTTCCGGTCCCGATTCCCCACCGTCCGACGAACTCGACAGCGCGGAGGCCAGCCTGGCTGCGCTGCAGAGCGTGCTGCACCCGATCGCCAACGACGACTGGGCCAAGCAGACCCCGTGCCGGGAATTCGACATCGCCGGGCTGACCGATCACCTGATGAACTCGATCACCGTCATCGGAGGCGCCGCGGGTGCGGAGCTCCCCGATCGCGATCCGACCGATTCGGTCGAACGACAGGTCGTCGCCGCGGCCAGGCCCGCGCTGGACGCATGGCACCGACGCGGGCTCGACGGCACCGTGAAGTTCGGTGACAACGAAGCGCCTGCGCAGGTGATGGCGGGCATCCTGTCGCTGGAATTCCTGGTCCACGCCTGGGATTACGCGGCGGCGGTGGGGAGCACCGTGAACGCGCCCGACTCACTGGTGGACTACGTGATGGGTTTGGCGCAGGGCATCATCACACCGCAGGGCCGCACCACCGCAGGTTTCGACGACCCCGTTGACTTGCCCAGCGAGGCTGCCGCGCTCGATCGACTGGTGGCCTACACCGGCCGAAACCCGGGGGTTTAGCCGCGTTGATTCTGCGCTCAGGGTCGTGATCGCGGCGGCAATGAGCACAGCCCTCAGCGCAGAATCAACGATGTCGGCTGGGCGCGTTCCAGGTAAAAGTAGAAATGACGCCCTTTCTCGAGAGCACCCTTGCCGTTGGTGATCGCCAGAAACTTGTCGCCGTTCTCGTGAATCCTGGCGAACTGCTTGAGTTTCGCGAACCGCTTTCGGGCGTCGGTCATGCGCTGGTTATCCAGCCCTTCGCGAACTCCAAGAACATGTCGTTCTCCTGTGGAGAGGCGACGGTGACGCGCACCCCGTCGTCGCCGTAGGGGCGGACGATGATGCGGCTGTTGGCCGAGTCGGCCGCGAACTGCTGGGCGCGGCCCGGCAGAGGCAGCCAGACGAAATTGGCCTGCGACGGTGGGACGGTGTAGCCGGCTTCGCGTAGCGCCGCGGTCACCCTTGCGCGTTCGGCGATGACGGCGTCGGTGCGGGCAAGTAGCTCGTCGGCGGCGTCCAGCGATGCGATCGCGGCGGCCTGCGAAATGCTCGTCGCGCTGAACGGCACGTACACCTTGCCGAGTGCGGTGACGATGTCGGGATCGCCGACGGCGTAGCCGACGCGCAGCCCCGCCAGCCCGTAGGCCTTCGAGAACGTGCGCAGCACAACGACATTGCTGTGCGCGCGGACCAGCCCGAAGCTGTCGGGCAGCTTGTCGTCGGTGATGTACTCGACGTAAGCCTCGTCGAGCGCGATCAGGATGTTCGACGGCACCGACTCGATGAAGCGCGCCAATGCGTCGGGGTCGACGACGGTGCTGGTCGGGTTGTTCGGATTGCAGACGAAGATGAGCCGGGTGCGGTCGGTGACTGCGGCCGCCATCGCCTCGAGGTCGTATGTGTGGTCGGTCAGCGGCACCTGTACCGGTGTGGCGCCGGCGGTGCGGGTCTGTAGCGGGTAGATCTCGAAGCTGCGCCAGCCGTAGACGATCTCGTCGCCGACCGTCGAGGTGATCTGGATGAGCTGCTGGCACAGGCTCACCGATCCGCAACCGACCGCGATGTGCTCGGGCGCGAAGTTGACGTGCTTGGCGAGCCGCTCTTTCAGCTCGACGTAGCCGTTGTCCGGGTAGCGGTTGATGTTCCCGGCGGACTTCTCGATCGCGGCCCGCACGCTCGGCAGCGGAGGTTGCACCGTCTCGTTGCTTGCGATCTTGATCGCACCCTGCACCGTCTTGCCGGGCGTGTATGCGGGTAGATCGGCCAGTTCAGGACGTAGACGGGCGGGCACCCGACCAGTCTATGGTCCGTTCGGGGGTGGCTGAACTGCGCTTTGCCTGGTGGCGTTGCCCCTGTGTACTCTGTCGGATCGGCGGTAAACCGTCGGGAGGCGTGCCAGAGCGGCCGAATGGGACTCACTGCTAATGAGTTGTCGCCCTTAAAGGCGACCGGAGGTTCAAATCCTCTCGCCTCCGCCGAGGCTCACGCAGCCACGCACAATTGAATACACAGGCGCCCGTAGCTCAACGGATAGAGCATCTGACTACGGATCAGAAGGTTGGGGGTTCGAATCCCTTCGGGCGCGCTCAGGCAATTCGATGCTCATTTACGCATCGATGATGCAGTTCACTTCGGTTCCGTCGCCCGCGTAGGCGGTGCTGGCGATGAGAACCTTCTTGTCGTAGTCGCGCGTCACCGAACAGCCCAATGAGCTGGCGCTCCCCATGACCGGATCGGCACCAATCAATTGATCCGGAGCCGCTGTATGGGTGAGCACCGCTGCTTCGCAGGGAGACTGCCGGCAGAAGGTCAGCTGCGACCGTCCGTTGTGGTCCGGCACAGTGAAGTCGACGCATTCGGCGTCGGAAAAAGTGATGATTGTCGTGGACTGCGTTGCAGCCAAAGGAACCGCGGGGCCGCCGCCCAACTCGCATGCGACGCCGTCGCCGTCTCGATCTAGTTTGGTGCTGTAGCCGGGTTCTCCGGCATAGATCGGTGCCGCCCCGGCTGCTTCAGCTTGATCGCAGCTACTGAATGGGAATGCTGTTGCCGTCGAACACAATACGAGCGCAGCAGCACACGCGACACTCAGCGCCGAAAGTACACCATAGCCGTCGAATCACTGGTCGCATGCGATGCCATCCCGGTCTCGGTCGAGCCCGCGGCGATACCCTGGCTCGCCGTCGTGAATGGGTGCTACACCGGCTGCGCGCGCTTCGTCACAGTCGCTGTAGTACGCACTCTGAGGTTGCGGAGGTGATTCCGCGGCAGGTGCGGCGACCGGCGGTTGATAGAAGGGCACAGGTGATGCCGCGGGTGCTGTTTCAGTTCCTGGACCTGTTTCGGCGATTGAATCGGTGTTGCCGTAACACGGCGGGCCCCATAGTCCGCGTAACGCATCGTTGGCTTCTTGTTGGGCGGTCTCTATAGCCGCATAGCGCTCCACTGGGACACCGCCGTACACATAGCTGTGCGCCACTCCCGCGCGTGCGGCCTCGACCGAGTAGTCCCAGCCGTCCTCCCGGATCAGGTAAGCCAGAGTGCGGTTAACTGCAGTTCGGTTGAGCACGTTTGTCAGATTAGGCAGCGTGAGCTTGTCGGCCGGCCCGTTTAATGTCGCCAGCATTGACTATATGAATCGGGGGCTGTGATGGTAGACGACGCCGAGTTGAGAGCTGTCGAGGGTCTCGATATCGCGAAGGTCGGTGCGGTTCTGCGTGGAAAGACGGGCTCGTTACCGTGGCGTCTGGTCGACGGATCAGGTGTGGGGGTGGCCCATGTCAATCTATGGTTGGCCGACCTCGATGCTTGTGACAACTCTCCGGCGACGCTGCGCGCCTATGCGTATGACCTTCTGAGCTGGACTCGTTTCCTTGACGGCGTGCACATTTCGTGGGCAAGCGCGACGAGGAGCGAAGTTCGTGATTGGGTCCGATGGTACCGATGTCGGGAGAATCCTCAACGCCGCCGCGGATCTGTTTCGGACAGTCACCGGCCCGATGCAGGCTCCGTGAATGAGCGGACCGGTAAGCCCTACCTGGACTCGTCGTACGCTCGGTCTTCGATCAATCGTCGGCTGTCGTCGCTGAGCGGCTTCTATGAGTTCGCCCTCGAGGCGGATCTGGGGCCGCTGATTAATCCGGTACCGAAATCGCGTGGAGATATCGTCCGACTCGACGCACACCGTCAACATTTCGACGGTCCGCCCCATCACAAGAAGAAGCGTGCGCCGTATCGGCAGAAGATGACTGATCGAGCGCCGCGGGCGCTCAGCGATGACCTCTACGAGGAGGTATTCACCTCGCTGAGAAACAACCGGGACCGCGCCATAGTCGCTACCGCGATCTCTTCGGGCCTGCGAGCTAGTGAATTGCTCAGCATGCGGCGGGGTTTGCTTCATGCCGCAGATCAAACAGCGGAGATCATTCCCAAGGGCGGCAATGGAAGTCGTGCTCTCGTTCGCATCAGTCCAGCGGCGTATCTCTGGATCGCCCGCTATCTTGCTGAACGCCCG
>CADEGF010000005.1:0-25142 GCA_902826815.1 uncultured Mycobacteriaceae bacterium
CATGTCGATCGGCAACGCCGACATGACGTTCGGCGATGCGCGGACCCTCGCCTAGGCGAGCCCGGCGAGGTCGCGAATCTGCTCGGGCGAGCGGGCTCCGACCACCATCATCGTGACGCCTGCGGCGTCCCATGCCTTGATCTGCTCCTGAACGTAGGCGAGGTCGCCCACGATCGCCGAGTCGTCGACCAGCTCGTCGGGAATGATCTTGGCCGCTTGCTCTTTTCCGTCCTGACGTCCGGAACGGAAGAGCTTGGTCACGTCGTCGACCACCTCGGCGTAGCCCATCCTGCGGTAGACGTCGGCGTGGAAGTTGGTGTCCTCGGCGCCCATCCCGCCCATGTAGAGCGCCAGATGCGGCTTCATCAACTCCATGATCTCAGCGCGATCATCGGTGACGACCACCTGCGCCGTCGCGCAGATCTCGAAGTCTTCACGGCTGCGACGCGCGCCCGGCCGGGCGAATCCCTCGTCGAGCCACTCGTTGTACATGCCCGCGATGCGGGGCGAGTAGAAGATCGGCAGCCAGCCATCGCAGATCTCGGCGGCCAGCGCGACGTTCTTCGGGCCCTCAGCGCCCAGCATCACAGGGATGTCTGCGCGCAGCGGATGGGTGATCGGCTTGAGGTTCTTGCCGAGCCCGGTGGTGCCCTCGCCGGTCACTGGCAGCGGGTAGTGCGGACCGTCGCTGTGCACCGGCGCCTCGCGGGCCCAGACCTGCCGAAGGATGTCGATGTACTCGCGGGTGCGGGCCAGCGGTTTGGGGAACTTCGCCCCGTACCAGCCCTCCACCACCTGCGGCCCGGACACCCCGAGGCCCAGGATGTGCCGACCGCCGGAGAGGTGGTCGAGTGTCAGGGCAGCCATCGCGCACGCGGTCGGGGTTCTCGCCGACAGCTGGATGACCGACGTGCCGAGTCGCATCCGCTTGGTCTCGCGGCCCCACCACGCCAACGGCGTGTAGGCGTCCGAACCCCAGGCCTCTGCGGTGAACACGGTGTCGAAGCCGGCCTCCTCGGCCGCCGCGACCAGTTCAGGAGCGTTCTCGGGCGGCTGCGCGCCCCAATATCCGAGCTGCAAACCCAGCTTCATCTAGCTCGCCTTCCTAAGCCTTTCGGCGGTCGCTTGAAACCGCTCTTAGAACCTGTTCTACTCGATGCTGTGACCACAGGCCAAAGCAGCCCGGTGCAGATCGACAAGCATGAGCGGCCTCTCTCGGCGCCGCTGAAGCTCTCATTCGACTACACCCGTTCAGTCGGAACACTTCTGTCCCAATTCTTCACCGCCCTGCGCGAACGACGCATCGTCGGCGTCCGAGGTTCGGACGGGCGGGTGCACGTGCCGCCCGCCGAATTCGACCCCGTCACCTACGAACGGCTGACCGAGATCGTACCGGTGAGCAGCGTCGGGACCGTGTTGTCGTGGACCTGGCAGTCGACGCCCCTGGAGGGTCAGCCGCTGGACAAGCCGTTCGCGTGGGCGCTGATCAAACTCGACGGGGCCGACATCCCGCTGCTGCACGCGGTCAACGCCGGGTCGTCAGACGAAATCAGCACCGGCGCCCGGGTACATGCGCACTGGATCGACGAGCCCGTTGGGGCGATCACGGATATCGCGTACTTCGTGCCCGGTGAGACCGAAGAATCAGTCGAGCCGTCCTCCGGTTCGGACGATCGCGAACCGGTCAAGGTTCAGGTGACGTCGTCGTGGATCGAGATCCAGCACACCGCATCGCTTCCCGAGTCGAAGTTCCTTCGCGCGCTCGAGGAGGGCAAGCTGCTGGCGGCGCGCACCGGGGACGTGAATGGTCGGCCTGGCAAGGTCTACTTCCCGCCCAAGGAGGCCGATCCGGCCACCGGTCTGGAGCTCGACCAGTTCCTCGAGCTTCCCGACAAGGGCACCGTCACCACGTTCGCGATCATCAACATCCCGTTCCCCGGACAGCGGATCAAGCCGCCCTATGTCGCGGCATACGTGCTGCTCGACGGCGCCGACATCCCGTTCCTGCACCTGGTCACCGAGATCGACTCGGCGGACGTTCGGATGGGGATGCGCGTGCAGGCCGTATGGAAACCCCGCGACGAGTGGGGTCTTGGCATCGACAACATCGATTACTTCCGGCCGACGGGTGAGCCCGACGCCGACTACGACACCTACAAGCACCACCTGTAAAGGCCTGCAAATGACTGATATCGCAGTGGTGGGCTTCGCGCACGCGCCCCACGTCCGCCGCACCGACGGCACCACCAACGGCGTCGAGATGCTGATGCCCTGTTTTGCCCAGCTTTACGACGAGCTAGGGCTACAGCAGACCGACATCGGATTCTGGTGCTCGGGCTCATCGGATTACCTTGCCGGCCGGGCCTTCTCGTTCATCTCGGCGATCGACTCGATCGGCGCGATCCCGCCGATCAACGAATCCCACGTCGAAATGGACGCGGCGTGGGCCCTCTACGAGGCCTACATCAAACTGCTGACCGGCCAGGTCGAGACCGCGCTGGTGTACGGGTTCGGCAAATCGTCCGCAGGCACCCTGCGCCGAATACTCGCGATGCAGACCGACCCGTACACCGTCGCCCCGCTGTGGCCCGATTCGGTGTCGATGGCCGGGTTGCAGGCGCGAATGGGCTTGGACGCAGGCAAGTGGACCGCGGAGCAGATGGCGCAGGTGGCGCTCGACTCCTTTGCGGCAGCAGGTCGTACCGACTCCGAGAAGCCCGCGAAAAGCATCGACGAGCTGCTGGGCCGGCCGTTCTTCGCCGACCCGCTGCGACGCCATGACATCGCCCCGATCACCGACGGCGCATCGGCGATCGTGCTCGCCGCCGGTGACAGAGCCCGTGAGCTCAGGGAGAACCCCGCCTGGATCACCGGCATCGAGCACCGCATCGAGACGCCGATCCTCGGCGCGCGGGATCTGACCACGTCACCGTCGACAGCGGCATCGGCGAACGCCGCGACCGGCGGGGACGCCGGATCGATCGAGGTGGCGGAGATCTACGCGCCGTTCACCCATCAGCAGCTGATCCTCACCGAGGCCATCGGGTTGCCGTCGGAGGCGTTGGTGAACCCGTCGGGTGGCCCGCTGGCCGCCAACCCGATGTTCTCGGCCGGGTTGGAACGCATCGGCTTCGCCGCGCAACACATCTTCGACGGTTCTGCGCAGCGGGTTCTGGCCCACGCGACCAGCGGCCCTGTGCTGCAACAGAATCTCGTCGCCGTTCTGGAAGGCCGATGAGCGCTTGCGCGAAGAGCAAAGGAATCAGCTGATCATGTCCAAAAATTTGGCTGCGGTGCTTGGCACCGGGCAGACGAAGTACGTCGCCAAGCGCCATGACGTGTCGATGAACGGACTCGTGCGCGAGGCCATCGACAAGGCGCTCGAGGATTCCGGTTCCACGTTCGACGACATCGACGCCGTCGTGGTCGGCAAGGCGCCCGACTTCTTCGAGGGCGTGATGATGCCGGAGCTGTTCATGGCCGACGCCACCGGCGCCACGAACAAGCCGTTGATCCGTGTGCACACCGCGGGCTCGGTGGGCGGTTCGACCTCGATCGTCGCGGCCAGCCTGGTGCAGTCAGGCAAGTACAAGCGCGTGCTGACGATGGCGTGGGAGAAGCAGTCCGAGTCGAACGCCATGTGGGCGTTGAGCATTCCGGTTCCGTTCACCAAGCCGGTCGGTGCGGGAGCGGGCGGCTACTTCGCCCCGCACGTGCGCGCCTACATCCGCCGCTCGGGTGCGCCGAACCACATCGGCGCCATGGTCGCGGTCAAGGACCGGCTCAACGGTGCCAGGAACCCGTTGGCGCATCTGCATCAGCCCGACATCACCGTCGAGAAGGTGATGGCGTCCCCGATGCTGTGGGACCCGATCCGCTACGACGAGACGTGCCCGTCGTCGGACGGCGCTGCCGCGATGGTGATCGGTAACGAGGACGCAGCGGATGCCTGGGTCGCCGAGGGGCACCCCGTCGCGTGGATCCACGCCACCGCACTGCGCACCGAACCGCTGGCCTATGCCGGTCGCGACCAGGTCAACCCGCAGGCCAGCCGAGACGCCGCTGCGGCGTTGTGGAAAGCGGCGGGAATCACGAGCCCGATCGACGAGATCGACGCGGCCGAGGTGTACGTGCCGTTCTCCTGGTACGAGCCGATGTGGCTGGAGAGCCTCGGCTTCGCACCCGAGGGCGAGGGCTGGAAGCTGACAGAAGCGGGGGAGACCGCGTTGACCGGCCGGATCCCGTTCAACGCCTCCGGCGGTGTGCTGTCGTCGAATCCGATCGGCGCGTCAGGGATGATCCGGTTCGCCGAATCGGCGATCCAGGTGATGGGCAAGGCGGGCGACCACCAGGTCAAGGGCGCGCGCAAGGCACTCGGCCACGCGTACGGCGGTGGCGCGCAGTACTTCTCGATGTGGGTGGTTTCCTCCGACAAGCCAGCGGATAAGCCGTGAGCAAGATGCAGTACACCTGCGCGGTGCCGATGTGCCCGATCGACCAGCTCGTCGAGCTGTCGAAGACGATCGAGGAGGCGGGCTTCGCCAACATCGCGCTGCCCGACTCGATCTTCTACATGGAGAAGCAGGCGACCGACTATCCGTACACGCCCGACGGCTCACGGATGTGGGACGAGAACACGCCGTGGGTCGACCCGCTGATCGCCGCGGGTGCGATGGGGGCCGTCACGTCGACAGTGCGGTTCTACACCAACGTGATGAAGCTCGGCTCGCGCAATCCGCTGTTGATGGCGCGCCAAGTGGGCTCGGTGGCCAACCTGACCAACAACCGGTTCGGTTTCGGCGTCGGCATCGGCTGGGCCCCTGAGGAATTCGAGTGGTGCGGCCAGCCCTACGCCAAGCGAGGTAAGCGCATCGACGAGATGATCGACGTGATCAAGCTCGTCCTCGGCGGCGGCATGGTCGAATTCCACGGCGAGTTCTACGATTTCGACAAACTGCAGATGAGCCCCGCGCCCTCAGAACCGGTGCCGTTCTATGTCGGCGGGCACACCGACGTCGCGCTGAAGCGCGCGGCCCGGGTTGGTGACGGGTGGACGAGCGCGATGCTGACCAAAGACGCGCTCGCCGAGATCATCGGCAAGCTCAAGAAGCTGCTCGGCGAAAACGGCCGCGCCGGCGACCCGTTCGAGTATCAAGCGGTCTGCATCGACAAATTCGGCGTGGACGGCCACCGCGAGCTGGCCGAGGCAGGTGTCACCGACAACATCGTCATGCCATGGATGTTCGACGGCCTCGGCTTCGATGCCCCGCTGGAGGCGAAGCAGGACTCGGTGAAGCGGTTCGCCGACACCTACATCCACTCGGGCTGGCAGGACTGATGAGCGACTCACCCGTCCACCTTGCCGGGAAGCGCTCCCGTGAGGCGGCGGTGGCGCGCGACAAGGAGGCGTGGCTCGCCGTCTTCGCCGACGACGCCATCGTCGAGGATCCGATCGGGCCGTCGCACTTCGACCCCGAGGGCAAGGGGCACCGGGGCAAGGACGCGATCGCGAAGTTCTACGACATGGCCATCGCCCCGAGCGAGCTGACGTTCAACTTCGAGAAGACCTATCAGTGCGGCAACGAGGAAGCCAACGTCGGCAACATCGTGATCCGGTCGAGCGGCTACGAGGTCGTCGCCGAAGGCGTGTTCACCTACCGGGTGGACGACGAGGGCAAGATCGTCGCGCTGCGCGCGTTCTGGGAGCTCGACCGGGCCACCGCAACCGCCCGCAAGATCTAGCCCGCCGCCCGTCCGCGGCGTCGTGGCCAAATCGCCGGTACGTTGAGTGGCGACCGCCAGTACCCACGAGAACCAAGTCAGATCAGATTGTGTGAATATCGCCCAAACAGACATTTGAAGTCCAGGTCGGCCACCGCCATAGCTGCGCTGATGTGCGCGGCAGCGATCGGCTGCGCATCATCCGGCACCGACCCAGCCGGCAGTACGGGAAGTCAGGCTGCCACAACGAACTTACCGGCACAGACCGCTCCGACCACCAGCCCGACCGGCGAGGCCGATGGCAAGGAGGTCGACTACAGCCGTCTGCTGCTTGGGCCGGCCGACGTCAGCGACAACGAGGACACGTTTGGGGAGCAGTCCTCTACCTCGTCGGGCCCGGACGGGTTGCCCGGTGCGAGTGCCCTGTTCGTCAACCAGGACGACACCCGCGCCATCTCCGACACCATCGTGATTTATCCAGATGCCGAGACGGCGGCTAACACGTTGCGTGCGGCCTTGCCCACGATCGGCACGACGGTCACCGACGCAGCCCCACGACCGGCTCCGGTCGGCGCCAACGGCACCATCGCTGTCGGCATGTCGAAGGACGGCAGCAAAGCAGCCACGCTGCTGCTGTTCACCGAGGGCCCCGCGTTGGTGCGCCTGGAATTCCAAAGCGCACCTGGCGACGTCACCACCGACGAGTTCGTCATGAACATCGGCAAGTTGCAGCAGATTGCACTGAGGACCGGCCTCGCACCGAGCGGCTAGTTATCTCACGTTTCGAAGGGTTCAGCGCGAGAACCGGTCCATCGCCGAGGTCGCCACGCCGAACGCGAACCGCTTCGTGCGGCGGGCGGCGTCGGCGAGCGCACGATGCTTGTTCTCCTTCAGTGCGGCCTCGTCGCCGACACCCACCGAGCCGCCGGTATCCACCCAGCAGTAACTGCCCAGACACCGGCCCGCCCGACCCGCGACCGCCTTCGTGATCCGCCTGTCGACGTCGAGACCCGGTTGGGCGCGGCTCGGCACGACACACCGGATGGTCGGCATGGTCACCTCGAGCACAACCCCGCCGAGCGACAGCTGCCCGCCGGCCCACCGCGCCTCGGGGAGCCCGTCTCCCGGATTGTTCAGCGCCAACAGGATATTGGGCCGGAAGCGGCGCACATCGACGTCGTCACCGCCGAGTTCGGCGCCGATGGTCTCCAGACTCGTCTGGGTCATCACGTGCACAGGCGCCAGGTCGACGAACATGCCGGGCGGTGTCGAGTATCGCGCCAGCGTGGTGAGATCTGTTACCCGGAACATCGACATATCGGGGAACTTCTCCCCTTCGATGATCCCGAAGTCCTTGCGTAGCGCGGCAATCGAGATGTTCTCGCGCTCGTCGCGGCTCAACTTGTGCAGGCTGGTGTCGTCGGCAGGCGGGAGCGCGGTCAACCGGACATCACGGCCGACGAGTTCCGACAGTTTCGCGTGCACACCGCCGTCGCTGCTGGACATCTCCGTGCCGTCCGGGAAGGCGATCACGACCTCCGGCGCGTTGCCGGGGCCCGCATCTGAGGCAATGGGTGCGGCGTAGCGGGCAGTGGCCTTCAGCAGCATGGGAATGCGCCGCGCCGTCGCGGTGACATCGCGCTCGAGATCGCGGACGGCCCACAGTCGGTCGCCGCGCACACCTCGGGCTCCGATCTCGACGTCGGTGACCTGCTCTCCGCCCAGCGACTTCACCGGGTACCGCCACAGCGCGGCGACGTGACCGATCGACATGCGCATAACGGTATGCGCTATGGCGTTCCCGGCTCGGTGATCTCCCGAAGCCCGATGGCATAGCGACGCGCCAGATCCTGGTAGGCGCCAGGGTTGGTCTCCACCCACATCTGCGCTCCGGTACCGGCGACCGGTCCCCTGACCTTGGCGGGTGCACCGGCGGCGACCACTTCGTCGGGGATCTTGGTGCCGCTGACCACCAGTGAATGCGCGGCGATGAGACTCCGCCTGCCGATCACAGCGCCGTCGAGCACCGTCGAATGGTTCGCGATCACCGCCTCCGCACCGATGTGGGCGCCGTGGATCACGCAGCTGTGAGCGATCGTCGCGCCAGGTCCGACGTCGACGGGAATCCCCGGCGGAGCGTGCAGCACGCTGCAGTCCTGTACGTTGGCGCCCTCGCGGACGATGATGGGGGCGAAGTCGGCCCGCAGCACCGCGTTGAACCATATCGACGCGCCGGCTTCGACGTGGACGTCGCCGACCAGCGTGGCCGTCGGTGCGATGAAAGCGCCAGGGTCGACCGTCGGCGACCGGCCCTCGAACGTGAACAGCGGCATTGTCTAGATATACCGCAGGTAGATCGTGTTTACCTTGCGCAGGGAACGGGAAAAACTGTAACGTGTTCTAGTTAGAGAGCAAGGACAGGAGGCGCGAAGTGACGACTGACTCAGCCCACACGGGCGTTCGCGAAATCGACACGGGCGCGCTGCCGGACCGCTACGCGCGCGGTTGGCACTGCCTCGGACCGGTGCAGGACTACCTGGACGGCAAGCCGCACGGGGTCGAGATCTTCGGCACCATGCTGGTGGTATTCGCCGATTCGCAGGGCGAACTCAAGGTCCTCGACGGCTACTGCAGGCATATGGGCGGCAACCTGTCGCAGGGCACCATCAAGGGCGACGAGGTCGCCTGCCCGTTCCACGACTGGCGCTGGGGCGGCGACGGCAAGTGCAAGCTGGTGCCCTACGCCAAGCGCACGCCGCGACTGGCGCGCACCCGCGCCTGGACCACCGACGTCCGCGGCGGGCTGTTGTTCGTTTGGCACGACCACGAGGGCAACCCTCCGCAGGAGGAGGTCCGGGTCCCCGAGATACCGGAGGTCGCCGACGACGGTTGGACCGACTGGCGGTGGAACTCGATGCTCATCGAGGGCTCCAACTGCCGCGAGATCATCGACAACGTCACCGACATGGCGCACTTCTTCTACATCCACTACGGCCTGCCGACATTCTTCAAGAACGTCTTCGAGGGTCATATCGCGTCGCAGTATCTGCACAACGTCGGTCGGCCCGACATCAACGACATGGGCACCACGTACGGCGAGGCCCACCTCGACTCCGAGGCGTCCTACTTCGGCCCGTCGTTCATGATCAACTGGCTGCACAACAACTACGGCGGTTTCAAGGCCGAGTCGATCCTGATCAACTGTCACTATCCGGTCAGCCAAGACTCGTTCATGCTGCAGTGGGGCGTCATCGTCGAGAAGCCCAAGGGCCTGGACGAGGAAACCACCGAGAAGCTGGCCAGGGTGTTCACCGAGGGCGTCAGCAAGGGATTCCTGCAGGACGTCGAGATCTGGAAGCACAAGACCCGCATCGACAACCCGCTGCTGGTCGAGGAGGACGGCGCGGTCTATCAGATGCGGCGTTGGTATCAGCAGTTCTACGTCGACGTCGCCGACGTGTCACCCGATATGACCGACCGCTTCGAGATCGAGGTCGACACCACCGCAGCCAACGAGAAGTGGCATGTCGAGGTGGAAGAGAACCTGAAAGCTCAGGCCGAAGAGAAGGCACAGGTCGATGAAAAGGAACGGGCCGAGCAGCCGTCATCATGAGCCCGCGGGACAGGCAGCAGGCGCCGGATGTCGATGATCTGGCCCGGTCGATGCTGGCGCTGCACGGTGCTCACGACGACGATGACCATACCCACGGCGCAGGCGGCACTGGCGGCGGATCCTGGAGCAAGGCACCGGATTTCGCATCCGATCCGGACCGGGCCGCCGCCGTGCGGGAAGCCACCCAGCGGGACAGGGAGCGCTACCTGAACTCAGGGCTGGTGTCGGTCGACTGCCGGTTCTGCCATGTATCGGTCAGCGTCAAGAAGCTGGGTCCCGCGCATACGTCGGTGCAGTGGAGTTCCGAAGCGACCCGGCGGTGCGCATTCTTCACCGAGATGCGGGAGTCCGGCGGCGAACCTGCCCGCGCGAGGTCATGCCCGAAGCTGGCCGACAGCATCAAGCACGCGGTGGCCGAGGGCGTGCTGGAGGAAGTGTCGAGCGCCCCACCCCCGGGTGACGGCTGATTCTAGAGCCCCTTGAAGCGCTCCTTGACCGCATCGACAGTCAGCCCGTAGTCCTCGAGCGAATAGGTGTGCTTGGGCGCACGCGGACCCTGCTTGCTCTCTTCGTCGCTCGCCTGCATGGCCGCCCGCGCATCGTCGGTCATCTCGATGCCGAAGTGCCGGTAGATCCCCTCGACCGTCTTGATCGGTTCGGAGATCAAGTCGAAGTAGTCCATGTCGTAGAACTGGGCCGAATCATGTTCGGCCCGTTCGGCGGTGAACAACTCGAGGCCGCGCGACCATGTCTCCATCGCGTCGTGCCCGATCAGCTCGCCACTGAAGCTGTTCGACCAGCCCGCGGTGGTGTGCTGGGCCAGTGAGCACATCGACGCCATGATCGTCTCCACCGGCCGGTGGCACTGCACCACCAACGCATCGGGGTAGGCGGCCATCAACGCGTTGAGCGCGAACAGGTGGCTGGGGTTCTTCAACACCCAGCGCTTCTCGGGCTCGTTGAGGCCGATCAGCGCAAGGTTCTTGCGGTGTCGCTCGTAGGGCTTGATCCAGTCCCGCCCCGCCAGCCACTGCGAGTAGGTCGGCAGGTGCGCCAGCGTCTCGTAGGACACCGAGTGCAGCGACTGGCGCAACAGCTGCCAGCACTCCTCGACCTCGTCCGCGGTCATGAAATGTAGGCCGGTGTAATCGGGGTTCTCGTTGTGTGCCTGGGTGAATCGGGCGTCGAGTTCACGGAAAACCGGGTTCTCCGACCAGGTTTCGCGCGGTGGGCGCGGCTGCGGAAACTCCGCGAGCCACAATTCGAGGCCCTGGTGTCGCGGGTCGGAGCTCATCAGCCGGTGCAAGACGGTGGTGCCGGTGCGCGGCAGGCCGGTGACGAAGATCGGCCGTTCGATCGCCACGTCGGCGTGTTGCGGGTGCTGTTTCCACGCCGCCTCGGACATCAGCCGCGCGACAAGCGCGTTGCGAACGAAGAAGCGGTTCATCTTGCTGCCGATCTCGGTGAGGTCGGCGTCACGTCGGTAGGACTCGAGGAGCGTACCGAGCGCCTCCAGATAGTCGTCGTCGTCTGAGCCGAAGTCGTCGAGCCCGCACGCCTTGGTCGCCGACGCCATCAGGTCCTCGACGGAGCCTGGATCGGTGCGCAAGCTCATGGCTCGACTCCCACTCGCTCCGGTCCTCGCTCGTTCCTCGCTGCGATCCTCACTCGCGCTCGTCTTCGGGGTGGGCTCATGCCTTGTACTCCCCGCAGTTCACATCCAGCGCCTGACCCGTGATGCCGCTGGACAGGTCGCTGGCCATGAAGAGAATGGCCGACGCCACCTCGTCCTCGGTGGGCAGTCGCTTCAGGTCGCTATTGACCGCGGCGGCGGTGTAGATCTCGTCGACGGTCGTGCCGTACTTGCCTGCCTGATGTTCGAAGTAGCCCTGCAGCGTGCCGCCCCAGATATAACCGGGCAGAACAGAGTTCACCCGGATACCCTGCGGCCCGAGTTCACTGGCCAGCGACTGCGACATCGCCAGCAAGGCGGATTTGGCCATCTTGTAGGCGCCCTGCTTGGGATCGGAGTGGCGGACCACCATCGAGTTCACGTTGACGACCGAGCCCTTGGATTCGGTCAGGGCAGGGGTGAAACCTTGGATCAACCGCAGCGCCCCGAGCACCGTCAGCTCGATGGTGTCGCGGATGTGGTCGAACGTGGTGTTGGCGAACGGCTTCATCGACGGAACGCGAAACGCGTTGTTGATCAGCACGTCGATCTTGCCGTACGCCTTGAGCGATTCGGCGATGAGATTCTCGACCTGAGCCTCGTCGGTGATGTCGGTGCCGACGGTCACCGCCCGGCGTCCGATGTCGGTGATCTGTTTGGCGACGTCGTCAAGGCGCTCGACGGTCCTGGCCGCCAGCACCAGGTCCGCGCCGGCTTGCGCGCACCGCCGCGCCAGAGTGGTGCCGAGAGCCGGGCCGACACCGCTGATGACGACGACTTTGTTCGCCAAAAGTCCTGCAGCCATCTATCCAACCATCCTGTCGCCAATTTGCTTTTGCCGCAGCGCGATTCGCGCACGCCACGCCTCTTCGGAAATCTTGTTCGACTCGTAGAACGGCAGCGATTCTGCCACCTTGTCGATGTCGAGCAGCTCGACGGTGGGACCGTCGGCCTCGGTGAGCTCGCGCGACAGTCGCTGCCAGCGAAACTGCAGATAACCCTTGGCGTGGCCGAGCGTCTCCACCCAGTTCGTCACGCCCGGGTTCGCGTCGGACACCACGTACCGGATCTTGCCGTCCGGATCGGCCTGTGCCTGCGTGCCGTTCAGCGATGTCTGGTGGTTGATGTAGTCCAGGGAGATGTACCAGAGGCTGCCCAACTGAAATCCGAGATACGGCGCATCGGTGACCGGAAGGGTGATGACCAACGCCTGGTCTGCGTTCAGGTCGAAATGCCCGACCGACGAGTACTGGGTCGCGAGCCCGCCGGGGGTCAGCCGCGGCGCCACCATCGTGTTCACCGGCAGCGTGTTGTAGAACCACTGCGGAAACTGCAGCCACGTCTTCACCCGCTGCACGAGCTGCTTACCCGCTACCGCATAACGCTTTTCGATCAGCTCCTTGGTCAAGGGTGGCGGTGCGGTACCCGCGGTGTCGGTCCTTGCGATGCTGATGTAGCCGCGTTGCGCGGACCAGTCGTTGTAGACCTCGCGAACGACCAACTGCGACGGGCTCTTCGGTGTCACCCGCCACTCATAGGTGCCGTCGGGGGCGATCTCCAGTTCGCGGTCGTCGAACGCCGCCTGACTCTCCGGCACGTTGTCATCGGTGTATTCACCGCCGAGCATCTGGAAGCAGAGGTCGGTAGTCGTCCCCCGTTTGCCAGTGACGATGTAATCGTGACCCGGCTGCACCCGGGTGCCGAAGTACATCGCGTCCGGGTTGTCGAGGCCCATCTTGGTGAACGGCCCGGTGCCCGACTGCATGAACGGATGGTCGCGGTCGTAGTCGAAGGCCAGATGGGTGCAACCGGAAATGCAGCCGGCCAGATATTGCAGGCCTTCCAGCAGATCGGCTTCGGATTCGATGAAGGGAGCGTCGGCGACCAATCGCTCGGCCTCGGCGATGGCGTCGATCAGGGGTTGCGAGTACACGGTGTCAAAACTAGAACGCGTTCTAATCGGAGTCAATATATCGACCGGTACGTTCCAAATATGGAACGAGTGAGTAGCCTACGGAGGTGCCCCCCGACACCGCAGGCCGTGCTTCGCCACCCACCGAACGCGTGGTGGCGATCCTGGATTTCCTGGCAGGCCGCCCCGAGGAACGCTTCGGTGTCTCAGAGTTGGCCCGCCGCCTCGGCCTGAGCAAGCCGACCTGCCTTGGCATCGTCGCCGCGCTGACAGACGCCGGCTATCTGGTCCGCGACGGTGGCGACAAGACCTACCGGCTGGGGCCGTCGCTGATAACGCTGGGTCACCGAGCCCAGGAGTCGATGCGCGTCAGCCCTGCCGCGCGCGAAGAACTCCGCAGGCTGTCGGCGACGTTCGGCGTCACCGCGGGTCTGTCCGCCGTCATCGACGACAGGATCACTCTGCTCGACCTGGTGTCACCCGCAGGCGCCGAGCCCGGGGTCGAGGTAGGCCAGAGCTATCCCTTTGCGCCACCCGTCGGGTTGATGTTCGTGCTGTGGGACGACGAGGCCGTACGCAATTGGTTGGCCAAGGAGCCCACCGTGCCCCTTCACCCCTCGCGCACCGCGCCGGACCGGCTGAAGCGGGTCATCGAAAGATGCCGCGCCGACGGCTATCTCGTCGAACGGCTGACACCGGGCGGCCGTCGCCTCTATTCGATGATGGCGGGGATGTCGAGCACGCTGCCCGACGAACTGCGCGCGTTGCTGGGCGAGTTGGTCTCCGACATCGGGGAGCGCGTCCACCTGCGCGACGACAATGCACAAGGGGGAAAGCGACGCTCAACCAAATTCGACATCAGCGTGATATCCGCACCCGTCTATGACCACTACCGTCGCCAGGTCATGGTCGCCTCGATGCACATCGGTAAGGCGTTGACCGACAATGAGATCCGTGAACGCGCCAAGGCTGTGATGGCCACAGCCGACGCGGTCACCGCACAGCTCGGCGGCTCCGTGCCGCCGCGCCGCGAGGCGATCTAGGAGGTGCTTGCCAGTGCGAACGGCAACACCTCGGGTGCACCGGCTTCGCGCACCACCCGAGCAGCCGTCGTCAGCGTCCATCCGGTATCGGCCAGATCGTCGACCAACAGCACCGGCCCGCCTGCCGCCGAGATGGCGTCCGCGTCCGGCGGCGACCACGAACCGCTCAGTGCCGCAACTCGATACGCCGAGTTGGCTGCCGTGACCGGCCGTCGCTGCGGCGTGTAGCGCAGCGTGCCAAGGTCGGTCAGCCTGCCCAGCTCGGCCAGCCTGCGGGCCAGCGACGAGATCAGCAGCGGATGCCGCTCGGAGTCCAGCGCCAGCACCGCTGTCGGCCGCACCGCCCATTCCCACGCCGCGAGCACCTTTATCGCGGCACCCACCACATCGTCGGGCACCTCACCATCCGCGGCATCCGGGCCTGTGAGCAGCGCGCGCAACCGCGACCCCCAGCCCAGATCGGTCAGCCGTCCGATGACGCGACCCGGTGCGGCACCGTCGGCGATCCGCCCGCTGAGGTCCACCCCGAGTTTGGCCAGCCCGGACGGCCATTGCTTGCGTGGCGCGAGTTCCACCCCTGGCCGCATGAGCATCTCCCTGGTCTGCTCGGCCTCGGCCGCGTCGACGTCGCCGCCGAACCGGACACCGGTGCAGTTGTCGCATCGGCCACACCGTTCGTCGGCGGCGATGGAGGGATCGTCGAGCTGAGCGCGCAGGAACGACATCCGGCACTGATCGGTGCTCTGGTAGTCGAGCATGGCCTGCTGCTCGCGTCGACGGGCCTCATCCAGCGTGCGGTAGCGCGGTTCGTCGTACTCCCACGCCTGGCCGGTGGCGACCCAGCCGCCCTTGACCCGCCTGACCGCCCCGTCGACGTCGAGCACCTTGAGCACCATCTCCAGGCGTGACCGGCCGAGGTCGACCAGCGCCTCCAGCGCAGGTGTCGATTGTGGTCGCTCGGGATCCAGGGCACCGATCACGTTGCGCACCATGGTTTCTGACGGAAATGCGACGGACGCGAAGTACCGCCACACCTCTTGATCTTCGCGGCCGGGCAGCAGGACCACGTCGGCGCTTTCGGTGGACCGCCCCGCGCGGCCGACCTGTTGGTAATAGGCGATCGGCGATGACGGCGCACCCAGATGCACCACGAAACCGAGGTCCGGCTTGTCGAACCCCATGCCAAGCGCCGAGGTGGCGATCAACGCCTTGACGCGGTTGGCCAGCAGATCGGCTTCGAGCTGTTCACGTTCCGCGGCCTCGGTGGACCCGGTGTAGGCGGCCACCTCGAACCCTCGCTCCCGCAGTAGCGCCGCCACATCGCGGGCCTGCGCAACGGTCAGCGTGTAGACGATCCCAGAGCCGGGCAGCTGGCCGAGGTGGGCGGCCAGCCACGCCGCGCGCTGCGCCGGATTGCCCGCCGACACCACCGCGAGCCGCAGCGACTCCCGGTCCAACCCGCCGCGCATCACCAGCGTGTCCGCTCCTCCGACACCCAACTGGGCAGCGACGTCGGCGACCACCCGATCGTTGGCGGTGGCGGTGGTGGCCAACACGGGCACGTCAGCGCCGATGTCGGCCAGCAGGGTGCGGATGCGGCGATAGTCGGGGCGGAAGTCGTGACCCCAATCCGATACGCAGTGCGCTTCGTCGACGACGACGAGGCCTGCGTCGCGGGCGAGGGCGGGAAGCACAGAAGCGCGAAAGTCGGGGTTGTTCAACCGTTCTGGGCTGACCAGAAGTACGTCGAGCTCGCCGTGGTGGATGCGCTGATGAATGTCGTCCCAGTCGGCGACGTTGCTCGAGTTGATTGTCTCGGCATGGACCCCGGCTCGCTCGGCCGCGGCGACCTGGTTGCGCATCAGCGCCAGCAGCGGCGAGACGATGACGGTGACACCGTGTCCGTCGGCGCGCAACAGTTTGGCGGCGATGAAGTACACCGCCGACTTGCCCCAGCCGGTGCGCTGCACCACCAGTGCGCGCCGCCGTTGCACCACCAACGCTTCGATGGCGGTCCACTGGTCGTCACGCAGCACGGCGCCTTGACCCGCCAGCTGTTCGAGGATCGCCTGCGCCTGAGGTCTCGTTGCCATGAACCCATCGTGCCCGGCCGGGGTGACGACCCGGTCCGTCGTCGGCGAGTCAGAGGTCCGCGAGCACCGTCAGCGCGTCGGTCGGCGACACCTGCATACCGCAGCGATCCTTGAAGGCACCAAGGGGCGCCTGGATGGCGCGGATCGCGTCGGCCTGATCAGGGTGGGCGTCGGTGTAGTCCTCGAACTGCCCGACCGCGATGAAGGCCGGCTGCCTTGTCGCGTCGATCAGTGCCTGGTTGGCATCGGGATGAGCCGCAAAGTACGTCGACAGCTCCGTCGTCACCGAGCTGATGGTGGACGCCAGGGTCGCCGCGTTGCAGTCGTCGGTGGCCGCAGGCGCAGGGTCCGGCGTGTCATCGGGGTCCGCACTGGCAGCGGGGATGGCGAGCGTCGCGCACGCGGCGCCCGCCGCAAGCACTCCGAAGACGGTTCGCCGAACACGCACCGTTGGGCTCATGAGAAGGCTCCTTTTGGTTGGGTGTTACCAATGTTGCAGGCGAGACGCCGAAGAGTAAACACTCATCGCGCCGGCTGCTGTGCCGGCGCGATGAGCGGTGGTTAACGGTTAGACGCCCTGCAGGGCCTCGGAGACCGGTGTTGGCCGGACCACGATGCCGCACTCGCTGACCAGGTCAGCTGCCGGCTTGTTGATGGCCTTCAGTTCGGTCTCGACCTGCGGATTGTCCGCGAAGTAGGCGCGGTAGGCGACCTGCGCCTCATCCATCGGCTGCTTCGCGATCTCCGTCAGGTCCTGGTTGGCCTCGGGATGAGCCGCGAGATACGTGCTCATCTGCGACGACACCGTGCTCGACGTCTTGGCGGCACTACTGAACGTGCACGCAGTGTCGGGCGTCGTCGGTGTGACAGGTTCAGCATTCGCGGCAGGAAGGATCATCGCCGCAGTAGCGACGCCCCCAAGCAGGCCGCCTGCGAACATGCCGGTCAGGCCGCGTCGAACGGTCGTTTCAGACATCTTCTTCAGGTTCATCGAGAAAACACTCCTATCGGTCTGCGATTGTTGGTCGCACTCAAGGCCTATCCGGTAACCGATATGGCTAAACGACGCCATCAGAGCGACAGCCCGCCGACAAACGTCGTCATCGCTGGACAACGGCTGATAATCGGCAGTCGAAAAAAGTTGGTTAGCGGCCCTACCGGGCGTGTTCCTGGCCGTCGTCGAGCAGCGACAACAGGTAACTCCCGTAACCAGACTTGATCAACAGCTCGCCCCGCTCCCTGAGTTCGTCGTCGGAGACGTAGCCGAGCCGCCAGGCCACCTCCTCGGGCACGCCGATCTTCAAACCTTGGCGTTCCTCGATGGTGCGGACGTAGTTACCGGCGTCGAGCAGTGAATCGAAGGTGCCGGTATCCAGCCACGCGGTGCCGCGCGGGAGCACCTCGACCGCCAACCGGCCCTGCTCGAGGTATGCGCGATTGACATCGGTGATCTCGTACTCGCCACGGTCGGACCGTTGCAGACCCGAGGCGATCTCGATGACGTCGTTGTCGTAGAAGTACAGGCCGGGCACCGCGTACGGCGAGCGCGGGGACTTCGGCTTCTCCTCGAGCGAAACTGCGCGAAACTGGTCGTCGAACTCGACGACGCCGTATGCGGCGGGATTGGCGACCCGATAGGCGAAGATGGTTCCTCCGTCGACATTGCTGAACCGGCCGAGTTGTGAGCCAAGCCCGGGTCCGTAGAAGATGTTGTCGCCCAGAGCAAGTGCAGCCGAATCGGTGCCGATGTGATCGCGGCCGATGACGAAGGCCTGGGCGAGGCCGTCGGGTGATGACTGAACGGCGTAGGTGATCGAGATTCCGAACTGGTGACCGTCGCCGAGCAACCTGACGAAGGCCTCGACATCCTCAGGCGTCGTGATGACGAGCACGTCCCTGACACCGGCGAGCATCAACGTGGTCAGCGGGTAGTAGACCATCGGCTTGTCGAACACCGGCAGCAGCTGCTTGCTCGCCCCGAGGGTGATGGGGTGCAGCCTCGTCCCCGTCCCGCCCGCGAGGATGATTCCGCGCATAGGTTCCGATTTTGCCCTAGCGGGCGGTCTTTTCGCTGTCCAGCTCGCGTTTGATCTCCAAAGCGATATCGATGAGCTGGTCCTCCTGGCCACCGATCAGCTTGCGCTGGCCGGCCCGGTGCAACAGCTGATGCGCTGGCACGCCGTACCGCTCGGACTGCCGGATGGCGTGCTTGAGGAAGCTCGAGTACACGCCCGAGTAGCCCATGATCAGCGCATTGCGGTCCAGCAGGCACTCCTGCGGCATCGCGGGCGCGACCACTTCCTCGGCGGCGTCGGCGATGTCGAAGAAGTCGATCCCGGTCTTGACGCCGATCTTGTCGAAAACCCCGATGAGCGCCTCGACGGGCGCGTTGCCCGCGCCTGCGCCGAACCGGCGGCAGCTGCCGTCGATCTGCTTGGCGCCCGCGCGCACGGCCTCGATGCTGTTGGCGACGCCGAGCCCGAGGTTCTCGTGGCCATGAAAACCGACTTGAGCGTCGTCACCGAGTTCGGCGACCAGCGCCGCCACCCGGTCGGCCACGCCGTCGAGCACCAGCGCGCCCGCCGAGTCGACGACGTAGACGCACTGGCAGCCTGCGTCGGCCATGATGCGGGCCTGGGCGGCCAGCTTCTCCGGCGAGATGGTGTGGCTCATCATCAGGAAGCCGACAGTCTCCAGCCCGAGCTCGCGTGCCAGCCCGAAGTGCTGGATCGAGACGTCGGCCTCGGTGCAGTGGGTGGCGATCCGGCAGATCTCGCCACCGTTGTTCTGCGCCTCCTTGATGTCCTCCTTGGTGCCGACACCGGGCAGCATGAGGAAGGCGATCTTGGCTTCCTTGGCCGTCTCGGCCGCGAGCTTGATCAGTTCCTGCTCAGGGGTTTTCGAGAAGCCGTAGTTGAAGCTTGACCCACCGAGGCCGTCGCCGTGGGTGACCTCGATGACGGGAACGCCCGCGGCATCGAGTGCGGCCACGATCGCACCCACCTCGTCCTTGGTGAACTGGTGGCGCTTGTGGTGGCTGCCGTCCCGCAGTGACGTGTCCGTCATCCGGATGTCCCACATCGGGTTGAAGTAGATCTGGTCGGTGCTCATGCTTGGCCTCCTCCCGCCGTCGCGGAAAGGGATTCCTTGGCGATCTCCTCGCCCACCTTGGTGGCCGCGGCGGTCATGATGTCCAGGTTTCCAGCGTAGGGCGGCAGGTAGTCGCCCGCACCCTCCACTTCGATGAATGTGGTGACGAGATGGTTGCCGCCGTTGAACACCGTCGGCTCGTCGAACTGCGGCTCGTTCAGCAGCCGGTAGCCGGGCACGTAGGTCTGCACCTCGGCGACGACGTCCTTGATGGACTGCGTGATCGCGTCGTGGTCGGCATCCTCGGGGATGGCGCAGAAGATGGTGTCGCGCATGATCATCGGCGGATCGGCCGGGTTGAGGATGATGATCGCCTTGCCGCGCTTGGCCCCGCCGATGACCTCGACGCCTGCACTGGTGGTCTTGGTGAACTCGTCGATGTTGGCACGCGTCCCCGGGCCCGCCGACGCCGACGAAACCGACGCCACGATCTCGGCGTAGGGCACGCCGACCACCCGCGACACCGCGTACACCATCGGAATGGTGGCCTGGCCGCCGCAGGTGACCATGTTGACGTTCGGCGCGTCGAGGTGCTCGCGCAGATTGGCAGGCGGGATGACGCCTGGCCCCACCGCCGCCGGGGTCAGGTCGATGGCCCGGATCCCCGCCTCGGCGTATTTAGGCGCCGCATCGCGGTGCACGTAGGCGCTTGTCGCCTCGAACAACAGATCGGGCTTCTCGTCGAGGCCCAACAGCCAGTCCGCCCCCTCGGCGCTGGTCTCCAACCCGAGCTTGCGTGCTCGGGCCAGGCCTTCACTGTCCGGGTCGATACCGACCATCCAGCGCGGCTCCAACCACTCCGAGCGCAGCAGCTTGTACAGCAGATCGGTGCTGATGTTGCCGGACCCGACGATCGCCACGGATGCCTTCTGCGGCATATGTGCTCCTTTTTACTCGAACGACAGGTGGACCGCGCCCAGCCCGTCGAAGTCGGCGACGAAAGCGTCACCCGGGTTCGCGTCGAACGCCTTGGTGCACGACCCGGGCAACACGATGTCTCCAGCCTTCAGCCGAACGCCGAAGCTGTCCACCTTGCGCGCCAGCCATGCCACCGCGGTCACCGGGTTGCCGAGCACCGCGTCGCTGCGGCCCTTGGCGACGACTTCACCGTTGCGGGTCAGCACCGCGTCGATGTTGCAGATGTCGATGTCCTTGGGCGACACCCGCGCCTCGCCAAGCACCCACCCCGCGGACGACGCGTTGTCGGCGATGGTGTCGCACAGCTTGATCTTCCAGTCCTTGATGCGGGTGTCGATCAGCTCGATGGCAGGCGCGAACGCCGCCGTCGCGGCCAGCACATCGTCTTCGGTGCAACCCTCCCCGGGAAGGTCGTCGGCGAGCACGAATCCGACCTCGACCTCAACGCGCGGGTACAAATACTTGCCCGACGGCACCGGCCGGTCCTCGAAGACCTCCATGTCGTCGAGCAGATGCCCGTAGTCGGGCTCGTCGACGCCCATCATCTCCTGCATCGCCTTGCTCGAAAGACCCACTTTGTGGCCGATGACCCGCGCGCCCTCGGCGACCCGCTGGCGGATGTTGATCAGCTGGATCTCGTAGGCATCGACGACGTCGATATCCGAGTTACCCGTGGTCAGCGGGGCGATCGGAACGCGGCTACGTTCGGCCTCCGCCAGGTCGGCGGCCAGCTCCTCACGCACCTCGACAGTGAGCATTTCGCGAAGTCCCCTCGTATCTTCCCACCGGGCCAGTTGTTCGGCGGCGGGGCAATTCTATAACGTGTTCTACATGACAGGACAGGAGTTCGACGTCGTCGTGGTCGGAAGCGGCGCCGCCGGCATGGTCGCTGCCCTCACCGCCGCTCATCAGGGCCTTTCAACAGTAGTCGTAGAGAAGGCCGCACACTATGGCGGATCGACCGCGCGGTCGGGCGGTGGAGTGTGGATCCCGAACAACGAGATCCTCAAGCGTGACGGCGTCACCGACACGGCTGACGCGGCGAGGAAGTACCTGCACGGCATCATCGGCGACGTCGTCGAACCGGAGCGCATCGACACCTATCTCGACCGCGCCCCCGAGATGTTGTCGTTCGTGCTGAAGAACTCGCCGCTGAAGCTGTGCTGGGTGCCGGGGTACTCCGACTACTACCCGGAGAGCCCGGGTGGGAAGCCCACCGGCCGGTCTGTCGAGCCGAAACCGTTTAACGCCCGCAAGCTCGGCGCCGACGAATCCGGTCTGGAGCCGCCGTACGGCAAGGTCCCACTGAACATGGTGGTGATGCAGCAGGACTACGTGCGGCTGAACCAACTCAAGCGCCACCCGCGCGGGCTGCTGCGCAGCCTCAAGGTGGGCATCCGCTCGGTGTGGGCCAATGCCACCGGCAAGAACCTCGTCGGCATGGGTCGGGCGCTGATCGCGCCGCTGCGCATCGGGTTGCAAAAGGCCGGCGTTCCCGTACTGCTCAACACCGCGTTGACCGAGCTGTACGTGGAGGACGGCAGGGTCTGTGGAATCTGGGCGCGGCCCTCAGATGGGCCGGAATCGGCTGAGCCACAACTGATCAAGGCGCGCCGCGGCGTCATCCTCGGCAGTGGCGGCTTCGACCACAACGAGCAGATGCGGGTGAAGTACCAGCGGGCCCCGATCAGCACGGAGTGGACGGTCGGCGCCGAGGCCAATACCGGCGAAGGCATCCTGGCAGCCGAAAAGCTCGGGGCCGCACTGGAAGTCATGGAGGACGCCTGGTGGATCCCGACTGTCCCCCTGGAGGGGGCACCGTGGATTGCGCTGTCCGAGCGCAACTCCCCCGGAGCGATCATCGTCAACATGGCCGGGAAGCGGTTCATGAACGAGTCGATGCCATATGTCGAGGCCGGCCACAACATGTACGGCGGTCAGTACGGTCAGGGCCCCGGACCCGGCGAGAACATCCCGGCCTGGCTCATCTTCGACCAGCAGTATCGCGACCGCTATATCTTCGCGGGTCTGCAACCGGGCCAACGGATTCCGAAGAAGTGGATGGAATCGGGTGTGATCGTCAAGGCGGACACACTCGACGAGATCGCCACGTTGGCGGGCCTGCCCCCCGAAGCGCTCGCGGCGACCGTCGAGCGGTTCAACGGCTTCGCGCGCTCGGGTGTCGACGAGGACTTCAAGCGCGGCGAGAGCGCCTACGACCGCTACTACGGTGATCCGACCAACAAGCCCAACCCCAACCTGGGTGAGGTCAGCCACGCACCGTTCTACGCGGCGAAGTTGGTGCCCGGCGATCTCGGCACCAAGGGTGGCGTTCGCACCGACGTGCACGGACGGGCACTGCGCGATGACGGTTCGATCATCGAGGGCCTGTACGCCGCGGGCAACGTCAGCTCGCCGGTGATGGGCCACACGTATCCCGGGCCTGGCGGCACGATCGGCCCCGCGATGGCCTTCGGTTACCTGGCGGCATTGCATATCGCGGGGAAGGCCTGAGATGCCGATCAATCTCGACGAGGCGCTCGGCGCGGAGCTCGAACCGGCCGAGTTCTCCTGGACCAGCAGCGATATCCAGCTGTACCACCTGGGTCTCGGCGCGGGCCGGGATCCGATGGACAAACGCGAGCTGCGCTATCTCCTCGACGACACTCCGCAGGTGCTGCCGACGTTCGGCAACGTCGCGCAGAGCTTCCATGAAACCAAGGCGCCGACGGTACAGTTCCCCGGCATCGACATCGAGCTGAGCAAGGTGTTGCACGCCAGCGAGGCGGTCATCGTCCCGGGTCCCCTGCCCCCGTCGGGCACCGGTCGCGCGGTCACCAGGTTCACCGACATCTGGGACAAGGGCAAGGCCGCGGTGATCTGGTCGGAGACCACGGTGACCACCCCCGACGGAACACCGCTGTGGACCCAGAAGCGGTCGATCTTCGCCCGCGGCGAGGGCGGGTTCGGCGGCGAGCGCGGCCCCTCGACTTCGTCAGAGCCACCGGAGCGGGCGCCCGACTTCGAGCTGCCGATCGTGGTGTCCCCCCAGCAGGCACTGCTGTACCGGATGTGCGGGGACCGCAACCCGCTGCACTCCGCACCCGAATTCGCCGCGGCCGCAGGCTTTCCGAGGCCGATCCTGCACGGGTTGTGCACCTACGGGATGACATGCAAGGCGATGGTGGACGCTCTGCTGGACGGCGATACTGCACGCGTCGGCAGCTACGGCGCCCGGTTCGCAGGCGTGGTGTTCCCCGGCGAGACGCTGAAGGCGAGCGTCTGGAAGCAGGGTGACGGATTCCGAGCCGTCGTCACCGCGCCCGAACGCGATGACGCCGTTGCGCTTGCCGGGGTGGAGCTGATCCCGGCCTAACAATTCGGGGCTAAGGGCTGGGTTCGCCCGCCGGCGGGCCGCCTTGGTCCTCATTGCCGCCCGGGGTGGTGGTACTGCCTGTCGTACCCTCGTCGGCCGCCGGTGGCGATGCTGACGTCGAGGGCGGCGCAGGCGTCGCCTCTGCCTCGTTTGGAGACGTGTAGTTGCTCGTCGGCGTCGAATCAACCGACGACCCGGGCTCGAATCTGTTGCCGGCATCGAACACATCTGACGTCAGAGTCTTCGCGGTTTCGACATGTGCCTGCGATAGCTCGAGATTCGTCTCCGGCGGTGGCGGAGCCGGGCTAGGCGCAGGCGGCGGAGTCTGATCGGGGCTGGGCGCAGCCTGCATGACATTCACTTCGGACGCATTGATCGAAAATGCGCTCGCTTGCTCGCTCGGCGCAGGTTCGACGAACGTACTCACATCGGACTCCGGCATCGACCGCGCCACCGACATCGGGGACACCTGCGGTTCCGACGGTGCCGTGGGGCGTGATGGGAGTGACTTCAAACCCGGTGTCGACGACCCGTCGTTCCTGGCGCCATGTGCGGCGGCAGTTGAGTCGAAAGTGAACGCCGGTCTACCGCCGACGTAGATCCGATCGACTGTTGTCGTTACCGGTACGACATCTATCTTGGCCAGCTGTGACTCCATCCACCACAGACCGGTGTCACCAAGAAACACGGCATCCAGCATCGTGTTGAACTCCGCCAGATCCGGGTGCGCCAGCACTTCGAGCAGGACGTCTTCGGGCAACTCAAGCAGGGCTTGCAATTTCGCCCGCATCACTTTTCGTTTCGCCAGGTCGGTTTCGGAATGCAGCAGCGACAACAACGCCTGCAGTTTGGCTTTGACCGGCACCGAACTCACAGCGTTGACCAAATTGGGATAGGCGGCCGTCTGCACCCTCAACACCGCTGTGGCCGACGGTCGAGACGTCTTCTGCATCAACTGCGCCCGCTGCGCCTGAACGAAACGGTGAGGTGCGACCGCATCCTGTTGGCCGACAGCAGCTGTCGTCGGTTCGTCGGGAAGCGGTACGTAGATCCCCGATTCAACGGTTGACGGGAACAGGGCCCACGCAGAAACTCCGACGCCGGCGGCAACGAGGAGAACCCCGAGGTCGCGCCCATCGCTATTCGATTGCATCTGAGCATCACCTCGAAGCATTGCGTTCCAGCCGCTCTGCCAGCACGATAGAACTTTGCCAGTAGTAGTGTCAATGACTGAACTCGCGATTTTAGCGAAGTCGACTTCCCGCGCTCTCTGATCACAAGTCGCGGCATGCCTATCGATAGGGACACGCTCGCCCGCAGTGGCAAACCGATTCGTTCCAGCCGAACTCTTGAGCTTGTTGCTTCCCGCTGAGCTGGTAGAACTTGCGTTTTCACAGAGGTAGGCGAACGGAGAGTTTCGGTCGATTGTCTCCGTGGCGGCTATGCATCGCCAACGTGACGCCTTCAACGCATCGATCCAGCCGGGTGTGATCGGTCCGCCGCCAAGTCTCTAGAGCAAACAAATAACAGATTCTTGCCGAGGCTGTCATATGATTGCTGTGTAAGATGAGTCCCGGTTTCAAGTCCACTGCCAGCCAAAACAGGCGGCATGCCGGTTCGAGCCAATTGGGCGGAGGGGTTCTT
>CADEGF010000005.1:25242-192381 GCA_902826815.1 uncultured Mycobacteriaceae bacterium
TGCCAGCCAAAACAGGCGGCATGCCGGTTCGAGCCAATTGGGCGGAGGGGTTCTTTGTTGTCATCAGCTACATATATATAGTTTGCTAAGCATCGCTCGAGAGATGACCCGAACCCCTCCGATGCCGTCGGTGCGAAACGTTGGGAGGAGCGACTCTGCCAGCCCAAGATCCGCATATCGAGGCCCATCTCGTGCACCCTACCTGCGGGTCGGCGCCCGGATTGATGACGAGCCGATCGAACAGGCGGCATGGAAATGTGAATCGCCATTGCAGTTGTGGCAAACTCGGAAGGGTGCTGCGACCCATGCGGAAGTCGGCTGGGCTGGTGCTAGTGGCGATTGCACTGACCGTCAGCTTGGCCGCCGGGCTGCCTGTGTATGTGCGGCCGCAGATCGACCCGCTGCGACCCGCCGACGCGATCCTCGTCCTCGGCGGGCTCGGTAAGGCCCGCTATACGTACGGCCTTGACCTGGCCGAGCAAGGCTGGGCGCCGACGGTCGCGATGTCCTTGCCTGCCGGTCGGGACGATCCGAACACGACTCGACTCTGCGCCACCTCGAAGCCGAGAGTGCTGTGTTTCGCGCCTGATCCGCCCACGACCAAGGGCGAAGCGCGTGAACTGCGCCGACTGGCATCCCAATACGGATGGCGCACGGTCATCGTGGTGACCTTCCGGCCGCATATCTCACGGGCCCGGTTCATTCTCGAACAGTGCTTCGAAGGTGGCCTCGTGATGGTGGCGAGCCCAGCTCGAATATCGATCCCGCGGTGGGCGGCCGAGTACGTCTACCAAACTGCGGGCTACACGCGCGCGGCTCTGCAGCCAGGCTGCTGATCAACCGACGCGCAGGCGCATTGAGCAAGCTGCAAGTGTGCTGAAATTGCACCATCACGACAAAAGGCAAATAAACGACGGTTAGGGACTATAGTTCCATCGCTCCAACAGGCGTTGAGTCGTTCTCAGCAGGTGGAGGACATGAAATAGCACGTCAAACCTACTTTGAACGCCAAACCAGTCGTCGCACTTCGTACGTAAAACTTTCTACTGGCGAAAATTCGCAGTTTCTCGTAGAGTTTGCTACAAAGTGGGCCTCGGTGATCGGGAATGCGCAAGAGTGAAAACGGGACGATGAAGCATGAATGACGTGGTCGACAGCTATCAGCTGTCGCCGATGCAGCTCGGCATGTTGTTTCACGCCGTGAGTGAGCACCCCGCAGGCATCGACATCGAACAGATCGTCATCACCGTGCGCGAGCCGCTTGACCTGGGGGCCTTCGAGAAGGCCTGGCGCAGTGTCGTGGCGCGATACGCAATCCTTCGCACGCGATTCCGGTGGCAGGATGTCGCCGAGCCGTGCCAGGAGGTGCTGGCGCATACCGAGATGACTCCGACCATCGCCGACTGGCGCGACCTAGGGCCAGCCGCCGCGGAAGAGCGCTTCGACGCCCAGCTCCGCGCCGATCGCGGGCGCGACTTCGACCTGTCACAGGCGCCGATGATGCGCCTCTTCATCGCTGCGCTGCCCGACGACGAATGGCGCGTCCTGTGGACGTTCCACCACGCGCTGCTCGACGGTCGCTCGTTCGCCGTCGTGCTTCGCGAGTTATTCGCGCTGTACGACGCAGGCCTTGGCGGCGAGACCATCGACCTGCCTGCCGCGCGACCGTACCGCGAGTACATCGAGTGCCGTCAGTCGCTCGAGGCCGCGAACGACGAAGAATTCTGGCGGGCCGCACTGGGCACCTTCAGCGCACCGACACCGCTCACGATCGGCGCACCAACGCCGGGGGACATTCCCGACGAGCCGTTCGGCTCGCGGCAGCACCGCCTCACACCTGAGCTGTCTGCTCAGCTTCGCGACGCGGCCCGTGACGCGGACGTGACGGTCAACACGATGGTGCAGGCAGCATGGGCCGTTCTCCTGCACCGCTACAGCGGCGAGTCGGACATCGTGTTCGGTGCGACCCGTGCCGGACGACGCACGGGACTCCCCGATGCGGACGACATGGTCGGCCTGTTCATCAACACGCTTCCGGTGCGAGTCGATGTCGACGACGATGCCGAAACCCTGCCGTGGCTGCGCTCGCTCCGCACGCAGCAAGTCGCTGTGCGCGGCCATGAGCACACCCCGCTGGCATCGGTGCAGGCGTGGAGCGGAGTCGCACGCGGCACACCGTTGTTCGAGAGCGCGATCGTGTACGACCACCAAACGCTCGACGGGCGCATGCAGATGCCCGAGCGGCACTTCGAGTACATGGGTCAGACGAATTTTCCACTCGTGCTGATCGCCTACGGCGACGACGAGATGCTGTTGCGGCTCGAGTATTCGACCGATCGCTTCTCGGCCGCGGCGATCGAGCGCATGCTCGCGCATCTGGTCAATCTGCTCAGATTGCTCGCCTGCGGCGATACGCCATTCGTGCGCGATCTTGATCCGACAAGCGCCGAAGAACGCGCGGCGCTGGTCGGTGGTGGTTCGGTCGCATCGTTTGCGGCGCCGGGCGAGACGCTGGACGCGGCGTTCGCGCGTCAGGTTGCGGCCAATCCGGAGGCGATCGCACTGAGCTGCGAGACAGCCTCGGGGCGGGTCGATTTGAGCTACGCCGAACTGGACCGACGCGCCGAGGCAGTGGCTGCTCACCTGCGTGGGCTTGGCATCGGACCCGATCAGCTGGTCGGTCTTCGCGTAGAGCGCAGCGCCGACGTCGTGGTCGGCATCCTCGCGATCCTCAAGTCAGGTGGCGCCTATCTGCCGTTGGACCCGGTCTATCCCAGTGAGCGGATCGCGTTCATGCTCAGCGACGCCGTGGTGCGGGTCGTGCTCACCCAGCGCGCGCTGGCGGGCGCCCTCGCCGAGTCACCAGTCGAATGTGTTTGTCTCGATGAGCCCCTGCCCGCGGCGGCCGAGGCGCCCCCCGCGCAGCCGAGGTCCTCCGACGATCTGGCCTACGTCATCTACACCTCGGGCTCCACCGGCAAGCCCAAGGGCGTTCGAGTCACCCACCGCAATGTGCTGCGCTTGTTCGCCGCCACCGATCCCTGGTTCGGCTTTGGACCACAGGATGTTTGGACGCTGTTCCATTCCTACGCCTTTGATTTCTCGGTCTGGGAGATCTGGGGCGCGCTGTTGGCAGGCGGCCGCGTCGTCGTCGTGCCACTCGACATCAGCCGCGACCCCGCCACATTCCGTGATGTGTTGATAAGCGAACAGGTCACGGTGCTCAGTCAGACACCGACGGCGTTCCGGGCACTCGTCGACGCCGACCGCTCGGCCCCCCAGGCCACGTTCGCACTGCGTTACGTGGTATTCGGTGGCGAGGCATTGCAATTGCAAAGCCTCCAACCCTGGTTCGACCGCTACGGCGACGACACGCCGCGGCTAATCAACATGTACGGCATCACCGAGACCACGGTGCACGTCACATACCGGCCGATCTGCACTGCCGACCTGCAGGCGGGCGCGGGCAGCGTGATCGGCATCCCGATCCCCGACCTTCGCGTCTACCTTCTCGACGCCAACGGCCAACCCGTGCCCGTCGGCGTGGCCGGCGAAATGTTCGTCGCAGGCGACGGCGTCGCCGATGGCTACCTGCAGCGCCCCGAACTGACCGAACAACGTTTCGTGCCAGACCCGTTCCACGGCGGACGCATGTACCGGACCGGCGATCTGGCCCGCCGCCTGGAAAGTGGAGAACTCGAATACCTCGGCCGCATCGACCAACAGGTCAAGATTCGCGGCTTCCGCATCGAGCTCGGTGAGATCGAGGCCGCCATCAGCGCGCACCCGGCCATCCGCCAGGTCGCCGTCATCGACCGTGAGGACACCCAAGGGGAGAAGCGGCTCGTCGCTTACCTGGTCACCGAGGCCCGACCGAAAACACTCATCAGTGAGCTCCGCGACACGCTGCGAACTCACCTGCCTGAGTACATGGTCCCGGCGCACTTTCTCTACCTCGATGCGCTGCCGCTCACCAACAACGGGAAACTCGACCGCAAATCTCTGCCCGCCCCCCACCCCAGCCGCAATCAACGCGGCAGCGCCTTCGTCGCACCGCGCAACACCGCCGAGGAGACGATCGCGGACGTCTGGAAGGCCGTGCTGCGCGTCGATAAAGTCGGCGTCAACGACCACTTCTTCGAACTCGGCGGCGACTCGATCCTCAGCATCCAGGTCATCGCCCGTTGCAATCAGCGCGGCCTTGGCTTCACGACGGAGGATCTGTTCAAGCACCCGACGGTTGCACAGCTTGCCGAGATTTCCGTCGCGACGCCGGTCGCGCGCACGACTGAGGAAAACGTCTCAGGCACAGTGCCGTTGACGCCGATCCAGAGCTGGTTCTTCCAGCAGGACTTTGAGGAAGCACATCACTGGAACCAGGCCTTTCTGTTGAAAGTCGCCGCGGACTTCGATACGGACGCGCTGGAACGCGCATTCCCCGCCGTGTTGGCGCATCACGACGCGTTGCGGCTCCGGTACGAACGGAGCGCAGACGGCTGGACGCAGCGCTACGGCGACGCGACACCGATTGCCGTTGAGTGCGTAGATCTCTCGCACACGTCCGCCGACGAACGCCCCGATGCAATCGCTGCGCACGCCACGCACACACAGGGCACGCTGGACCTCGCCGCGGGCCGCTTGCTTCGTGCCGTCCACTTCTCGTTCGGCGCCGCTCTCAAGGGCAGGCTGCTGCTCGTCGTCCACCATCTAGTCGTCGACGGTGTGTCCTGGCGCATCCTTCTCGAGGACCTCGAAACCGCCTACGTCGGCGCCGTGAACCGGACGCAAGTGCGATACCCGGACAAGAGCGCGTCGATGCGGACATGGTCGGAGCGCGTCGAGGCATTCGCGCGGACACCCGGCGTGCTGGACTCCGTCCAGCACTGGCGCACGGTGACAGATGTGCCCGCAACCACATTGCCCGCGGATGGTTTTCCCTCCCAGCAGTCGCATGTCGAGCGCGTGCGCGTCGGGCTTTCGGAGCGGGAAACCCACACCCTGCTGCAGCAAGTCCCGAAGGCGTTCCGTACGCAGATCAACGACGTCCTGCTGAGCAGCCTGGCGAGCGCCCTGCAGACGGAAACGGGTGCTGCACAACAACGCATCGACCTCGAGGGTCACGGCCGCGAGCACATCGGGGACGACCTGGATGTGTCGCGCACCATCGGCTGGTTCACGACGATGTTCCCGGTCGCCCTCGACGTCTCGGCCACGAGCGATCCCATCGGCCGCCTGCTCGCCGTGCGCGACCAGTTGGGCGCGACACCACACCGCGGCATGAGCTACGGCGTACTGCGGTATGCCGCGTCGGACCCCGTGGTGCGCGCATCGCTGGATAGCGCGCCGCGGTCGGAGGTGCTTTTCAACTACCTCGGCCGTTTCGATGCGGTCGTCGCCGATTCGACGCTGTTCGCCTTCGCCGACGAATCCACCGGCCCGTGGCGCAGCCCGCGCGCACACCGCACGCATGCGCTCGAGGTCATCGCGGTCGTCCGTGACGGCAGGCTCGAGGTGGAGTGGCATTTCGACACCGGAGTGCACAGGCACGATACGATCGCCCGGGTCGCAGAGTCGATGCTCACGGGGCTGCGCGAGCTCCTCACCGCCGCGGAGGATGATCACGTCGCGGCTTTCACCCCCGCCGACTTTCCGGCGGCGGCTCTAGACCCGGAATCGCTTGCGAGACTTCTGGTCCGCTATCCGGGTCTGGAGGACGTGTATCCGCTGACCCCGATGCAGCGGCTGTTCTTCGCGATGGACACCTCGGCGTCGCGTATCGGCTTCGAGCAGTGGCAGTTCCGCATCGACGGATCGATCGACACATCCGCTTTTCGGCGGGCGGTCGAGGATGCTGTCGCCCGACACAGCGTCCTGCGGACGGCGTTCGTCGACGATATCGGTGCCCAACCGGTGCAGGTCGTGCTCCAGTCGGTCGCACTGCCGTGGGCAGAGCACGACTGGCGCGCGCTGTCGCCCGATGAGCAGGCTGCGCATCTCCAGGACCTGCTTCACATCGACGCCGCGAACGGGTTCGATCTTGCCACGCCGCCGATGATGAGGGTCGCACTCTGCCGCACCGGAGAACAGATGTGGCATCTCGTCTGGAGCACCCATCATCTCTGCATCGACGGCTGGTCGTGGCCGGTGGTGTTCCGCGACATCTCACGTACCTACGCCGCGTATGCCGAAGGCGGCGAGCCTGCGCACGAATCGGCGATTTCGTTCCATGCATACGCTGACTGGCTCGCGAACCCCCCCGAATCGGAGACGTTCTGGCGCTCGCGTCTTCACGACTTCAAACCGACACCGATGCGCCTCGACCTCACCGAAGCGGTGCCCGCGGTTTCGGCAGGGCAGCATGCAGTGCATTCCACCGAAACCGTGGTGATCGACTCCGCGACCACCGCAGCGCTCACCGGCCTCGCTCGCCGCGCACGCGTGACACCGAATGTCGTTCTGAACGCAGCCTGGGCGCTTCTGCTCTCGCACTACGCAGACAGTCGCGACGTCGTCTTCGGCGCATCGTTCTCCGGTCGGCCCGCGGAGCTCACAGGTGTGGAGTCGATGGTCGGCCCGTGCGTGAACAACTTGCCGGTGCGGGTAGCGATCACGCCGGGGCAGACGCTCGCGTCCTGGCTGGCGGAGTTGCAGCAGTCGCAGATCGATCTGACGCAGCACCAGTACGCGCCGCTCGAGCAGATACAGCAGTGGGCCGCGATTCCGTGGCGGTACCGCCTCTTCGACAGCCTGATCGTGTTCCAGAACTACCAGGTGGATGACGACGCGCGCCATATCGGCGCCGATGCAGAGCTGACGCTGCTGTATGCACCCGAAGCCACCAACTATCCGCTGACGGTCGCGGTGTCGATGGGAGAAGAGCTCCGCGTTCGACTGATCCATCAGCCCCACGCGGTCGACGTCGAAGACGTTCAGCGGTACGGCCAGGATCTGGGCACCATCCTGCGCGGGCTTGCCGACGATTCGACCACGACCGTCGACGAGCTCCTCGCACGGCTACCCCGGGAAATGCGCGGTCGCGCGGTCGCTGTCGCCGCGAAGGAACCCGCTCGTGAGGTGCGCTATGTCGCGCCGACGAATGATGTCGAGCGTGCGGTCACCGATGTCTGGCGTGAGCTCTTCGGCGCCGACCGCATCTCGCTCGACGACAACTTCTTCGACCTCGGCGGCCATTCTCTGCTGCTCGTGCGTGCGCATGCGCAGCTGAGAAACAGGGTCCGCGCCGATCTGCCCATCGTCGCGCTGCTGCAGTACCCGACCGTGCGGGCGCTCGCGCGCTTCCTGGCAGGCGGCAGCACGAGCACTCCGTCTGCCGCGGCGAAGGACCGCGCACGCAAACAACGCGAAGCCATTGCGCGTCAACGCAATCTGACCGGGAGACGCTGACATGACCTACTCCGATGACTACGACCCGCTCGACGGCATTGCCATCGTTGGGATGGCCGGGCGTTTTCCCGACTCGCCGGACGTCTCAGCGCTGTGGCAGAACCTGGTCGCGGGCCGTGAGTGCATCTCGCGCTTCACGGCCGATGAGCTCGAACCCGCGCGGCGTGAGGACATGCTGGCCCGCCCGAACCCGAACTATGTCCGCGCACGCGGTGTCTTGGACCGCGCCGACGAGTTCGATGAGAAGTTCTTCGGATTCACGCCCAAGGAAGCCGAGATCCTCGATCCCCAGCAGCGCCTATTTATGCAGGCCGCGTGGGAGGCGATCGAGCACGCGGGCTACGACACACAGCGCTTCGACGGACCAATCGGCGTATTCGCCGGGGCCACGACCAACACCTACCATTTGCAGAATCTGTTGTCGCGCAGCGATGTAACCGATCCGCTCGGCCCGCTGACGATCCTGATGGGCAATGCGAACGATTACATCGCAACCCGGGTGTCCTACAAGTTCGACCTGAAGGGGCCCGCGCTCAATATTCAGAACGCGTGCTCGACCTCGCTTGTCGCGGTCTGCACCGCCGTGCAGAGCCTGCAGACTTATCAGTGCGATATGGCCCTGGCAGGCGGTGTGTCGGTCCAACTCCCTCAGCGCCGCGGCTACCTGCACGAGGAGGGCTCGATCCTTGCGCCGGACGGCCATTGCCGCGCGTTCGATCGCGACGCCGCAGGCACGGTCTTCAGCAACGGCCTCGGCATCGTGGTGCTCCGGCGGCTGTCCGACGCAATCGCTGACGGCGATACGATCTACGCGGTCATCAAGGGCGCCGCACTCAACAACGACGGCAGCGCGAAAGTCAGCTTCACCGCGCCGAGCGTCGACGGCCACGCGCAGGTGATCTCGATGGCGCAGATGCTCGGCGGCATCGATCCCTCGTCGATCTCGTACATCGAGGCGCATGGCACCGGGACCGCACTCGGCGACCCGATCGAGCTTGCGGGGCTGACCCAGGCGTTCCGCGCGGGCGGCGCTGATCAGAACGGGTTCTGCGCGATCGGCTCGATCAAGCCGAACATCGGCCATCTCGATGTCGCGGCCGGTGTCGCCGGTCTCATCAAGACGTCGCTGGCGCTACATCACAAGATCCTGCCTGCGAGCATCAATTTCGATTCACCCAACCCGAACCTCGGCATTGAAAGCACACCGTTCTTCGTCAATGCGGCGCAACGTGATTGGCCTGTGGGCCCGACGCCGCGACGCGCAGGTGTCAGCTCATTCGGCGTTGGCGGAACCAACGCCCACGTGGTGCTCGAAGAGGCGCCGCAGGCCGACTACTCAAAGCCCGCATCTCGACCCGAACAGCTGCTCCTGCTTTCGGCGCGCGATGCCGACGGTCTCGATCGTGCCGCACAGAACCTCAAGGTCCATCTCGAGAACGACGGCGGCACCGAGCTTGCCGACATCGCCTACACGCTTCAGGCCGGCCGCCGCCGTTTCGATCATCGCCGATCGATCGTCTGCCGCGATCGCGACGACGCGATCACACTACTGACCCAGGCCGAACCGAAACGGGTTCATGACTTCACCGGCGATGCCGAGGCGCCTCGCGTCGCGTTCATGTTCCCTGGCCAGGGTTCGCAATACGTCAACATGGGCCGCAGGCTCTACGAATCCGAGCCGGTGTTCACCGAGCAGATCGACGAGTGCGCACGTGTGCTGCAGACCGAGATCGGCGTCGACCTGCGCACGGTGCTCTATCCGGCCGAAGCCGATACCGCATCGGCCGAGAAGCTCAAGCACACGGCCATCACGCAGCCGGCGTTGTTCGCGATCGAGTATGCGCTCGCGCAGCTGTGGATGTCGTGGGGCGTGACGCCGGACGCGATGATCGGTCACAGCATCGGCGAGTACGTCGCCGCGTGCATCGGCGGCACCTTCGAGCGCGACGACGCGCTGGTGTTGGTCGCACGTCGCGCACGACTGATGGAGAGCATGCCCGCCGGCGCGATGCTCGGCGTGCGGGCATCGGCGGAGACCGTCTCAGCCGAGCTGACACCTCACGTGTCGATCGCGGCGGTCAATGCTCCGAAACACACCGTGGTCTCCGGCGATGACGAAGCGATCGCGGCATTCGAAGCGAGGCTCGAAGCCAAGGGGATCGTGCATCGGCGCCTTCACACTTCGCACGCATACCATTCGCCGATGATGGACCCGGCGCTCGAACCGTATGCGGCGATGGTCGCCGAGATGCCCCGTCGCGCACCGAAATCCCACTGGATCTCCAGCCTCACCGGACTTCCGATAACCGATGACGAAGCGGTCGACCCTCAGTACTGGGCACGCCAGCTGCGCGAGCCCGTGCAGTTTGCGCGTGGCGTCGGCGAGCTGATCAGTGAAGATGTCGCACTCGTCGAGGTCGGTCCCGGCCAAACGCTCACGGCGCTGTCGCGCCAGCATGACCAGCGCATCGCGAGCCAGCTGATCACGACCTCACTGCACCCCGGCCAGGACTGGAACGCTGACGTCGACTACCTGCTCGCGGCCGCGGGCCAGCTCTGGGCGCGAAACGTCGACATCGACTGGACCAGGTTTCACGGCGACGCCCGTCGTCATCGGGTGCCGCTGCCCACGTATCCCTTCAGACATCAGCGTCACTGGATCGATCCGATTCCCGTCGACGATGCACTCCCCTCGGCCGTATCACCGGTCGCCCTGCCTGTTTCCGTCCCGGCGGCCGACAGGTCCGCGGCCCTGCTCTCGCGACTGCGGACGGTGTTCGCCGACCTCTCGGGAGTCGACCCGGCGATCCTCACGCCCGATGCGAACTTCCTCGAGATCGGCTTCGACTCGCTGTTCCTCACCCAGGTGAGCAACGCGCTGCAGAAGCAGTTCGCGACGAAAATCACCGTGCGCACGCTTCTCGAGGATGCCCCGACGCTGGCCCTGTTGACCGAGCGCATCCTGCCGACGTTGCCAGAAGACGCCTTCCCTGCCGCGACACAGGTCGCCGTAGTGCCATCGCAGGTCGCGCCGCCCGCCGACGCGGGTACGCTCGCCGGAGTCGCACAGCAACTCGCCGCGATCGCACGTCAGCTTGAAATGCTGGGCGCACCAACGGATGTGGTGATACCACCTTCCGTTCCCACCACGGCACCCGCGGTGGCGGCTCCGGTGCCGACCGCGAATTCGGCGAGCGCGGCCCCGACGGCTGCGTTCGGACCGTACCGCCCGCCGAAGCGCAGCCAGACCGGCGGCCTGACCGCTGAGCAGCAGGAGCATCTGGCGCAGATCATCGAGCGCTACAACGCCAAGACGGCGAAGTCGAAGGCCGCCACCGAAGAGAACCGTACCCACCTTGCCGACCCGCGCACAGTGTCGGGTTTCCGCCAGAGCTGGAAAGAGATGGTCTACCCGATCGTCTCCGTGCGCTCATCCGGCGCTCACCTCACCGATGTCGACGGCAACGACTACGTCGACATCACGAACGGTTTCGGGATGATCTTCTTCGGGCACAACCCGAAGTTCATCAGGGATGCCGTCGACAGACAGTACGACGCAGGCATAGAGATCGGCCCGCAGACGCCGTTGGCGGGCGAAGTTTCCAAGCTCGTCTGCGAAATGGTGGGCATGGAACGCGCAGCGTTCTGCAGCACCGGCTCCGAGGCCGTGATGGCTGCGATCCGCGTCGCACGGACGGTGTCGGGACGCGACAAGATCGTCATGTTCACCGGCGCGTACCACGGCATCTTCGACGAGGTTCTGGTTCGCCCGACGATGAGCGGCGACGGCAAGGCCATGCCCATCGCACCCGGAATCCCCTCCGCGATGACCGAAAACATCCTTGTGCTCGAATACGGCACACCCGAGACGCTCGAGACGATCAAGTCGCTGAGCGGTCAGCTCGCGGCAGTGCTCGTGGAAACGGTGCAAAGCCGTCACCCCGAATTCGCGCCTCGCGAGTTCCTGCAGGACCTCAGAAGAATGACCGCGGAAAGCGACACCGCCCTAATCTTCGACGAAGTCGTCACCGGCTTCCGCACCCATCCGGGCGGCGCGCAGGCGTTGTTCGGCGTGCGCGCCGACATCGCGACGTACGGCAAAGTCGTCGGCGGCGGCCTACCCATCGGCATCGTTGCGGGCAGCGCGAAGTACCTCGATGCGCTCGACGGCGGACCATGGCGCTTCGGCGACGACTCCGGCCCCGAGGCGGGCGTCACCTTCTTCGCGGGCACCTTCGTGCGCCATCCGCTGGCACTGGCCGCGGCGCGCGCGGTGCTGCTGCGCCTCAAAGAGGAAGGCCCCGAGCTACAGCGCGGCCTCAACCTGCGCACGACCGCGTTCGTCGACAGGCTGAAGGACGTGGTCGCCGAAGTCGGCGCGCCCGTGCAGATCAATCATTTCTCGTCGTGGTTCGTGGTCAGCTTCCCGCACGATCTGCCGCTGGCGCCGGTGTACTACACGCTCATGCGCGAAAAGGGGGTGCACACCTGGGAAGGCCGCCCGTGCTTCCTGACGCTTGCGCACAGCGACGCCGACCTCGACCATGTCGCCGCGGCGTTGCGGGAGACGCTGCTGCAGATGCAGGCTGCCGACTTCCTGCCCACCCGTGGCGACGCGCAGGACAACGAATTGGCATCCACGGAAGAGCCTTTCGCGCTGACGGAGGCGCAGCGGGAGATGTGCGCCGTGACGCTGATGAGCGACGAGGCCAACTGCTCCTACAACCAGTGCTTCGTGCTGAAGCTGGACGGCCCGCTGTCGGTGGAATCGATGCACAATGCGCTCAATGTCGTCGTCCAACGCCACGAAGCTCTTCGCCTTTCGATAAATCTCACCGACGAATCGCAGCGCATACGCAACGACGTCGCGGTCGCGCTGCCGCTGACCGACCTCAGCGGACTGGACGAACGAGCGCGCGAGGATGCGATCGCAGGCGTGGTCGATCGCGAGACACACACGCCGTTCGATCTCGGCACCACACCGCTGTGGCGCGCGGAAGCCATCCGCGAGGCACCCGATCGGCATCGACTCGTATTCACCGCGCATCACGTCGTCGCCGACGGGTGGTCGTCGGCGGTGATCTTCGGCGACCTCGCGAAGGCCTATGTGGCAGACAGATTCGGCCTGCCCGCTGCGTTGCCTCCTGCCGCGTCCTTCCGTGATTTCGCGGCCGATCATCAGAGTGCTGCCATCGCGGCGGAAACGGATGCGGCACTCGAATTCTGGACGGCGCAGTACGCGGACGGTGTGCCTGCATTCGAGCTACCCCTTGACCGCCCGCGACCCGCGCTGAAGACCTACGCCATGGGCCATCAGGTGCTCACCATCGACAAGGAGCTCTATCGAGACATTCGCGCCTGCGCAGCACGGCACGGCGCAACGCAGTTCGTCGCGTTGCTCGCCGCATTCGAAGTGCTTATCGCCCGCCTCGCATCGGTCGACGATTTCACCGTCGGGGTACCGATGGCCGGCCAGGCGCTGCTGGAGAATAGCCACCTCGTCGCGCACGGCGTCAACACGGTCCCGTTGCGTTGCCGCGTCGACACCGGACAACCGTTCGCCGACCATCTGCGCAATGCGTCAAGGGCGTTCCTCGACGCGCAGGCGCATTCGCGCCTCACGTTCGGCACGCTTGTGCAGGAGCTCAGGCTGCAACGCGATCCGAGTCGCACGCCGTTGGTGTCGATGATTTTCAACATCGACAAGCTCGGCAGCCCATTCGACTTCGGCGATGTTGCCGTCGCAGGCGTGGAAACCCCAAAAACGTTCGACAACTTCGATTTCGGCATCAACGCAGTCGACAATGGGGAAACGATACTGCTCGAATGCCAGTACAACTCGGATCTCTTCGATGCGACGACAGTCGCAGGTTGGCTTTCTCAGTATCGCCGGCTGCTCGAGAGCGCGACGGCAGCCCCGGCTTCTGCACTGGCCGAATTGTCCGTACTCACGCCAGCGCAACTTGCGGAATTGGTTGGTTCAGAACCGATCCCGACAGTCGATACCGAGGATGCGACATTGCACGCCGCGTTCGCACGCCAGGCCGCTGCGACCCCTGACGCGATCGCGGTGAGCAGTGCGACGACATCGGGGCGTGTGGAATTGAGTTACGAGCAACTCGACAGTCGAGCCGAAGCCCTCTCTGCGCACCTGCGCGCGCTGGGCGTGGGAGCCAACGAGGTGGTCGGCCTCCGTGTGAACCGCAGCACCGACATCGCAGTCGGCATACTGGCGATCCTCAAATCCGGCGGCGCGTATCTGCCGATGGATCCGGCTTGCCCGGTCGAGCGCATAGCGTTCATGCTCGAGGATGCCACGGTGCGTGTGGTGCTGACTCAGAGCGCATTGGCCGATGAACTTGCCGCGCTGCCTGTTACGTGCGTCAGCGTCGATGTCCCACTGCCTCCGGTTCCGGCGGAGCAGCCGCCTTCGCGGCCAGCATCCGGCGACGATCTTGCGTATGTCATCTACACATCGGGCTCCACCGGAAAGCCCAAAGGTGTTCCCATCACCCACCGCAAGGTGCTTCGGCTGTATGCGAACGAGGCCGCGGAGATCTACGGGCCCACCGACGTCTGGACGCTGTTCCACTCCTATGCGTTCGACGCCTCGGTCTGGGCGATCTGGGGCGCCCTGCTGTTCGGCGGCCGGCTGGTGATCGTGCCGCGCGACACCACCCAGGATATGGCCGCGTTGCGGGAGCTGCTCGAGCGCGAACGGGTTACGGTGCTGGACCTGACACCCACCGCGTTTCACGCCCTCATCGACGCCGACCTCGCAGCGTCGCCGGGCGACTTCGCGCTGCGATATGTCGTGCTCGGCGGCGAAGCACTGGAGCTGCACAAGCTCGAACCCTGGTTCGACCGCTACGGCGACAGCACGCCGCAACTGATCAACGCGTACGGTCCCACCGAGGCAACCGTGCAGGTGACGTATCGGCCGATAACCCGTGCCGATCTCGCCGCAGGGGCAGGAAGCATCATCGGCGTCCCGCTTCCCGACATCCGGATCTACCTTCTCGACGCGCAGGGCCGGCCGGTGCCGATCGGCGTCACCGGCGAAATGTACATCGCGGGTGCGGGCGTGGCGGACGGTTACCTCAACCGCCCCGAGCTCACCGCGAAGCGCTTCGTGCCCGACCCGTTCCATGGTGGACTCATGTACCGCAGCGGCGATCTCGCCCGCCGGCTTCCTAACGGTGAACTCGACTACCTGGGTCGCATCGACCAACAGGTCAAGATCCGCGGCTTCCGAATCGAACTCGGTGAGGTCGAAGGCGTCATCGCCCAACATCCTGCCGTCGGCCAGGTTGCCGTCATCGATCGCGAGGACACTCCGGGCGAAAAGAAGCTCGTCGCCTACCTCGTCGCCGAATCACCGCCCCCGACGCTGATCGCCGACCTTCGTGAGCAGCTGCGCGAGCGCCTGCCTGACTACATGGTGCCCGCGCACTTCGTCTACCTCGACATGCTGCCGCTGGCTGCAAGCGGCAAACTCGATCGCAAGGCACTACCACCGCCAGGGCATGGGTACGAGGAGGCACACGAGATCATTGCTCCGCGTTCCGCCAGTGAGGCACTCGTCGTCGCAGTGTTCAGCGAGGTGCTCGATCGCGACGACGTCGGCGTCTTCGACAATTTCTTCGACCTCGGCGGCCACTCGCTGATGGCTGCGCGGGTGATGGCGAAGTTGCGCGAAGCAGCGCCCATCAATCTGCCGCTCCGCAACCTGTTCGAGCGGCCCACTCCGGAGCAGCTGGCCGCCGCAATCGACGCACTGTCGTGGACGGCCGCCGACAGCGCTCGGGTCGCCGAAGGTCAAGGCGAAAGAGAGGAGATCGAGCTGTGACTGTCGCCGACCTTCTCGCCGAGCTGCGTGAGCTCGACGTGCATGTCGTCCTCGAGCAGGACCGGCTACGGCTAAATGCGCCTGCCGGGGTCCTATCCGACGAACACAAAAGTGTTCTGTCCCAACGCAAGTCCGAAATCATCGGCTTCCTTCGCGACGCACAGCAGCTTGCCGGACAGCAGCGGGCAATCGTGCCGCTGGAAGCCTCGGGGACGCGCACGCCGATATTCGCGGTGGCCGGTCACAACGGTGATGTGTTCGCTTATCGCGCACTCGCGCAGCAGCTCGGAAATGATCAGCCGTTCTTCGGCTTGCAGCCGCCTGGACTCGAGGAAGGCAGCGAGCCGCTGACGAGCGTCGAGGACATCGCGCGCTACTTCGCAGAGCAGATCCGTGCGTTCGGGCCGACCGGCGCCATGACGATCGCGGGTTTCTGCGCAGGCGGCACAGTCGCGTTCGAGCTCGCACGCGAACTATCGATTTCGGGCGCGGATGTCACGAACCTGATCATGTTCGGCGCTCCGTACTGCTCGTCATACCGGTCTCTTCAGCAGATGATGGCTCGCACCCGCCACCTGTCCAGCCGTTCCGTGACGCATGCGCGTGCGTTGAGCACCATGCCGGCGTCCGAGCGCGCACGCTACATCGCCGAACGTGCACGAAGGCCGCTGCCGCGCGAGGAGTCGTCCGATCCGGTCCTGATCCGCAGGGGCGTCGTCGAAGAGGCGACAATGGCCGCGGTGCGCGCGTACTCACCGCAACCTTTCGGGACCCACATCGACTTCATGATTCCCTGCGAGTCGTGGAAGAGCTCGTCGGATGATCCGCTGCGCTGGGGTCGCCTCGCCGCGAGCAGCGATGTATTCGTTGGACCCGACGATTGCAACGGCGACATCATGCTCAAAGCGGAGCATGCCGCGACGTTTGCCGCGCTTGTCGCCGACGCGCAGCAACGCCATGCGCGGGGCGCCGCAGTATGACTGAGACGGGGCCGCCGGGCCCCGGGGCCACCGCCACCGTCGCCCACGGACCACTTGCACAAGTCGTGCGGCGAGGCGCGGTGATATCGGCGATCACGATGGGTTTCACCCAGACCATCGCTCTACTGTCGACGGTCTTGCTGGCTCGGCTACTCAGTCCTGCGGAGGTGGGCCTCTACACCGCAGGCACGGTCCTGATTGGATTTCTCCTGGCGTTCTCCGTTGGCGGCATGCAGGTCGCGCTGATCCAGCGTGAGCACGACGTCGAAGACGCCGCGAACACGGTCTTCTGGGCAACCGCCACCGCCGGGCTGCTGTGCAGTCTCGCGGCCCTCGCCGCAGCGCCGGTGATCGGTTTCGTCTTCCACAACGAGTTGGTGACCGCCATCGCAGTCGCCACCTCCGGCATGCTGCTGCTGCACTCGCTCACCCAGGTGCCGGACGCTCTGATGCAGCGCCGCTTCAACTTCGCGCGCAGGCTCGTGGTGGATCCTTCGCGCGCGATCGCTTACGTCGCCGTGGCCGTCGCGCTGGCTGCGTCAGGTTTCGGGGTCTGGTCGATGGTCATCGGCCAGTACGCCTCCGTTCTTGTTTGGTTGATCTGCTCGTGGTCGCTTGGCCGGTGGCGACCAGGCCGGGGACGGCCGTCCATCAGGCTCTGGCGGGAGCTTGCCCGTTTCGCCTATCCGTTGGCGCTCGGCAACATCGTCGTGCAGATCCGCGAGGCGGCAGAGGCCGCCGTCATCGGTCGGGGGTTGGGAGAGTCAGCTCTGGGCAACTACAGGTACGGCACCCGCATCGGGACGTTGCCGGGAATCGCGGTCTTCGAGATCGGTTCCTACGTACTGTTTCCCGCATTCGCGCGGATCTCGACGGAGAGCGACCGGATGCACGCGGCGTTCCTGCGTGCGCTGCGGTGGATCTGGTTCGCTGCGGCCCCGGTAGCGGCCCTGGTTGTGGCTCTCGGCGAGCAGGCGGTGATCATTGTGTTCGGTCACCCGTGGCGGGATGCAGGACTCTTCTTGGTGGCGGTCGCGGGATATGGCCTCGGCAATGCATTGCAGGCGGTGGCGGGCGAGGCAATCAAGGCGGCAGGCCGATCAGCCTTGTTCCACTGGATCTCCGGGATCGAGCTGGTACTCGGACTGGGCCTGATTGTTCTTCTGCTGCCGTTCGGGCTTATCGGTGTCGGACTGGCGATCTCGGTGACCGAGATAACGAGCGGAATCGTGCTGCTGGTGCTGGCCAAACCAATTGTCGGTTACCGATTCGTTGAACTGTTGCGCATCCTGACTCCGCCTGCGGTTGCGGCGACCGTCGGCCTACTGACGGTGATCCTGTTGGGCCGGGTATTCGGTTCACCGGTCGACCTGCCCACGGTGACTGCGCTCAGCGCAATCGTTGCACTTGCGTTCGCCCTTGCGCTGTCGTACCTCGCCACCTTGGCCGTCTTGGACCGCTCATTGGTCGTCACGTTGATCGGTAGGCTGACTGAGCGATTGGGGAAGCGCGCGTGATTCGGTGCGACTAGGTTCGCACCAACACCAAGCCGTCACGGTCAGCCAACGTGACCGACGATGTCACAGGCGCCCCGTTGTTCGTCGCCGGATCCTGACCGCCGCTGATCCGCCGGAAGCCGGTGAGATCGACTGTCTGGCGCCCATTCCCCTTCGGATTGACGAGCACGAGACCGTTTGTGAACTCGCGACGGTATAGCCCGTTGCGCCAGGGTGCGGTCTGCGGCGGATCTACCGGCGAGCCCAGCCAGTCGGTCGTCGACCTACCGCCAAGGTCGAACTCATCGAACCAGAGCACATTGTGAAAGCTGTTGTCGGACACCGAAAAGAACCCGTCATTCATCAAGCAGCTTCCGAAGCCGTACCTGAATGTCTGGAAGTCGGTCGGGTCGACGCCCGCATTGAAGACGACGATCTGAGGGTTCAGTAGGTTGGCGAACACGTGGTGGTACCAGGCCATCATGTCCGACCAACCGTCCACCGATGTTTCCGCAGACCATTCCTCGCCGATGAGCTTCTCCAGGAACGCGCCGTGCGCAACGCCCGCGTATTGGGTGAATGACTGGCCGCCAGGCCGCACCGAACCGGCGAGGTCGCTATCGGTGTTCACCATGAGGAACTTGCCTGGTTGCAGCGACTTGGCCGTGTCGTAATAGGCGCGCAGTCCGTCCCTCCACCAGTTGCCCGCCGTCTCGCTGTCGGCGCTCTCGTTGACCCCGTCGCGGTTCCAGTCTGCGTCCACTCGTGGCTGCGCGAGGCAGTTGTCGGAATACCAAATGTCGAAATCGGCGTCAGAGATCAAAGCGTTGTCACGTTTCGCCAACCACTGTGGCCAACGGTCGCCGTTGGCGTCGGGCTCGGTCAACAGAGTGAGGTTGGTATCCCAGGTGTTGCGTCCGAAATGGCTGGTGTGCTGGCCGTCGGCGGTGTATGCCCACCAGTCACCCACCGCGCGTGGGCCTTTCTCACCACTCAACTTGGCGCGGAGATCGGCGGTAGACACGTCAGAACTCAGTGAGGGGACTTCCGTGGCTATCGTGTAATTGCCCAGCAGGATGTCGGGATTCAAGGTCTTGATTGCATCGACAGCGGCCCGAGGAGACGAACCGGCACCCGTCCAAAGCTTGTACATGCCGAGGATGGCGACATCGAGCCTGGCGACTTGTTGCTGATAGGCGGGGTCGTCATAGGTGTGCGGACTGCTGATCAGCATCCCGCCGAGGCGCGGAAACGCGATCGGAGAACTCGTCGAGTACGTGGTCGGCGTCGGCGATGGCTGCGACGGCGCCTTCTTCTCTTCGGCCGCAGGAGGGGGAAGCGCACATGCCCCTAGGTATCCCGCGCCGCCGGCCACGGCGGCAGCTGCCAAGAACCTCCGGCGCGACATCGCCGCCGATGGAGTGTCGCGCACACATCCTCCCAATCGTCTTCTGCTGATCGGCAACAAGGTGGCCGGGTGGCCGGCATTCGCTAGTCGTCGTCTGTTCCAGCATTTTATCCTGGCCTGCGCACGGGTTCTGCCGCGCTAGGCTGTTGCAGGCGCACTCAGAGTCTGGAATCGCCCGGCGCGGACTGCGGCTGCATAACCGCCGAGTGTCCAGCCGCCGAAACTGCGCGAGATGACACCGAACAGCACTTCCAGATCGTCGAACAGCGCATCTATCGAGGACTTCGATGTGAAGTGCGGATTGCCACCCGGCATGAACTCCGACGAGTGGAGCATGAATTCGAGGTGCGCGGCTTCGCTTCGCCCTGCGACGTCAACTACCGCCAGCATCTCTTTCAGGTTGCCAGGCGTTGGCCGGAGCCAACTCCCGTACTTCTTGACCCGGGCAAGTCCCGGCAGACGTGACAGCCGGTTGCGCGCACTGAACAATGCGGCCGAACCCAACGGCACGATGCTCATCGGCACTTCCAGCAGCGGCCCACTGCCAGGTCGCGACGGGTCATCCAGATCGAGGAAATAGGCGCAGGCTGGATATCCGGAATAGTCGGTGCCGCCACTGCCCGCCGGATCGCCCTTCGTTGCCGTCCATGAAACAGTCGGCGTCACAGAGCAATCCACTTTGTAGCCGCGCTCGGCGAGCGCTCGGGCGTAGGTGCCGTTGAATGCCCATCGTCCTGCGCGGTGGCTTTCGATGGGGACCCCGAACGTGTCCTCCAGCAGTCCGGTCATGTATCCGACCTTCTCCGCGATGACGGCTGTCGGATATTCGATCAGATAAGGCTGGTGGTGCATGTCGTCGTCAGTGAGCGGCGTGAACGGCGGCGAGTTCCACGCGTGCAGATGCATGCCGATCTCACCGGTGCCGCGCCGGATGACATCTCGTCCGAACTCACAGAACGTGTCAGACAACGCCATCTCGTAGTTGGTGAGCCAAGTCGGGCGGAAGCCGAACCGCTCGCACAGTTCCTGAAAGCGTGGCAGGTATTCGGCGTTGCGGGTCTCGATGTCCCTGGGCCGCGACCACATCGAGTCGCCCTCGGTGTCGATCGTGATCAGGAACGCCGGCTTGGATAGATCGCTCATGAGGACCTGCGTTCGGTCAGGCCGTGCTTCGCGGCCCGTAGGTTGCGATGCGCCCATCGCCCCGCGGTCAACGCGTGCCCTCTGATCCCAGGGCGAAAAATACGCACGCAGACAAGATCGCGCGACACACGTGTCCACTGATCTTTGTATTCCGACGCCCCGCGTTTGAGGAAGTCGTATTCGGAATCGCCCGCAGCGATCGCCGCTTCGATCTCGTACGAATGCATCAGCACGCCAGGCCGGATATGGGACTTCGATAGCGTCCGGATCCCGGACTGGTAGAAGAGGTTCCGGCCGGCGTAACGGAAGTTGTAGACCCCGCCTATCGGTTCGCCGTGGAGCGAAAGCAGCCCGAGACGAAGCCAACCATTGGCCAGTGCGATCGGCAGTATCCGATCATGAAACTCACGTCGTTTCGCACTGGCGAATGCACCGGCCTGGCCCTTTTCCGTCCACCTGGCCTGATGCAGTTCCACCAGAGCGTGGAACGACGAGCGCAGTTCGGCTGGATCGCTGACCAGCCGGTAACTGCCTCCTGCACTGTCGAAGTCGCGGCGGCCGCGCCGAATCTGATACCGGAGGTTCGATCCCAGCCCACCAAGGAACTCGTCGAACGAATCCGGAAGCGGGATGAACGGAGAAGGACTGCGAGCGAGAATCTCGTGACCCAGACCGGCGATGGCGCTCTCACTGATCAGATGGCGAAGCGTGGCCGAATCGGCCGGTACGTCGGGAAGGACGAGCTCATCCCATTCATGGGCCAGCGGCCCGAGGAACTGGCCCAACGCGGCTTGGACGACTTCTTGCTCTCGGCCACTCTCCGCAATCCAGTCGATGTAGTCCGAGCAGATCGCATCCGCAGTCGGCTCACCTGAGGCGAGTAGCTCAGCGCGGCGAAACGGCACCAGCCGGTAGGCGCGGTGAACGCGCCGCCGCGTCAGCATCGGCGCGGCGCCGATCAACCGATCGCCGTCATAGACGGCGACCACGCACAGCTCACGGCCGTGGTGGTACACCGCCCACCAGTTCCACAGCCATTCCCAGGTCAGGGTGACGCTGTTGTTGGGACTGCGCCGCAGCAGTTCGTTCCACTCCGGCTGCAGTTTCTCGAAGGCAGGCAGGTCGCGCACGAGCTCGACACGGCATGGTGCCTGCAGCTTCACGTCCACCTCTACACCGTATCAGGTTATAGTTTTGCTATCACTGTTGCTCGCTAACTTAAAACTGGTATATTTTTCGCAACAGACTGCAGAAATGCTCATTACAGATCATTTACGCAACGTTTTATCAAATAACGACACGGTTCGGAGTTCAACGCCACATGGGTCGTCGCATCGCAGTGTTCGGCACCGGCTATCTCGGCGCCACCCACGCCGCTTGCATGGCGGAGTTGGGCCACGACGTCCTCGGTGTGGACATCGACGCAGGCAAGCTGGCGAAGCTGCAGTCAGGCGAAGCGCCCTTCTACGAACCGGGCCTCGACGAGGTGCTCAAGGCGAACGTGGATGCCGGCAGGCTGCGGTTCACCTCGTCATACGAGGAGGCGGCCGAGTTCGCCGATGTGCACTTCATCGCGGTGGCTACGCCGCAGAGGCAAGGCGAGTTCGCCGCGGACCTGACGTATGTCGATGCTGTCGTCGAGATGCTGGCCCCGATGCTGCGGGGACCTGCAGTGATTTTCGGTAAATCGACGGTGCCGGTGGGAACCGCGGCGCGGCTCGGCGCCAGGGCGCGCGAGCTGGCACCGGCAGGCGACGCCGTCGAGGTGGCGTGGAATCCAGAGTTCCTGCGGGAGGGATACGCAGTAGCCGACACTCTGCGTCCGGACCGCATCGTGCTCGGCATCGACGGAACGCGTCCCGGGCAGGCACAGAGCGTTGCCCGCGACGTCTACGGCAGCCTGATCGACGCCGAGATCCCGTTCCTGATCACCGGCCTCGAGACCGCCGAACTGGTCAAGACTGCAGCCAACGCCTTTCTGGCGACCAAGGTTTCGTTCATCAACGCAATGGCGGAGCTGTGCGATGTCACCGGCGGAGATGTCTCCGAGCTTGCGGATGCGATCGGTCTCGACACCCGGATCGGCCGCAAGTTCCTCAACGCAGGGATCGGCTTCGGAGGCGGGTGCCTGCCGAAGGACATCAGGGCGTTCATGGCGCGCGCAGGCGAACTGGGCGCCAGCCAGGCGCTGACCTTCCTGCGTGAGGTGGACAGCATCAACATGCGACGTCGCTCGCAGATGATGGAACTCACCCGCGAGGTGATCGGCGGTTCGTTGATCGGTGCACGGGTGGCGATTCTGGGTGCGGCGTTCAAACCCGATTCAGACGATGTGCGAGATTCGCCTGCACTGAACATCGCCGGGCAGATCCAGCTTCAAGGCGCCTCGGTCACCGTGTACGACCCCAAGGCCATGGACAATTCGCGGAGTCTCTTTCCGACGCTCGGGTACGCAACCGAAGCCCTCGAAGCCTGCAGCGGGGCCGACGTGACGCTGGTGCTCACCGAATGGAAGCAGTTCCGTGAGCTGGAGCCATCAGATCTGAACGCCGTTGTGCGTCAACGAAACATCATCGACGGTCGAAACTGCCTCGACCGCGAGAAGTGGCGAGCCGCTGGCTGGGCCTACCGAGGCGTTGGGCGGCGCTGAACATGTCATCGAGTGGGGAGAATGGAAAATGAGAATCTACGTTGCTGGTAGCGGCGGAATGCTCGGCGAGGCGATGCACCGTGTTCTCTCAGAACACCACACGCTCAAGTGCTCCGACATAGACCTGAACGCGCCGTGGCTCGAGATGTGCGATTTCCGCGACTTCACCGCATACAGGTCTTCAGTGGAGGCCTTCGCCCCTGACATCCTGTTCCACCTCGGCGCCCATACCGATCTCGAGTACTGCGAACGCAATCCCGACGACGCGTATCGCACCAATACGCTGTCGGTCGAGCATGCGGCGACCATGGCCAACGCGCACGGCATTCCGCTGGTGTACATATCGACGGCCGGAATCTTCGACGGTCAGCAGAACCTCTACGACGATTGGGACACCCCGAACCCGCTAGGTGTCTATGCCCGAAGCAAGTACCTGGGTGAAGTCCTCGTCGAGAAGCGAGTCGACAAGTACTTCATCTGCCGCGCCGGCTGGATGATGGGCGGAGGCCCTCAGAAGGACAAGAAGTTCATCGCCAAGATCATGAGGCAGCTGGCCGATGGGGCGAAGGTTCTCAACGTCGTCGACGACAAGCTCGGAACACCGACATACACAGTCGATTTCGCCCGTAATCTCGAAGCACTCATCAACACCGATTTCTACGGCCTCTACAACATGGTGTGTGGCGGCGAGACGGGCCGGTACGAGGTCGCCCAGGAACTTGTGAACATCCTCGGTATCGATGACACCGTGAAGGTCAACGCCGTGGGCTCGGACTACTTCTCGAAGGAGTATTTCGCGCCGAGGCCGCCGTCCGAGCGTCTGGTCAACTACAAGCTCGGCCTGCGCGGACTCAACCTGATGCGCGACTGGCGCGTCGCCCTCAAGGACTACGTCTCTGACTACTTCGTGAACTATGCGCAAGACTTCGCCCCCAGTTTCCAAGTCGCCTCGTAGGGACGATCGAATGGAGTCGCTACGCATTGCTGCGTTCGGTTTTCGCAGCTATCCGCCGCGCGCCGGGAGCGCCGGGGCTGACAAGTTCGCCAAAGAGCTGTTGCCCCGGCTTGCGCAGCGCGGACACAAGGTCATCGCCTACAACCGGCTGTATCCGGGTACGGAGGCGGAGGCGCCACCGGTTTGCGACGGGGTTGAAGTCATCTCCAAACGCACCGTGGCGCGCAGCGGGTTCGATACGCTCCTTCACTCGGCCAAGGTCACCTACGACATCATCCGGCACAACCGGGCCGACATCGTGCACATCCAGAATGGCGGCAACAGCGTGTTCGGCGCTGTACTACGCCTGTTCGGCAAGAAGACCTACCTTAGCCAGGACGGGGTCGACTGGGAGCGCGACAAATGGTCGTGGCACGCCAAGCTCTATTTGTGGCTGTCATCGTTTCTCACCGCCTATGTCCACACCGCGGTGATCTTCGACAACATCTACGCACGCGAGAAGTTCGCGGACCGTTTCCACAAATCGTACGATTTCATCCCGTTCGGTGCCGACGTGGACTACCAGCCTGACGCAGAACATGTGCTCGAAAGACTTGGCCTCGAGCGGGGAGGCTACTTCCTGTTCGTCGGCCGGTTCATCCCCGACAAGGGTCTGCACTGGCTCATCCCGGCCTTCGAGCAGCTGAAGACCGACAAAAAACTTGTGCTGGTTGGTGGTTCGCCGAATCCGTCGGAATACGAAGACGATGTCAAGAGCACAGCTGATTCACGCATCGCCTTTCCAGGATTCCTCTACGGGCCAGCGGTCCACGCGTTGATGCGCAACGCCTACGCTTACGTCCAGCCATCGGCCATCGAGGGACTCTCACCGGTGATACTAGAGGCGGCCTACGTCGGGGCAGCGATCATATGCAGCGACATACCTCAAAACCGTTACGGTATAGCACAATACGGCACCTACTTCCGCTCGGGCGATACCGCGGACCTCGCCGCAAAGCTGCAATGGTCACTCGACGCGCCCGATCAGTTGGCGGAGCGGGCCGCGGCTGGTTCACAACACGTCGCAGACGAATTCAGCTGGGACAAGGTAGTTGACGACCATGTGCAGATCTTCGCCGGCCTCGCTGAGCACCGTGAGGTATCGATGTGAGGATCCTGATCGCCAACAAGTTCTTGACCCCCCACGGCGGAGTCGAGGCACACGCCGTCACCGTGACCAAGTGGCTGGAGGAGTCGGGCCACACTGTCGTGCCCTTCGGAATGGCCGAGGAGGGCCTCGAGCCCAGCGAGCACTCCCGATACTTCCCGAGCGAGCTGGACTTTCGGATGACGCGACCGCGTAACGCGGTGCGCGCCGTCGAACGGGCGACACTGTCCTCGGAGACCAGACGCAAGCTAACCGCCCTGCTGGATGCCGAGCGTATCGACGCCGCCTACGTGTTGAACATCTACCACCAACTCGGCACAGTCATTCTCAATGACCTCGCTGACCGCGGTATCCCGACGGTGCTCAGCCTGCACGACTACAAGATCGGATGTCCCCGCTACCTGTTCTTCTCGGACCGAACCGGCCGGATCTGCACCAGGTGCCTCGACACCAAGGGTGCGGCGATCTGGGCGCCCGTCGTCGAGGGCTGCTGGTCTGGAAGCCGGCTCGCAGGCGCTGCGTTGTCCCTCGAGGCCGCCGTCACCCGGGCGCGGGGCAGCTACCGCAGGCCGGGGGCTGTCGTCGTGCTCAACTCGCTACAGGAGCGGGCCGCGATCTCGGCCGGGGTGGCGCCCGAGCGCATCCACCGAATCGCGCACCCGGTCACGCTTGCACCTGCGCGCCAGCGGCGCCGTAACGGCCGGGCCCTCTACGCGGGCCGACTCTCACCGGAGAAAGGCGTGGCCGTCGTCATCGAAGCCGCGGCGGTATCCGGCATTCCCGTGACGATCGCGGGCTCCGGCCCCAGCGAGACCGAACTACGCGCGCTCGCCGAACGACTCAGCGCTCCAGTCGAATTCCTGGGATCCGTTGATCACACGACGGTGGACACGCTGATGGCAGAGTCCACCGTCCTCGTGGTTCCCTCGGTCTGCCATGACGTCAGTCCCCTCGTCGTCTACGAGGCGGTGTCCGCTGACCTTCCCGTGGTCGGCAGTCGGGTCGGAGGGGTCGTCGAACAACTGAACGCGGGCCGCGGTCTGCTCGTCGAGCCCGCTGACGTCGGCCAGCTCGCCGCGGCGATGACGCGGGTAGCCACCGATGAGGAGCTCGGCAGGGAACTCAGCGCCACCGCGAGGGCCTATGCCGAGGAGTACCTCAGCCCGACCCAGTGGTCACAGAACATGATGGCCGCCTTCCGCGCTGCGGGAGCCCGCGAATTCGCGGCCTGCTAACGCGCTTTCCGCATCACGATATCGGTGAGCAGTTCCTCGTAACCTCTTGCGGTGTCCTCGATGTCGAACCCGCATTCGACTCGCGCCCGCCCGCTCTTTCCCATCTGAGTGCGCAGCGACTGCTGCCCGGCGAGTTGTCGGAGCCGGTCGGCGAAGCCGTCGACATCGCCGACGGAAACGACGAAGCCCTGCGCTCCGTCCTCGACTATTTCACCGACAGACCCGCAGTTGGTCGCCACTACGGGCAGACAGGCAGCCATCGCCTCGATCAGCGTGATCGGCACCGCCTCATACTTGGAGGACAGACACTTGACGTCGAGACCGGGCAGCAGGTCGGGCACGTCTCGACGGGTACCAAGGAATGTCGTTCGCGCCGCGATCCCCAATTCCGTTGCCAACTCCTTCAGCTCGGCATCCCTCGGACCGTCGCCGATCACCACGAGCCGGATCTCAGGCACCGACGGAACGCAGGCTGCCACCGCCCGGAACAGCACCTCGTGTGCCTTCTCAGGGCCAAGCCGCGCGACTATCCCCACAACGAAATCGGTATCCGCGACGCCAAGCGCCGTCCGCGCGCGCGATCGGTCCTCCGTCGTTGGGACGGGCGGCAACTCGATGCCGTTCGCGATGACCACCTCTCGGGTGGTCGCGCCAAAGCTATGGCTGACGCCTTCCTCACGGCGTAGATAAGCACCCTGGCCGGCCGAAACGAGGACGAGGGCGTCGGAGAGGGCGAGCGTGTTGACCGCCCAGCTGGGCAGCACCCGCCGGCCTACCGAGACCCTGTCCATGGAGTGTGCGGCAACGATGTTCGCAGGCACCCCGGCCAGCCGCGCCGCGATCCGGCCGAAGGCAAGCGACGCGAGCTGATGATGGGTGACAAGCACCGCATCGGTCTTGGCGGCGCGAAACGAACGGATGAGGCGGGGCAGAGTGCGCATGTCATACCTGCCCGTCCGGTCGAGCACCTCGACATCGAAGCCTGCCGCAAGGAACTCGCCGGCGAGCGGTCCTGCCTCTTTCAGACACACGAGCCTCGGCACAACGACCCGAGGGTCGAAGTGCTTGAAAAGGTTGAGGAGCAGGACTTCGACTCCACCAACGGTGGTGAGGTCGAGCACGGCGCTCAACTGGATCGGCCGATCCAGGCGCTGACGGCCGCCCACCAGGTCCTCGAGCGCCCGCGCCGCCGTCGCCACGCTGGCGCGAAGGCTGAACTGATCTTCGACCCGTGCGCGTGCCGCTCGGCCCATCCGCTTGGCCAGGTCTTCATCGGTCAGGATCTGCACAAGGCGGTCGGCGAGTGCAACCGGGTTACGTTGCGGCACAACGTACCCCGTGCGCGGTGCATCCATGATCTCTCGAACCCCACCCACCGCCGTGCACACCGCAGGCCGCCCGGCCGCCATCGCTTCGAGCAACGCATTGGGGAAGCATTCGATGGTGTAGGACGTCAGCACGAACACGTCCATGGCCCGCAGAATCTCCGGGACATCCGAACGGGCCCCAGCCAACACCACGCGGTCGCGGAGGTCCAGTTCGTCTACGAGCTTTTCGATTTCAGGTCGCATCGGACCCTCGCCCGCGATCAGGAACTTCGCCTCAGGCACCCGATCAGCCACCAGCCGGGCGGCCCGTACGAACGTGGCGTGATCCTTCTCCGGTCGCAACATCGCAAGGATGCCGACGACCTTGTCGGTCTCGCCGATGCCAAGATCGGCCACCGCACTGCGGTCATCGGTCGATTGGAACCGTTCGGGTTCAACGCCATTGGGGGTGATGCGGATCTTGGCCCGCGGGTACTTCAGATCGTGGACAAGGTAATCCATCTGCGCGTTTGTCAGTCCGAAATAGGCACTGGTCACCCTGTCGAGAACACGGTCGGCGATACGGCGCACGGCACCCCGCCGCCCGGTCTCGCCGTCATTTGCAATCCTGACGACGTTGTGCGGCACGCCCGTCAGAAACGCCGCGATGCGACCGAGTGTCTCGGCGTTGTAGTCGCGCGTGATCACCACATCCGGTGCGAAGCTCCTCATCTCGCGGACGAGATCACGCAACGCGAGGAACCCCTGCCGCTTGGTGCGGTTCAGCGCAACGGCCCTCGTGCCCGAACCGGCGAGGTCGCCGAACAGCGCTCCTTCCTCCCCGATGCAGACCACCGCCGTCTCGAAACGCTCGGGGTCCAGATTCGGCATCAGCTTCGTGACGTGCCGTTCCGCGCCGCCCATCCGCAGATTGGGCACGACGTACATCACGCGGATGCGTGTCACGCCTGCGCCGTCTCGCGCGCACGCACCTGGGGCCGAAGCCACGCGCCGAAGCGAGTGAGCCCTTCGTCAAGACCGACTTGCGGTCGCCAGCCAAGCAACTCGTGAGCGCGGGTGATGTCCGCGTACGTCGCCGGAACGTCGCCGGGTTGCGCCGGAGCCGGAATACGGATCGCCTGCGCATCCAGCGCCGTCTCCATGCGATCGACCAGTTCTGACGTGGTGACCGGGCTGTGTCCACCGACATTGACCAGCGCGAAGGGTGCAGGCACGTCGATCAACCGGACGAACGCGTCCACGACATCGTCGACATATGTGTAGTCCCGGCTTCCCCGGCCGCCGTCGTAGAGGGTGATCGACTCCCCTTGCAGCATCCGGCGTGCGAACGAGTGGATCGCCAAGTCGGGGCGCTGGCGCGGGCCGTAGACGGTGAACAGACGGGCGATCGCAACGGGCAATCCGGTGATCTCGTGGTGCGCGTGCGCGAGCGCCTCTCCCGCGACCTTCGTCGCCCCGTACGGTGAAAGAGGTCGGCCCTCCATCTGGTCCTCGCAGAACGGGCGCCGTGGGTCTGCCCCGTAAACTGAACTCGAGGAAGCGAATACAAGCCGCGCGCCGACGGCTTCGCACGCCGCCAGGGTGTGCTGGAAGCCCCGGACATTGATGTCGACGTACGCGTCCGGGTCGGCGATCGATGGCCGGACGCCCGCACGCGCGGCGAGGTCAACGATGACCTCTGGCCGTGCGAGCTCGACCGTAGCAAGCAGAGCGTCCCGGTCGCGGGTATCGACCTCGGCAAAGTTGTAGGCCGGGTTGCCGCGTGCCGGTGCGATGTTCTGCTCCTTCACCGCCCTCGGATAGAACGGGTCGAATCCGTCGACAGCGGTTACCTCCCAACCCTCTGAAAGCAGGCGATCAGTCAGAGTGCTGCCGATGAAGCCTGCTCCGCCGGTGATAACGACGCGACGTCTCGCTGACATCATTCTCCATCCTCGGGTTTCGCCGACGTGCCGGTCGGCCTGGTGTGTGCTCATCGGCGTAACACGGGTACGCGCATCAAGTCGTCGGCCGCCGCTTGCGCCTGTTTGTGGCGGTCGGACCAGCCGATCGCGATTCCGATGAGAAGGAAAGTTGTGGCCGGCGGCAACTCGAAGAACCGGAGATCGACCGTGAGGCCCGTGCCGACGAGGGTGATCATCGCGATGATCGCCAGAAGCGCCAACGGCTTACCACACAGATCGTCGCTCGGCAACGTCCGAAACGCGTCCCACAGTCGGTATGCGATCAACGCGAGCACTGCGATCCACAGCATGAGTCCGATGGCGCCCAACTCGACAAAAATGCCCAATTCGTTTCCGTGCGAGGCGATCCCGTAACCGCGTATCCACGGTGTCTCAGGGGACCACTGCTGATGGTGGAAGGTGTTGACGGTCTGGAACCGGCCGATGCCCCAGCCTGTGACGGGTCGCTGTCCGATCGCCCACAGCGAGGTTTGTGTGGTGTTGAGCCGGTCCTCCAGCTCCTCCGTCGAGCCCACCCCGCCGGCTTCCCGGTCGCTGCTGGTGAACACCGACCAGTTGACCGCGATGATCGTCACGCAGATACCGAGGCCCGCGACGAACGGGGTGCGGTGGCCGCGTGCCAGAACTGCACCGACGATGAGGATGATCGCGCCGCTGAGCCACGCAGCCCTGGTATGGGTCAGGTAGATGCCCCAGACGCAGGCCACGCCGATGATGAGGGCCAGCCACCTCAGCACGGCCGGCTCGCTGCGGCGACCCATCAATATGAGCGCGACCGCGAAGCCGAGGGCAAGTGTCAATCCATTCACCACCGGCTGGTTGAAAACGCCTATGGCTCGCCCGATCCAGGTTTCGTCGGGCGGCAACGACCCGTCGACGATAAAGCGGGGCCAGACCAAGCCCTGCGGGCCGGTGACCGGCAGGATGCTCACCCAGGCTGAGTAAGCCGCCATGGCCAGGATCGTCCACAGCAGGGCCCGCACCGCCCCCGCACGGTCGAACGCGTAGCGGCCGACCACGTACATGACGAACGGGATCACCGTCCCGATCATGATGAACCGGGCGACTGAGAATGCTTCGCCGGTCAGAGGGCGACTCGCCTCGTACTTGTGCACGGCGAACATCGAGTAGACGTTCCACAGCAGGTAAAGCGCCATTGCGCATTCAATTGGACCGATACCGCGCAGTCGCGTGGAGTTGCGATCGATCCATACCGCGGTGGCGATGATCAACACGACCAACAAGCCCACAAACGTCTTGTTGGGGAGCATGTCCGCCAGCGGGAGGTGCAGGTAGGTCGCAACCAGCATCGTGAGCGCCAGCAGGACAGGGATGTTCAGCCACCCCCGCGTTCGTTGACCTTCGGTCTTGGCACCGCCGCGCGCGATCGATCCAGTCGTCGGCGCCGATTCAGGCGTGATCTCGTGTGTACGGGTCACGGCGTGTAAACCTCGCCGCGCTACGAGATCGGCTGGGTGGCGCGATTGCCGTTCGGGTGCGGGCGATACTCCGCGAACGGTATTTCGGGCTGTCCGGTCGGCGGGGTCGTTGGAACGCCCGGGGTCGATCCAAGACGCCGCTTACCGTGGGTCGTCCGGTCGACCAGTACCGCCGTCCACGGTGTCGCGTGTGCCTTTTCGAGTGTTTCGGCGGCGGAGGTGACGTCGCCCGCCCGCGAACCAACCGTGACGGCGAGGATCGTCAGGTCTGCGGCAGCGCAAATAAGCTGTGCATCAATGGTTTCGGCGATCGACGAGGCTACAACGATGATGGTGTCGGCATCCTTGCGAAGTTCATTCAGGACCTCGGCGATCCTTTCGCGGGTCACCAGCGAGAACCGATCGGCAACCGTGGAACCGGCAGGCAAGATCTTCAGGGACCCGACGTCACCAGGTTTCAGCGTGGCGCGCGCCAGGCTGCTGTCGGTGAGAGCTTCCGTGAAACCGGTGTCGCCCGGCACCTGCGGCGGGTTGATGTCTGCATAGACCAGAACAGTCCGATCCCCCTGTTGCGCTGAGAATTTGGCCAGCGCTTCGGCGATCTCCCGAGCTTCGCGGCATCCGCGGCCGTCGGTGATGGCGATGACGGCCGGCTTGGCCAACTCTTCGAGGCTGACGAGGTTGGAAAGTGTGCGCAGACGATCTTGGCGCTCAGCCGATCCGGCGGCAGGCACCTCCACAAGTGGGGCGACGCCTGCCTTATCCCGTAGGTCATCCGCATTCTTCACGCGGGTGGACAGGGCAGCCAGACCGAGCGCGGCGAGGATACCGAGCAGGAATCCGCCCACTACCCCGAGCAGGAGGTTCGACAGGATGTTCGGCCTGATCTCGGTGACACCGACCTGTGGCTGAAGTACCTGGAGTTGATTGCTCAAGTACCCCCCGACCTCGTCGATTCGCTCCTGCAGGGAGGTGTAGTACGGATTCGCCGTGCCACTCGGCGTCAGCGGGTCGACCTGACTGAGTTCGCTCTGCAGTTCCTCCATATGCGAACTGATGCCCGCTTCTTGGACCGCATTGACGTCCGTACGGAAGGCCGTGGCCATGTTTGTCGCCGCGCTCTGAGCGGTCTTGGGATCGCCGGCGGTCGCCTCGACAGTCAGGATCGGACTAGCGGCGGCAGTCCGCGCCTCGAAGGTGACACCCGCTGGGATTTTCGCCGCATCCTCCAACCGCGAGATCGTCGCCGGATCGTTGAACAGTGTGACGTACCCGAGGACGACGACGGCGTCTTGGTCCGGAGTTCGCCCCGACAGCACCATGGTCGACTTGCCCAGATACGTCGGCTGCGTCGCCAGCGAGGCCGCCGCTGCGATCAGCGCGCCGAGCGCGGTGACGACGACCACCACCCACCATCGCCGCCTGACTTGCTCAATTCGGCGTTTCGACACGAGGTTCATTGGTGCTCCCTAGATTCCAAAGAGGTGCAGCACCTGGCCCATGATGAGCGAGAGATTCACCATGGCCGCGTGCCGCCGCGAGTAATTCCGAAGAGTGGCGCAGTAGTCGCGCCTGAATGAGCGCGCGTTGGCGCGGTTCACACTGTTGATGGACACAGTCACCGAGGGACTGAGGATGCGCGCGGTATGCCACCAACCCGACGGCACGAACAGGGTTTCGCCGGCGTGCAACGCGAAGCGCATGCCTTCGGCCTGTTCGAAGAGCGGAAACTCGTCGAGATCGGGGTCCGCAAGGTCGCCTATCCGCGACTTGTTCTCCTCGCGGCCACCGCACGGGTACATGCGGTCCGACTGGTCTGGTGCGAAGGCGATGTACTCCTTATCGCCGTAGACCTGCATCAGATAGGCGTGTGTGTGCCAGTTGTCGTAGTGCAACTGGGGGAAACGGGCGCCGCTGCCGCCGATATAGACCTCGACGAACGACAGTGATTCGCCCGAAGGGAAGAACCGGCTCTCGAACCAGTTAGGCCGGGTGCAGACGGGCATGGGATGTACGTCGTGCCAGAGCTCGCTTGGCCAGTCGCTGAGCAATTGGTTGCGCAGATAGGGCGCCGGCTGCGCCTCGGACGAGGCTTCCACCCGATCGATGAGCTCGGCCAGAGTCATCGACTCGCCTTCGATCTCCAGCTGCAGAGTGCCGTGATTCTGCTTGAAGAAGTTCGGTGTCCAGCGTCCGAGGGCGCGCCAATGATCAATGGCGTCGGTGATGATGACCGGCCGGTTCGCGAGCAGGTATTCACGCTCGAACGCCGAGCGAGTCAGCCCGTCGCGCCGGTCAACGGTTGCCAACGTCTTCATAGGCGTCCCTCCCCATTCACGATGACCACGACGAAGATCTGATGTACCGCAAAATTTTATAAATTAGCTACATGCAGTCGCCCCAGGCGACGTTTTGCTTCGTCTATGGAAGCTACCATTCGCACTTTTGCATCGCAAGGTAGATTTAGCAAATCTCAATAACTCACAGGATTGCTCACAGGTTCACAACAGTGACCCAGCGAATCTTTCCTCACCTATGCACAAGATGTACCAATTGAACAGCCGATTTGTCGAATGCAGCCTGCGTCTCGAATCCAGCATGGAACGCGCCATGGACCGGCCGCTGGCAAAGTTTCTGTGAGAATACAGACTTCTTGGGAGAGATTTGGCGGCGTGAGGACGCGTTCTCTTTTGCAATCGCCGACGATGCTGTCCGCAATGTCGCACGGCGGACGGTGTGACAGCTACTTCCTGACGCCTTGGAGGCTTGGGATAGCGGTGTGCAAGGTGGGCAGAGGGACGACGAGTTCGCCGCCCCAGTCCGCGATGTAGGCGAGTTCCTCGGTGAGTTCGGCCTCGAGGTGCCAATTCAGCGCCAGCACCACGTCGGGACGGTCGTGTGCGATCTGGTCGGGCTCGTAGATGGGAATTCGTGTACCCGGAGTGAAGCGACCTTGCTTGTAGGGATCGCGGTCGACCGTGTATTCGAGAAGATCGCTACGGATGCCGCAGTAGTTGAGCAGTGTGTTGCCACCCTTACCCGGGGCGCCGTATCCGACGACCCTCTTTCCCCCGACACGGCAGTCGAGGAGGAAGCGCAGAAGGACATGTCGGATGGACTCTGAGCGTCGGCGCAGCTTCGAGTAACCGGCGACCTGGTGCAACCCGGCGTCTCGCTCGACTCGCAATAGTTCGGTCACGCGCCCGCTCGGCGGGCCTGCCAAGGCCTGCGGTCGCATCCAGACCCGGATGGAGCCGCCGCGTGTCTCGATCAGCTCGACGTCGACGACGGCTAGGTCGGCTGTCGCGAGTGCGCGACTCACCGAAAGCAGGGTGAAGTACTGCAGATGCTCGTGGTAGACGGCGTCGAACAGACCCAGCTCGAAGAGGTTGAGCGCATGGTGCACCTCAATGCTCGCGCAGCCGTTGTCATCGAGCGACTGTCGCAGCGATCGTGTGAAGCCCACCAGATCCGGGATGCCGTCATAAACATTGCAGGCAATCGCGGTGGGGATCCCTGTCGTCAGTGCGGGGATCTGCAGGAGCAGGCAATCCTCGCACAGTCGCAGATGCAGCGGATACGTGCGCTCCACGGAGTCCAGCTGATCGGCGGACAGAAATGACTCGCACGGCGGGGTGGCGCCAAGATCCAAAACACTCACCAGGCGTATCGAATTGCACAGTCGACACCGCACTCGTCACCCCTATGCCATCTTCTTCGAGGCGCTATGCCACAACCAGCGCGCCCGGTTCGGGCGCCAACACGCCGCGCAGCCATTGGACCGTCCGCCCGATTCCGTCGGGCAGGTCCACGGAAGGCGTCCACCCGAGTTCCCTTCGTGCCTTCGTTGCATCGAGCGAAATGGCATGTAGCTCACCGTTGCGAGCCGCGGCGTAGCAGGGAGGCGATGAACTGCCGACGGCAGCCGCGATCAACTGGTGGACTTCGGTCACGGTGGCCTGTCGACCCGTGCCGATGTTGTACGTACCGACCGTGCTGTTCGGCGCGTCGGCGGCACGCACGAACGCATCGACGACGTCGTCGACGTATACGTAGTCACGAGCAGCGGTGCCGTCGCCGTATACGGTGGCGACGTCATCGGTGATCAAGGCGCGCCCGAAGATTGTTATGACCCCGGCCTCGCCGTGCGGATTCTGTCGTGGCCCATAGACGTTGGCCAAGGCCAGACTGATCGGCGCGATGCCGTACATCTCCGCATAGGCACGCAGGTACAGCTCCCCGGCAACCTTCGCCACCGCATACGGTGAGATCGGATTCGCCACAAAAGATTCGTCGGCGGGTAGGCAAGCGGGGGCTCCGTATCGCGATCCCCCCGAGGCGGCGTATACGATCCGGCGAACTTCAGCATGCCGGGCGGCCTCGAGGACGTTGATGGTGCCGAGCACATTGCTGCGTGCGTCGAACTGCGGATCGGTAACCGAGGCCGTCAAATTGACCTGGGCCGCAAGGTGGAAGATGACATCTGGATTGGTGCCGACGACGATGTCGGCGAGTTCGGGTGCCTGAATATCGTTCTGCACGAACGTGAACCGTCGTCGATCCAGCCGGTACCGACTACGAGCATCATCGAGGTTGGCCAGGACACCCGTGCTGAGATTGTCGATCCCGACGACCTGATGGCCCTCGCGCAGCAGCCGGTCGACCAATGTCGAACCGATGAAGCCGGCAGCGCCGGTGACCAGAGCTCGCATTGCGTTGCCTCCTATCCCCTGAGACCGACGGCCTCAGTAGGCCCCACGACGCTCGACGACAGCGCGCAGGGTTTTAGCGATGATCAGGATGTCCCCGACCATCGACCAGTTGTCGACGTACGAAAGATCAAGGCGGACGGCCTTGTCCCACGGCAGATCTGAACGACCGCTGACCTGCCACAGGCCAGTGACGCCCGGCTTGACGAGCAGCCGCCGCTGCACGTCGTCGTCATAGGCTTCGACCTCACGCCTCAGCGGCGGTCGCGGGCCGACAACGCTCATCTCCCGACGTAGCACGTTGATGAACTGCGGAAGCTCGTCAACGCTGAATCGGCGGAGCACCCGACCGACCGGTGTGACGCGCGGATCGTTCTTCATCTTGAAGAGCAGCCCGTCGCTCTCGTTTGCACTCAGCAAGTTCGGCAGCTCTTTGTCGGCATCGTCGATCATCGTGCGGAACTTCAACATCATGAACGGTCTGCCGTCGATGCCGATCCGCTCGGCTTTGTAGAAGACCGGACCCTTGCTGGTCAGCCTGACGGCGATGCCGGCGGCCAGAAGCACCGGCAGTGCGGCCGTCAGTGCGGCGAGCGCGAAGGTGAAATCGAACGCTCGCTTCTGGAACCGTTTGGCTCCCTGATACTGCGGCTTGTCTATGTAGAGCAGCGGCAGTCCCGCTATCGGACGCATCACCAACCGCGAACGGGCGACATCCATGACACCGGGCGAGACGACAAGCTCGACACCCATTGGCTCGAGCTCCCAGATGAGCTTCCGAATGCCCTTGACGCCGAAATGGTCGGTGCCCGCAATCGCGACCTTGTCGGCCCCGTAGCCGCGGATGGCTTCAAGGACGTTGCCGTCTCCACCGACGATCGGAATCTGTCGACCGTTGATGGTGAGGTGTTCTCCGCACGGTTCGCCGTAACCGGGAATGGCGATCCCGACGACGCGATATCCGTAGTCCGGGCTGCTGGTCAGCTCACTGGCAAGGTTTGCGACGGCGTCCCGGTCTCCGATGGCTAGTACCGATGTTTGGTACCGCCCCGCCCTTCGCTGACGGACCCCGTAGCCACGCCACTGCCAGCGGCTGAGAACGAGCCCGACGATGCCGACGGGGAGAGCCACCGCGAGGTAGCCGCGGGATACTTCCAGCTTCATCAACAACTCGGCGATGGCGACTACGCCGAACGTCCAGAACGACGCCGCGACGACTCGCCGATATTCCTCGATCCCCGCTCCCACATGCTTCGGCGATCGGGTCCGCATGCCTGCGAGAGCGGCCAGCCAGATGCCGATGAGAACCGCCGAGTAGAGCGTTTCGTAGTGGGTGATCAGGCTGTCGGCCGCCGGTGTGCTACCGAACCTGGCGTACTGCGCCAGCAATACGGCTGCGCAGACCACGATCGCGTCGGTGATAAGGAGATAGCTGGTGAACCTGCGTTCCCAGTTGGAACGCTCCCCGAGCTGCGCGACCGGCGCAACCGCGTTAGGCCGAACAACTGTGAGCTCGGGGCGACCCGGACTCAGCACGTCATCGCGTGCTCCCGCGTATGCACCCTGGCCGTGTTGCATGACCATGGCGCTACCCCAGGGCCTTGGAGCCGGCGGAGTCGACTAGGGGTTTGCCGACTCCGCCGGCCATCGAGACGCGCCATGAGCGGACGGCGCGGTGGGTCACATGAAGCGACGAAAGTGGCACGTAAAGACGTAGATCCTGGCCTGACACGGTCCTCCCCTTTGCTAGAGAGCTGATGCCGCTATATCGACTATTCCACGCTTGCGCAAATTCCTGTGGGTTAGCTACCAGCCGCACATCCGCGCAAACATCCTCTATGAGTTATGCAAGCTACCACTCGTACTTTTGCATTGCAAGGCGAATCTAGCAAAGATTCATCTGCGAAGAATCGCAAGCGGGTCGCCGCACCGTCCTTCGATCGCGGCCGCTAACCCGGATAACCTATCTGACCAGGTTATATGATCGCTCAGTGAGCCGACGGCGGCGGGGAGTCAAATTGGCGACAACGTCAAGATTCACGTGAGCCTGCAGATCTAGCAATTCAACTAGGCGCCGTAACTTCCATCGACTTATAGTGGCATGGCAACGCCCCGACTGGATGGCGAATGCATCGCGAAGCAGATAATGGCAAATCACAGAAGATCGCTGAGGGCCCGCTGCCCGCGGCCCGGACGTACGTCGGAACTGTCGCCGAGAGAGCGATCAGCCGAGAATGAGACCGGACGTCGGAACGCCCGTACCAGCGGTCACGAGCACATGTTCGACGTCGGGAACAGGGTTCACCGAGGTTCCGCGCAGCTGACGGACACCCTCGGCGATTCCGTTCATACCGTGGATGTAGGCCTCGCCGAGCTGGCCGCCATGGGTGTTGATGGGCAGCCTGCCGCCGACCTCGATCGCGCCGTCGGCGATGTAGTCCTTGGCCTCGCCCTTACCGCAGAAGCCCAACTCCTCCAGCTGTATCAGCGTGAACGGCGTGAAGTGGTCATAGAGCACGGCGGTCTGGATATCGGTCGGCGCCAAGCCGGACTGATCCCACAGCTGCCTGCCGACCAGGCCCATCTCGGGCAACCCCAACTCGGGCCGGTAGTAGCTGACCATCGAGTACTGGTCCGGGCTCGAGCCCTGCGAGGCGGCCTCGATGACAGCGGGCCGGTGCTTGAGATCCTTGGCCCGCTCCGCCGACGTGATCACGAGCGCGACACCGCCGTCGGTCTCCTGACAACAGTCCAGCAGCCGCAACGGCTCGGCGATCCACCGTGAATTCTGGTGGTCTTCAATGGTTATCGGCTTCTCGTAGAAGTAGGCCTTCGGGTTGTTGGCCGCATGCTTGCGGTCGGCGACCGAGACGGCACCGAAGTCCTTGCTCGTCGCGCCGGACAGGTGCATGTACCTGCGCGCGATCATCGCCACCTGTGCTGCCGGTGTAGACAGCCCGTGCGGATACGAGAAGGAATTGTCCACGCCGGTGGAGTCCGCGTTCTCGACCAGCCGCATCTGCACCTGGCCGAAACGTTGTCCCGACCTCTCGTTGAAAGCGCGGTACGCCACAACGCAATCCGCGACTCCGGTGGCGACGGCGATCGCCGCCTGCTGGACCGTCGCGCAGGCTGCGCCACCACCATGATGAATCTTCGAGAAGAACTTCAGCTCATCGATGCCCGTGGCACGCGCGATCGCGACCTCGGTGTTGGAGTCCATGGTGAACGTGACCATGCCGTCCACGTCCGCGGGCGTCAGGCCCGCATCGTCGAGGGCATCGAGCACGGCCTCGGAGGCGAGTCGCAGCTCACTACGGCCTGAGTTCTTCGAGAAGTCTGTGGCGCCGATGCCGACGATCGCGGCCTTACCACTGAGGCTCATGCCTCGGCTCCGATTGTCAACGTCGACGTGGCGATCACGTGGTCGCCAAGACTGTTGCTGCCAACGACTTTCACGGTGATGACCCCGGCCTCGACCGCCGTCACCTCGCCCTTAAACGTGACGGTGTCGTAGGCATACCAGGGCACACCGAGCCGCAGCTTGATCGATTTGATGATCGCGGTCGGGCCCGCCCAGTCGGTGACGAAGCGCTCGACAAGGCCGGTGTCGGTGAGGATGTTGACGAAGATGTCCTTGGAGCCTTTTGCCTGCGCCTTGTCGCGGTCGTGGTGGACGTCCTGATAGTCGCGGGTGGCTATCGCCGTCGACACGATGAACGTCGGATCGCCATACAGCGAGAGCTCGGGCAGCTTCGTGCCGACCGCTGGCTTGGATGAGATCTCTGTTGCGCTCATGAATCCTGCTCCCATGCGTACAGCGTCCACGCCGGACCGCTGTCTCCTTCGGGGAAGTCGATATACGTTGCGCGGACCTGCATTCCAATCTGCACAGTCGAGGGATCGACGCCGCGGAGCTGACCCAGCATCCGGACCCCCTCCTCGAGCTCGACCAGCGCGATGACGAACGGCAGTGTGCGACCGGGCACCTTCGGCGCATGGTGGACAACGAAGCTGAACACCGTGCCCTTGCCCGAAGCGACGACGTAATCCGTCGGTAGTTCTTTGTCTTGCCACAGGGCGGGCACCGGCGGATGTTGCAGGGTTCCGTCTCCGCGCTTCTGGATGCGCAGCTCGTGGGCGTTGACGCCGTCCCAGAAGAACTTGGTATCGCGCGACGAGGCGGGCCGCATCATCGCGTCGGCGTCGAGATCGTCAGGAACCGATGCGGTCTGTCCCTGCGCGGCCTCTGCAGGCCTGAACTTCAGGATGCGCCAGTCCATTTCGGCCACGTCTTCATCACCGACCTGCCAGGTGATCTTCTGGCTGATGAAGTAACCCTCACCGAGTGCGGTGTTCTTGGGGCCGACGACATCGGTCAGTTCGGCGACGACGCTGACGTCCTCACCGGGCCGCAGGTAGCGGTGATACGTCTGATCGCAGTTGGTCGCAACGACGCCGACGAACCCTGCGCCGTCGAACAACTCCATGATCGGACCGATGGGGTCGTCGCCGGGACGGTCGCCGCCGAGACCCATCATCGTCCACACCTGGATCATCGCAGGCGGCGCGACGACACCCGGATGGCCTGCCGCCGTGGCCGCTGCCTCGTCGACATAGATCTGGTTGGCGTCGCCGAGTGCGTCGACCCAGTGCCGAATCATCGGCTGGTTCACCGGATCGCGGCCGACCCGTGCCTTGCTCGGCCCGGCGGCTTTGATCTCCGCTACTGCCTTGTGGATGTCGTCTGGCGTCGTCACCTGGGCACCCTCGGCACCTTCAGCCCCGCAGCGGCGATCATCTCGCGCATCACCTCGTTCACTCCGCCCCCGAACGTGATCACCAAGTTCCGCTTGGTCTGGCTGTCCAGCCACTCGAGCAGTTCGGCGGTAGCCGGGTCGGCCGGGTTGCCATGGGCTCCGACGATCTCCTCGGCAAGCCTTCCGGCGTACTGAATACGCTCGGTGCCAAACACTTTCGTCGCCGCCGCGTCGGCGACGTCGATGGTCTCGCCGGACGCCGCCACCTGCCAGTTGAGCAACTCGTTGATCCGCCACATCGCCTTGAGCTCGCCGAGCGAACGCTTGACGTCGTCATGGTCGATCGGGGTGTCCCCGTTGCTCCCGGGCTTGGCGGCCCATGCGTGGATGCGGTCGTAGAGCGACGCGAAACGGCCGGCCGGTCCAAGCATCACCCGCTCGTTGTTGAGCTGTGTGGTGATCAGCCGCCAGCCGCCGTTCTCCTCGCCGACGAGCATGTCGGCGGGGACCCGGACGTCGTTGTAGTACGTGGCGTTGGTGTGGTGTGCGCCGTCGGACAGGATCATCGGAGTCCACGAGTAGCCGGGATCCGTGGTGTCCACGATGAGCATCGAAATGCCCTTGTGCTTGGCGGCTTCCGGATCCGTGCGGCAGGCCAGCCAGACGTAGTCGGCGTCGTGGCCGCCGGTGGTGAAGACCTTCTGGCCGTTGATGATGTACTCATCGCCCTGGCGGATCGCGGTGGTGCGCAGCGATGCGAGGTCGGTGCCCGCCTCCGGCTCGGTGTAACCGATCGCGAAGTGCACCTCACCGGCGAGAATGCCCGGCAGGAACTTCTTCTTCTGCAGATCGGTGCCGTACTGCTGCAGGGTCGGTCCGACCGTCTGCAACGTCACCGCGGGCAGCGGCACGTCGGCGCGGTGTGCCTCGTTGACGAAGATCGACTGCTCGATCGGGCCGAAGCCAAGGCCGCCGAACTCCTTGGGCCAGCCGACGCCCAGCTTGCCGTCCGAACCCATCCGCTTGATCACCGCACGGTAGGCCTTGCCGTGGCGGTCCGCCTCCATCTCCGCGGCCTCTTCGGTGGAAATGAGATTCGAAAAGTATTCGCGCAGTTCGGCTTGCAGCTGCCTCTGCTCGGGGGTCAGTTCGATGTACATACCTATCTCCCGTCGCTTCGCTCGCCCAGCGCGGCTCCCACCAAGTCCAAGCGGTGTGACGGGCCGCCAAGGAGGCGGGTCAGGTCCTTGATCGTCGAGTAGTAGCGATCCATCGGGTAGGCGATGTCCATGCCCATACCACCGTGCATGTGGTGGCAGAGCTGCATAACCGGCGGCGCCTGCGACGCCAGCCAGTAACCGAGGACGTCCAGATCCTCGTCGGCGTCCAAACCTTCGGAGAGCCGCCACACCACCGATGTTGCGGCCAATGTCAGTGTGCGCGAGGCGATGTACACCTCGGCCAACTGCGCGGCCACGGTCTGGAACGTCGAAAGCGGCTTGCCGAACTGTTCGCGGTTGGCGACATAGTCGGCCGTCAGGCGCAATGCACCGGCAACCACGCCAGCGGCGTATGCGCCCGTGGTCGCGAGCGCCAGCTGATTGACTCGCTTCGCCGCAGCGTCGGCCAACACATCGTCGTCGGCGACGGCGACGTCGGAGAACGTCACCACATATTCGTCGGAATGATTCGACGTCGGCGTCTTCGTGGCCTGCACACCGTCTGCCTTCGCGGACACCACGGCCACTCCGGTGTCTGCCGTCACGATGAGCCACTCTGCTTGCCCCGCATAGGGAACGCCGATCTTCGTGCCGTTGAGCTTGCCGCCTGCCAACGTCGCAGCCGGCTTGTCGGGCAGCGCGGCGCCCGGCTCGTTGACGGCGAGCGTCACGATCGAGCCCTTGGCGACGTTTGCAAGATAACGGTCCTGCTGCGCCTCGGACGCCAGGTCCAACAGCACGGTGGTTGCGCCAAGGACGGCCAGCGCAGGGCCCGTGGTGCCGTGCCTGCCGATCTCGGTGAGCGCCGTGCTGATCTCCGGCAGACCCACACCGTCGCCGCCGACGCGCTCCGGTACGCCGAGGGCTGTCACACCCCCTGCGACCAACGCATCCCAACTGTTGTCACGCTCCAGAACCGAGGTGACGACGTCGGCGACAGCTTGCTGCCCTTCATCGGGACTGAAGTCCACCCGAATCCTCCTTGATTCGCCTGCGGGGTCAGTTTGCGACCGGGCTGGGGGTACCGCCCGCTTGCGGGGGATTACCGGTGTAGTCAACCTGCCAGTGCTTGATGCCGTTCAGCCACCCCGACATCAGCCGCTCGGGATCACCGATCGGCTTCAGATCGGGCATGTGGTCGGCGACGGCGTTGAAGATCAGGTTGATGGTCATCCTGGCGAGGTTGGCGCCGATGCAGTAGTGCGCGCCGGTGCCGCCGAAGCCGACATGCGGATTCGAGTCGCGCAGAATGTTGAAGGTGTGCGGATCGGTGAAGACCTCTTCGTCGAAATTGGCTGAGCGGTAAGACATCACCACGCGCTCGCCCTTCTTGATCTTCACACCGCCGAGTTCGACATCGGAGAGCGCCGTGCGCTGGAACGCCGACACCGGCGTCGCCCAGCGAACGATCTCGTCGGCGGCGGTCTCGGGACGGTCCTTCTTGTACAGCTCCCACTGTTCGGGATTCTGCGAGAACGCGATCATCCCGTGGGTGATCGAGTTACGCGTGGTCTCGTTCCCCGCTACCGCGAGCATCACCACGAAGAAGCCGAACTCGTCGTCGGAGAGCTTCTCACCCTCGACATCAGCCTCGATGAGCGTTGTGACGATGTCGTCGGTCGGGTTCTTGGCCCGCTCCTCGGCCATCTTCATCGCATACGTGATGAGCTCGAACGACGAGATCGCCGGGTCGACATCGGCGTACTCCGGGTCCTCACCGGCCGTCATCTCGTTGGACCAGCGGAAGAGCTTGTCGCGGTCCTCCTGCGGTACGCCGAGCAGTCCGGCGATCGCCTGCAGCGGCAGCTCGCAGGACACCTGCTCGACGAAGTCGCCCGAACCCTCGGCGGCAGCCGCCTCGGCGATCTTCTGGGCGCGGGTCCGCAGTTCCTCCTCGAGCCGTCCGACCGCACGCGGGGTGAAGCCGCGCGAGATGATCTTGCGCAGCCGGGTGTGTTGCGGCGCGTCCATGTTCAGAAGGACGGCCTTCTGCAGATCGATCGCATCGCGGGTCATCCCCTGCGGCCAGGTCGGGATCGCACCGTCCGGCGAGCTGCCGAAGACGTCGTTGCGCTTGGACACCTCTTTGACGTCGGCGTGCTTGGTCACAAGCCAGTAGCCTTTGTCGCCGAACCCTCCGGTACCACCGGGGACGTCGACCCAGTGCACAGGCTCAGACTTGCGGAGCTCGGCGAGCTCCTCGACGGGCAGGCGCTCGAGGTTCAGGGTCGCGTCAAGGAAGTCGAAGTCGGGCGAAACGGGGCACGGCATAATAAAGCTCTCCTCAATTGCAACGTGTTCTAGTGCCAGTAAAACATGGCTTCTGCGCAGATCAAAGGCTCGCCCCTATCGCGGCTTGTCAGAGTAATGAAACGTGTTCTAGCCTGGCGGAATGGGTAACCCGGTAATCGTTGAAGCCACCCGCAGCCCAATCGGCAAGCGGAATGGATGGTTGTCAGGCCTTCATCCGACCGAACTTCTCGGCGCGGTGCAGAAGGCCGTGGTGGACAAGGCCGGCATCGACCCCGGTGAGGTCGAGCAACTGATCGGCGGCTGCGTGACGCAGTTCGCCGCGCAGTCCAACAACATCACCAGGGTCGGATGGCTCGTTGCGGGCTTGCCCGAGCACGTCGGCGCCACCACCGTGGACTGCCAATGCGGCAGCGGGCAACAGGCCAACCACCTGATCGCCGGGCTCATTGCGACAGGTGCCATCGACGTCGGCATCGCCTGCGGTATCGAGGCGATGAGCGCGGTCGGACTCGGCGCCAATGCGGGGCCCGACCGGTCGGTGCTGCGGCCGGAGTCGTGGGACATCGACCTGCCCGACCAGTTCACCGCCGCGGAGCGGATCGCCAACCGCCGCGGCATCACCCGCGAGGACATCGACGAGTGGGGTTTCCAGTCGCAGAGCAGGGCCAAGCAGGCGTGGGCCGAGGGCAGGTTCGACCGTGAGATCTCACCCGTCGAGGCGCCGGTGCTCGACGAGCAGAAGCAGCCGACCTCGGAGCGCGCATTCGTTTCCCGCGACCAGGGCCTGCGCGATACCACGCTGGAGGGCTTGGCGTCGCTGAAGCCGGTGATCGACGGCGGCATCCACACAGCGGGCACGTCATCGCAGATCTCCGACGGCGCCGCGGCGGTGCTGTGGATGGACGAGGACAAGGCCAAGGCGCTCGGCCTGAAGCCGCGGGCGCGGATCATCAGCCAGGCACTGGTCGGCGCGGAGACCTACTACCACCTCGACGGCCCTGTGCAGTCCACCACCAAGGTGCTGGAAAAAGCCGGGATGAAGATGGGCGACATCGACATCACCGAGATCAACGAGGCGTTCGCCTCCGTCGTGTTGTCATGGGCGCGGGTGCACAACCCGGATATGGACAAGGTCAACGTGAACGGCGGCGCCATCGCGCTCGGCCACCCGGTCGGCAGCACCGGCAGCCGACTGATCACCACCGCGCTGCACGAGCTGGAGCGCACCGACCAGAGCACCGCGCTGGTCACCATGTGTGCGGGCGGCGCACTGTCCACCGGCACGATCCTCGAGCGCATCTAGTGGCCGAGACCCGCGTCCACACCGAAGCGGAGCGGATCGCCGCCGCGCAGTCCTACATCGACGCGCTGGTCAACCACGACGCCGAGAGCGTGCCGTTCGCTCCTGGATGCCAGCGCATCGAGTTCGGCGTGAAGACGGGCTTCTCGGGAGATCACCTGCGGCGCAGCCTCAATGGCGGCCCGCAGTACCGTGTCATCGCTTCCGCGACTCCCCCGGAGTTCACTGTCGACGGCGACACGGTGCGGGCGCGATTCGACCTGACGACCAAACCTTCGTTGGCAGGACGGCGGGTTGGCGCCCACGTCGAAGAGACGTTCGTGATCCCTGCCGAGGACGGGCAGATCCACCATATTCGGGCGATCGTCAGGCCCTTCCTGATCTCGTCCTAGATCTAGTTCGGGCAAACGTCCGACTCGTCGCGTTCCGGTACGCCAGACTCGTGCCATGCGATTGATCCCTCTTGCGGTGGCGTTGGTTGGCGTTGGTCTGATCGTGTCGTGTTCGACCGGTGACAAAGGGGAAACGGCCACGCCGTCATCCGAATCCAAGCCTTCATCACAGCCGAAACTCGACGGCCTCTACGAAGTCAAGACCGATTTGACCAAGCGGAAGGTCAATTTTGCGCCAGATCCGAGCGACGAGAAGAAGCCGTTCAAGCTGGCGGTGCGTTCGGCGTGTAGCGCCGACAATGTCTGCACCGCAACGGCACTCACTCTCGGCGACGACATGAAGGAGGTGCCGGACACCGGATTGCTGGTCTTCGATCTCGTCGACGGGCACTGGGTGAGCGTGAAGGAAGTCCCCGACGGATCGTGCCAGCTCAACCCTGATTTGAGGACGGTGAAGGCTCCTTACTTCAGTATCTGGACCGTCGAAGCGAAAGACGACGGCCCGATGACCGGCAACGGCCTATACGTCGGCGCGAACGAATGCATGAACATCTCCGACGTCCCTGCCACGTTCACCCGCACAGGCGACGTACCGGCCGACGTCTCGCTGCCCGATCCGGCTTCTCAGCCGAAACGCGTCATCTCGCCCGCCGCAGGATTGCGCGGGAAGTACGCAGGCGACATCGTCACCGTCGACCAACCCGACTGGAAGTACACCCAGGTCTGGGACGCCGATACGCACTGCGTGCGCACCGGCGAGAAGTGCCTGACGACCGTTGCAGCAACCCAGAGGGACGAAAATCAACCGGGCAGCAGCACGGCATTTCCGGCTGACTACATCTTCGAGAACGGCCGGTGGACGGGTGGTTCCGGCACGGGGCCGATCGAATGCGCAGAAGGTGCGGGTCAGACCACGAAATCGATCACGGGCTCGTTCGGGTTGCCTGCCGAACCCGTGCCTGACCCGATCCCCACCGTGACCGTGGATCAAGCCACGACCATCGGCGATCCGTGCGCAAGTACCCTCAACAGCCAGATCACCCTGAACCGAATCGGCGACTGAATGGCCTGTGCTGCGATATGAGCGACCTTCACTTCTATTTCGATCCGGTCTGCCCCTTTGCATGGATGACCAGCAAGTGGGTGCGGCTTGTCGCAGCACAGCGCGACTACCGGGTGGACTGGCGATTCATCTCACTGCGAATCCTGAACGCGCACATCGACTATGACGCGCATTTCCCACCGGAGTACGAGGCCGGGCATACGGCGGGACTTCGGCTGCTTCGGGTCGCCGCCCGGACCCGCGCCGAGCACGGGCGGGAGGCCGTCGGCCCCTTGTACGAGGCGATCGGCACCCGGATCTTCGACACGTCGCGCGAGGTGGATCCGCTCTCGGGTGCCGACCAAGGCGCACGCCGTGTACTCGAGCCGCTTTTGCGTGAGACCGGGTTGCCAGTCGAACTCGCCGACGCGCTTGACGAAACGTCGTGGGACGACGAGATCCGCGCCGAGACCGAGGAGGCGCTCGCCTTGACGGGCCGCGACGTCGGAACCCCGATCCTGCATTTTCAACCACCCGACGGCGCGGCCTTCTTCGGCCCGGTGATCAGCCGCCTCCCCAGCGCCGACGATGCCGGACGGCTATGGGATCACGTGATCGGCCTCGCCGAGTTCGGCGGTTTCGCCGAACTCAAGCGCAGCCTGCGGGAAAGGCCACAATTGGCGAGCTTTGGGGTTGACACCGAATCGGTCGGCAAGCAGGAGGACTGGCACGGCGGAAGCCGCCGCCTCAAGAAGTAGAGGGCGCCGCCTCCGATTGCTCCGACCGGCGCAACACCAGGTTCACACCTATCGCGACCGCGAGCAAAGCCGCACCGATGACGATCGTCGTCGGGTGCAGGTAAAGCAGCAGGGCTGCCGCCGGCACACACAGCACCCGCTCCGGCCAGCCTGCACGGCGGATCAACCAGCCACCGGTGACCACCGCGAGCGCTGCCACCGCCAGCGCGGAAACCGCTGCCGTCCAGGCCATGTCGGCGAGCGACCGAAGGCCGAGCAGGCCCTCGCCGTTGTCGGTGAGCACGAACGCAAACGGCACGAGGAAGGCGGGCAGGGTGTACTTCCACGTCTGCATCATCGTCGCCATCACTCGGCCGCCGGTGATCGCAGAGGCGGCGACCGACGCCAGCGCCGTGGGCGGCGTCACCTCGGACAGCACCGCGAAGTAGAACACGAACATGGCCACCGCGGGTGCGGCGACGCCCAGATCCTGCAGCGCGGGGCCGACGATCACCCAGCTGATCACGAACGACGCCGTGACAGGCACCGCAAGTCCCAGTACCGCCACCGCCAGCGCAGCGAAGATTGCGGTGAAAACCAGTACCAGCACTGGGTTTTCGGTGATGCCGCGGGCAGTGTTCACCAGGATCGAGTTGAGCTGCAGACCCAATCCGGTTCGGGTGATCATCGCGGCGATAACGCCTGCGGCGGCGCAGACGGCGGCGACGGCGAGCACGCCCCGTACACCGGTGGCAAGCGATCGATAGAGCCTGCGCGGGGTCAGGCGGTGTTCCTTGTCGAGGAAGGACAGCGCGATCTGAACGAAGATCGCGTAGACAACCGCCCGGATGGCGGAGATGTCCATGGCCAGGAACACCACGATCATCACCAGCGAGATGAAGTGATAGCCGAACCGGCCGAGCAGTCGCCAGCCCGACTGCTCGCTGATCTCGACCTCAAGGGTGCCGTATCGGCGGGCGTCGATCTCGACGGCCAGCAGAATGCCGAGATAGTAGAGCAGCGTCGGCACGATGGCCCAGACCAGCACGGTGAGGTACGGCACCCCGAGGTATTCCGCGATGATGAACGCCGCGGCGCCCAACGTCGGCGGTGAGAGAATCGCGCCGATGCCCGCGGCCGCCAGCATTCCGCCCGCGTTTTCTTTCGGATAGCCGGCGCGGCGCAGGATTGGCCAGGTGACCGAACCGAGGCTGACGGTCGTCGCCGTCCCGGAACCCGATACCGACCCGAGCAGGAACCCGGCGAGGGTGACAGTTCTGCCCGGCGCGGCCCGCGATCGTCGGAACGCCGCGAGCGACAGGTCGATGAAGAACTTGCTCGCGCCGGACGCGTCGAGCACCGCCCCGTAGATCGTGAACAACACGATATAGGTGGCCGCCACGTCCAGTGGGACACCGTAGAGACCGGTCGACTGGATGAACGACGCACTGATGATCTGGGTCCAGTCGACGCCTGCGTGCGCGATCGCCGCACCCTGTGGCAGATAGCCGCCGTAGTACGCGTACGCCAACGCGAGTAGGCAGACGATCGGCAGTGCGAGACCGGTGGTGCGACGGCAGGCCTCCAAAACCAGGAGCAGAACGACAGTCCCCACCAGCACGTCGATCATCGCGGGGGTGCTCTGCCGACTCAGAAACTCGTCGAAACCTCCACCGCCACCTGCGATTTCGAATGGCATCACCGGATACAGGCATGCCACCAGCGCGATCGCGGCCAAGAGCCAGTCGACGAACGTCGGATTGCCCTTCGGCACTTCGTGTTCGTCGCTCGCATCGGGCTCCGCCTTGTTGCGGCGCAACCGTAGCCCCGAGCGGTAGCAGAGCAGCGTCAGCGGCAACACCGAGGCCAGGAAATAGATCAGCGAAACCTGGTTGCCCTGCGCGAGCGGGAAGAACACTTGATAGATCGCGGAGACGCCGATCAGGACGCACACCGTCGCCACCGCGTGGTTCACCCAGCCGGTCAGCTCGCGGGCCGGCTTCTCTTCTTCGTATGCGGCGGTCGACGCCGTCGCAGTCTCGGTCAGTTCTTCGCGCCGAGTTCGTCCAGCGCCTTCTTGGCCCCCGGATGCAGCGGCACCGGGTCGGTCTGGCGAGCCGTGTCCAGGTTGATGTCCTCGGCGGCCTTGTTGACCTTCACCAGATCGGCCTTGTGATCGAACAGCGCCTTCGTCAGCACACATGCCGTGTTGCCGTCCATATCTTGGTTCACCAGAAGGAGATTCGGCACCACCACGGTCGGCACGTCACCGGGAGTCTTGTACGTCGCCGCCGGTATGACGCCCTCTTCGTAGATGGTGTTGATCTCCTTGAGCTTGTCCAGCGTCCCTGCGACATCGAGAAACTTGACGTTGTCGCCCTGGCTGGTGAACAGGTCGGTGATGCCGCTCGTCGGCAGGCCGCCCGACCAGAACATCGCATCGATCGAGCCGTCCTTCATGCCCTCGACCGTCTTGCCCAACTCGGTGCGCTGCGCCTGGACGTCCTTGGCTGGATCGAGCCCGGAGGCCGCCAGCATGCGGTGGGCGATCACCTCGGTGCCGGAGTTCGGCGCTCCTGTCGACACCCGCTTGCCGCGCATGTCGGCGATCGAGTTGATGCCTGCGTCGCTGCGCGCGACCACCTGGGTGTAGTTCGGATACAACCGGGCCAGCGCCGCAATCGGCTGCGGCGCATCGAAGGACGCCTTGCCCTCGGCCGCGTCGGCCGCGGTGTCGGCAAGCGAGAACGCGACCTGATGCGTGCCGGCGACGAGCTGCTGGATGTTCTGCAGCGACGCCGATGTCTCCGCGGCGGTGGCCTTGAGCTTCCCATCGCTTTCTGCGTTGATCGCCTCGGCCAGAGCGCCCCCGAGGCTGTAGTAGACACCCGTGGTGTTTCCGGTCGCGACGCTCAGTCGGCTGTCGGTGTCGACGGTGCACGTCGTCGGCTCGGAAGCCGCCTCCCCGCCGTCACCACCCCTCTGACCTCCACATCCAGCCAAAACCAACAGCATTACGCCGGCAACTACCGGCAGCGTGATCCGCCTCACGTGTTTCATGATGACCTTCACAGCGAGTTTTCAAACGCGGTTCAGGGAATCAGCACGACCTTCCCGGTCGCGTGGCCCTGTTCGACGAGGGCAAGCGCGGCTTGGGCATCGGACAGCGGCCGGATGTCGGTGACGTGCGGATCGAGCTTGCCATCTCCGACCAAACGCACGAGTTCGGTGAGCACCGCCGTGCTGCGGTCGCGCACCAGCTCGAAGCCGCCGAGCTCCCTTGCCAGCGGCCTGTCGGCGATCGACGTGAGGCGCGATCGATCGTCGAGCAGTGCCGCGATCGCGCGCAGTGGGTCGCCCCCGACCATGTCGAAAACGGCGTCGATGCCGTCAGGTGCCGCCGCACGCACCCGGTCCTCGACACCCGCGCCGTACGCCACCGGTACTCCACCGAAGCGGGCCACCAGTTCGTGCTTGGCCGCGCTCGCGACGCCGATCACGCGCACGCCACGCGCCGTCGCCAGCTGCACCGCAGGGATGCCCACCCCGCCGCCTGCGCCGTTGACCAACAACGTCGAACCCTCAGGGAGAGCGAAGGAATTGAGAGCATCGAAGGCGGTCGCCGCCGCGACGGGAAGCGCCGCGGCCACCTCGGGGCGCACATTGTCCGGTCGTCGCGCGGTGAACGACGCGATGGTCAAGGCCTGCTCCGCCCATCCGCCCACCATCTCCGGGCAGCCTCCGAAAACCTCATCACCGATGGCGAAACCGACGCCGGGCCCCCGTGCGACGACGGTTCCGGCGACTTCTCGACCCAGCACCGCGGGGCCGCTGTGGCCATAGGAGCCTTCGCGCAGCCGCCAATCGCCGGGGTTGACCCCTGCCGCCCTGACCCGCACCCGCAGTTCGCCGGGTCCGGGTTGCGGCACAGGGACATCGAGGAACGCTTGTTTGTCCGGACCGCCGATCTCGGTAAAACCGTATGCGCGCATCGGCTACCAGTTTGCGCCTAAACGCCCTGCGCGTATTAAGGCAGTAGTTGCCGGCCCCGTATTCGTCGACTGTCGCTCATCAGGCGGGCACACCAACACACCGCGTCGCGCCGCGCAGACCCCTGAACGCATCGAACGTGAACGTACTGCGAAAAAACGGCCGAATTTTCGCAGCCAGCGCACGTTCGACGAAACCAGCGCACAAAGCTGCATACGAATTAAAGACTCACAACGCCTAAACGCCCTGCGTGTATTGACGCGCAGTACAAGACAGATTCTTATTTGTGTACAGTGATCCGGTTCACATGGCCCAAGCGACGGAGTATCGGATGCACAAATCGTCGACCAGGCGGGTCCTCGGCATCGTCGGAGCGGCCTTCACTGCCGTCGTCTCGTTCATTCTCGCGGTGATTCCGGCCGGTGCGATGACGGTGACCTTCGTGCGCCATGCCGAGTCGCAGGCCAATGCCGACGGTGTCATCAACACGGAGGTTCCTGGGCCGGAACTCACCGAGCGCGGCAGGACGCAGGCCGGCGCGGCAGCCCTCCTCCTCAACGGGCAACCGCATGACGGCATCTACGCGTCGACGATGATCCGTACCAAGCAGACCGCCGAACCGTATGCGGAGCTCACGGGCAAGGACATCAAAGTCCTTGACGGACTTCAGGAGATCAGCGCAGGCATCCTCGAGGGCTCATCGGAGGACGAGGGAATCGGACGACTCGGCTACGCGCTCGCTCCCGTCGCGTGGAGCCTTGGCCTTCGGTTCGTCAAGATCCCCGGTGCCGAGGACGGCAACGAGTTCGATGCGCGGGTCGATGGCGCGCTCGCCGAGATCGAGGCGGGCGGCAGCGACAAGCCCGTCGTCTTCTCGCACGGCGCCACCATCATGTTCTGGACGATGATGAACGTCGACAACCCCGATCCCACCCTGCTGCTCACCCACCAGCTTGACAACACCGAGACCGTGGTCGTCGAGAAGAACGACGATGGCAGCTGGACGTTGAAGAGCTGGGGCGGCGAAGAGGTCGGCCCCGCAAACCTGCCCACGCAACTGTTTGTCAACGCCCGGGACCTGATCGTGGCGCCGCAGACAGCGCTGTACAAATTCGGCACGGACACGGTCGCCGATCTCGGCAACGCGGTACGCGGGCTGGGTTCCGCTGCGCAGACCAATTCACAGGCAGCCAAGCTCACCGAGAAGACCAGCGGCGCAACGGATCTCACTGCGGGTAACAAGGTGACCCCAGGCAGCCGGGTCGCAGATGCGGTGTCGAGGAACAACGAACGCGTCAACGAGGCCGTCCAGGATGTGCGCAATGAGATCTCGACGTCGGTCAAGAAGGCGGCCGATGCAGTCAAGAGGGTCGCCGACGGCGCCAAGGATGCGGCCGACGGCGCCGTGAAGGACGCCGCCTGATTAGGAGGCGCGTCCGTCAGGCGCCGTAGACCGGCACCGGCGGGCGTGCCTTCGCAAGCAGATCGGTGACGACCGGTCCGAGGTCCGCGGGATCCCAGCGCGCGCCCTTGTCTGCCTCGGGTCCGCGTGCCCAGCCCTCGGCGACGCGGATGATGCCGCCCTCGACCTCGAACATCTTGCCAGTGACTTCCCGCGACTCGACGCTGCCCAGCCAGACCACCAGCGGCGAAATGTTTTCCGGCGCCATCGCGTCGAAGTCATTGCCCTGCGTCGACATCATGTCGGCGAAGACGGTCTCGGTCATCCGGGTGCGCGCCGACGGCGCGATCGCGTTGACGGTGACGCCGTAGCGGCCCATCTCGGCAGAGGCGACCAATGTCATGGCGGCGATACCCGCCTTGGCGGCGCTGTAGTTCGCCTGCCCGACGCTGCCCTGCAGGCCCGCACCCGAGCTGGTGTTGATGATGCGGGCATCTGGTGTGTTCCCGGCCTTGGATTGCGCGCGCCAGTACGCCGCCGCATGGCGCATGGTGGCGAAGTGCCCCTTGAGGTGCACCGCAATGACGGCGTCGAATTCCTCTTCGCTTGTGTTGGCCAACATCCGGTCGCGGACGATGCCCGCGTTGTTCACCAGGACGTCCAGCCCGCCGAAGCTGTCGACGGCGGTCTGGATCAGCCCTTCGGCCTGCGCCCAGTCGGCGACGTTGGCACCGCTCGTGACGGCTTCGCCTCCGGCAGCGACGATTTCGTCGACGACGCGCTGTGCTGCGCTGCCACCGCCTGCCGGTGAACCGTCGAGGCCGACGCCGATGTCGTTGACCACGACGCGCGCTCCTTCGGCGGCGAACGCCAGCGCGTGCGCGCGTCCGATGCCGCCACCGGCCCCCGTCACGATGGTCACACGGCCGTCGAGCAATCCCATATTCGTTGTCTCCTTGGCTATTTGACGTCGGCGGTGGTGGTTGCCAGGTAGTGCGGTGGCTCGCCACCGCCGTGCACTTCGAGCGATGCGCCGCTGATGTAGCCCGCCGCATCCGATGCAAGGAAGGCCGCCGCCCATCCGACGTCTGCTGGTTTGGCGAGCCTGCCGAGCGGCACGTTGCGCGAGATGGCGGCGATCGAGTCCGCGTCGCCGTAGAACAATTCGGACTGTTCGGTCTCGACCATGCCGACGACGACCGAATTCACCCGGACCTTGGGCGCCCACTCGACCGCGAGTGTGCTCGTGATGTTCTCCAGGCCCGCCTTTGCCGCGCCGTAGGCGACGGTGCCCGGTGTCGGCCGTCTTCCGCTGACGCTGGCGATGTTGATGATCGACCCACCGCTGTCCTGCTTCTGCATCACCGCGTTGGCGTGCGTCGAAACCGACAAGGGCCCAAGCAGGTTGAGCTCGAGGATCTTGCTGCTGAACTTGGCCGAGGCCTCCGCCGCGGGGACATACGGCGAGCCGCCCGCGTTGTTGACGACCACGTCGAGGCGGCCGTGGGAGGCGATGACGGCGTCGATGAGGGCCTTGACCGATTCGTCGTCGCGGACGTCGCAGGAGTGGAACTCATACGGCGAGCCATCGACCGGTCGTCTCGCACACGTGACGACGGTCGCGCCTTGGTCGGCGAAGACGGCGCTGATGCCGGCACCGACCCCTCGTACACCGCCGGTCACCAGGACCACCCGACCGCTCAGTTGCAGGTTGATGCCTGCCGAACCAGCCCTGTCTGCCGCGTCGGTCACTGTGCTAGCGTACCAAGCAAGTGCTTGCTTAGGTAGCCGACCCCCCAGCAGGAGCATTGATGACGATCACTACCAAGTCGGTCGAACCGGGCATCGTCTCGGTCGCCGTCGACTACCCGCCCGTGAACGCGATCCCGTCCCGCGGGTGGTTCGAACTCGCCGACGCGATCACCGCCGCAGGCCGCGACCAATCCACCCACGTGGTGATCCTGCGGGCCGAGGGACGCGGGTTCAACGCGGGCGTCGACATCAAGGAGATGCAGAAGACCTCTGCGGACGCGAGGAGCAAAAATATCCCCGCGTACACAGCCCTGATCGACGCCAACCGCGGCTGTTTCGAGGCGTTCCGCGCGGTGTATGAGTGCGCGGTGCCGGTGGTGGCTGCCGTCAACGGTTTCTGCGTTGGCGGCGGTATCGGCCTTGTCGGCAACGCCGACGTCATCGTCGCCTCCGACGACGCGACCTTCGGACTGCCCGAGGTGGAGCGCGGTGCGCTCGGCGCGGCAACCCACCTGTCGCGCCTTGTGCCGCAGCACATGATGCGCAGGCTCTTCTTCACGGCGGCCACCGTGGACGCCGCGACCCTGCACCACTTCGGGTCCGTACATGAGGTGGTGCCGCGCGCTGATCTCGACGAATCCGCACTGCGCGTCGCCCGCGACATCGCCGCCAAGGACACTCGCGTCATCCGGGCGGCCAAGGAGGCGCTGAACCTCATCGACGTGCAGAAGGTCAACTCCAGTTACCGGATGGAGCAGGGCTTCACGTTCGAGCTGAACCTGTCCGGCGTGTCCGACGAGCATCGCGACGCGTTCGCCGGGACGGACAAGGGATCCAAGTGAGCGATAAGAGAACAACTCTGGACGAGGCTGTCGCCTCGATCGAGAGCGGCATGACCATCGGCATCGGCGGCTGGGGGTCGCGGCGCAAGCCGATGGCGTTCGTGCGCGCGCTGCTGCGCACCGACGTCACCGATCTCACCGTGGTGACCTACGGCGGACCCGACGTCGGCCTGCTCTGTTCGGCCGGCAAGGTCAAGCGGGTCTACTACGGGTTCGTCTCGCTGGACTCGCCGCCGTTCTACGATCCGTGGTTCTCCAAGGCCCGCACCACCGGCTCGGTCGAGTCGCGCGAGATGGACGAGGGCATGCTGCGATGCGGCTTGCAGGCCGCTGCGCAACGACTTCCGTTCCTGCCCATCCGTGCGGGCCTCGGCAGCGACGTGCGCGCCTTCTGGGGCGACGAGCTCAAGACCGTGAAGTCTCCCTACCCGACAGACGGTGGCTACGAGGAACTTGTCGCCATACCCGCACTGAACCTCGACGCGGCGTTCGTGCATCTGAACATCGGCGACCAGCAGGGCAACGCCGCATACACCGGCATCGACCCGTACTTCGACGACCTGTACCTGATGGCCGCGCAGCAGCGGTTCCTGTCGGTCGAGCGGGTGGTGTCGACCGAGGAACTGGTGAAGGCGGTTCCACCGCAGGCACTTCTCGTCAATCGGATGATGGTCGACAGCGTCGTCGAGGCGCCCAACGGTGCCCACTTCACCACGGCCGAGCCCGACTACAAGCGCGACGAGAAGTTTCAGCGCCACTACGCCGAAGCCGCGGCATCCGATGAGACGTGGCAGGAGTTCGTCGACACCTACCTGTCCGGCAGCGAGGCGGATTATCAAGCGGCCGTTCGTAAATTCGCCGAGGAGGCCTCGAAGTGATCTCCGTATCCCGCGCAGAGATCTGTGCCGTCGCGTGTGCCGAGCTTTTCCGCGATGCGGGCGAGATCATGGTCAGCCCGATGGCGAACATGGTGGCGATCGGCGCGCGGCTGGCACGCCTGACGTTCTCGCCCGACATTCTGCTCACCGATGGTGAGGCCAGGATCCTGGCCGACACGCCTGCGCTCGGCGCGGCGGGCGCGATCGAAGGCTGGATGCCGTTCGGCCGCGTCTTCGAGACGCTGGCGTGGGGCCGCCGACATGTAGTGATGGGCGCAAACCAGGTCGACCGGTACGGCAACCAGAACCTGTCGGCGTTCGGCCCCCTACAGCACCCGAAGCGGCAGATGTTCGGCGTGCGAGGCGCACCAGGCAACACGATCAACCACGCCACCAGTTACTGGGTGGGCAACCACTCCAAGCGGGTGTTCTGCGACAACGTCGACGTGGTGTCCGGAATCGGTTGGGACAAAGTCGATCCCGACAACCCGGCTTACCGCTTCGTCAACGTCTACCGGGTGGTGAGCAACCTCGGCGTCTTCGACTTCGGCGGCCCGGACCACACCATGCGCGCGGTGTCGCTGCACCCCGGCATCGATGCCGAACAGGTCCGCGAGAACACCTCGTTCGAGATTCACGGGCTCGACGAGGCAGACGAGACGCGGCTCGCCACCGCCGATGAACTGAAGCTGCTTCGCGAGGTGATCGACCCCAAGTCACTGCGGGACAAAGAGATCCGGGCATGAGCAAGCTGCGCACGCCGCTCACCGAGCTGGTCGGCATCGAGCATCCGGTGGTCCAGACCGGCATGGGCTGGGTGGCCGGAGCGCGGCTGGTTGCGGCGACGTCCAACGCGGGCGGCCTCGGAATTCTGGCCTCGGCCACGATGACCCTGGACGAACTGCAGACAGCCGTCACCAAGGTGAAGGCCGCGACGGACAAACCGTTCGGCATCAACATCCGCGCCGACGCAGGCGACGCGATCGACCGCGTCGACCTCCTCATCCGAGAAGGCGTCAAGGTGGCGTCGTTCGCTCTCGCGCCGAAGCCGGATCTGATCGCCAAGCTGAAAGAGGCGGGCGTCGTGGTGATTCCGTCGGTCGGGTTGGCCAAACACGCCAAGAAGGTCGCCGGTTGGGGCGCCGACGCGGTGATCGTTCAGGGTGGCGAGGGCGGCGGCCACACCGGCCCGATCGCCACCACGCTGCTGCTGCCGTCGGTGCTCGACGCCGTGAACATCCCGGTGGTGGCGGCAGGCGGATTCTTCGACGGCCGTGGGCTGGCCGCCGCGCTCTCCTACGGCGCCGCAGGTGTCGCGATGGGAACGCGTTTCCTGTTGACGTCGGATTCCACCGTGCCGGATGAGGTCAAGCAGCGCTATCTACAGGCCGGCCTCGACGGAACCGTGGTGTCCACCCGTGTCGACGGTATGCCGCACCGCGTCCTGCGCACCGGCCTGGTCGAGAAGCTCGAAAGCGGTTCGCGCCTGCGCGGCTTCGGCGCCGCGATTCGCAACGCGCAGAAGTTCAGGAAGATGTCGAAGATGACCTGGCGGTCGATGATCAGCGACGGCCTGGAGATGCGGCACGGCAAGGAACTCACCTGGTCGCAGGTCGTGATGGCCGCCAACACCCCGATGCTCCTGAAGGCGGGCCTGGTCGAGGGCAATACCGACGCCGGTGTGCTGGCGTCGGGGCAGGTCGCAGGCATCGTCGACGACCTGCCGTCATGCGCCGAACTGGTCGACTCGATCGTCGCCGACGCGGTCAAGCACCTCAGGGCTGCTTCAGGTCTCATCGCCTAACGCTGCACGCTGGGCGTCGAGCAGAACGCGCAGAACTGGCAATTCGTCGAGTAAGCGGGTTGTGAGCACAACCTCGACCACGCTCCGGTAGCGCACATAGCTTGAGCCACATGGTCACAACCGCGACGGCGCCGACGGCCCCCGCCACGTCGATGAAGCGGATAGCGCTGGCCAGTTACGTCGGCTCGGCCATCGAGTACTACGACTTCTACATCTACGGCACCGCTGCGGCACTGGTGTTCCCAAAGGTGTTCTTCCCGCACCTGGGCCCGACGATGGCCACGGTCGCGTCCATGACCACCTTCGCGGCGGCGTTTCTTTCCCGACCCGCAGGCGCCGCGTTCTTCGGTCACTTCGGTGATCGGTTGGGGCGCAAGGCAACACTGACCACCACGCTGCTGATCATGGGGCTGTCGACCGTCGCGGTCGGCCTGGTACCCGGCGCGGCCACCCTCGGGATGGCGGCGCCGGTGATTCTGTTGGCGCTGCGCCTTGCGCAGGGGTTCGCCGTCGGCGGCGAATGGGCGGGCTCGGCCCTTCTGGCGACCGAATACGCGCCTGCGGATTCCCGCGGCCGGTACGGCATGTTCACCTCGTTGGGCGCGGGAAGCGGTCTGGTTTTCAGCAGCCTGGTCTTCCTCGTCGTCAACTCCACGATCGGCGAAGCGAGTTCGGCCTTCCTGGACTGGGCGTGGCGCCTGCCGTTCCTGTTCAGCATCGCCCTTGTCGGAATCGCGCTTTACGTGCGGCTGAACATCGCGGAGACGCCGGTCTTCGCCGAGCAGCAGTCGCGAAACGCCACCTCGGCAACACCCTTTCTCACCCTGCTCGCCAAGCAGCGTCGCGAGGTTCTGCTCGCCGCGGGATGCATGCTCGGGTTCTTCGCCTTCGGCTACACGGCGAACACGTTCATGGCCGGTTATGCCCACACACACGTCGGCTTCTCACCCAACGTGATCCTGGTCGTCAACGTCATCGGCGGCGTCACGGCGCTCGCGTTCTGCGCAGTGTCGGCACTCGCGTGTGACCGGTTCGGGCGCCGACGGGTCATCATGGTCGCGCTGGCGGCCGGTGTGCCATGGGCATTCGTGCTGATCCCGTTGGCGGATACCGGAAATGCCGTGTGCTTCGCGGTGGCGATCGCAGGCGCCTACGCGGTCGCGGGAGCGTCGTACGGGCCGCTCGGAGCCTTCATCCCGGAGCTCTTCGCCACCCGGTACCGCTACAGCGGCGCTGGTTTGGCGCTCAATCTCGCAGGCCTGGTCGGCGGCGCGATACCGCCGCTGATCGCAGGCCCCCTGGCGGCGGCATGGGGTGGCGTCGCAGTCGGCGCGATGCTGGGCGGCTTCGTCGGTCTCAGCCTGGTGAGCACATTCCTGCTTCCCGAGACATGCTCCGTTACGAAGCTGTGAACGGGCCGGTCAGCTAGAGGCCACACCGCCGACTGTGCGGTTTGGTACGTCTGCGCGCGTCGCGTCCGAAACCGCACGGTCGGCGGACCCACCTTGTTTGAACTGAAGTTATTTGCTTCATTCTTGATAAAGTAAGCTAAAATCTTCATATGTCAGTAGTGAAGGTTAATGCTTCACTTGCGACGCTGATTGGCGATGTCGTCGGCTCACGCCAGCTTGCCGACCGCGCCGGGGTGCACCGGTTGCTGAACGAGGCCTTGCGGGACGTCGCCGACTCGGCGGTCGATCCGCCCGCTTTTACCGTCGGCGACGAGTTCCAGGGCGCGTTCATGAGTGTCGGCCTCGCGATCGATGCGGCGCTGTCGCTACGGTTGGCCGTCGCATCGGAGATCGATGTGCGGTTCGGACTCGGCTGGGGTGCGGTCACGATGCTCGACGAGGTCGCAGGCATCCAGGACGGCCCCGGCTGGTGGGCCGCCCGCGAGGCCATCGAATGGACGGCATCGGCTCAGCGCCAACCCGGCCTGGCACTGGTGAGGACGTCGTTTCGGGCCGCCGCAGGCACCAGGACTGACCTGGACGCGATCAACGCCGCGCTGATTTGTCGGGACCACCTGCTTGGATCGTTGGACGACCGATCGACACGGATTGTGAAGGCACTGTTGAAGAACCGGACCAAGAAGGACATCGCCGCAGCCGAGGGCATCAGCCCGTCGGCGGTGTCCCAGCGCGCCGGCCGCGACGGTCTCGACCTGATCGTGCTCGCGTCGGAGTACCTGAGGAGCGTGCCATGAGCGCCCTTGCCGTGCTGCTCATCGCGATGGGCATCGCCGACGCGGTCCGGCGACTGACTCGCGCCGTGTGGCTGCCTGCGGTGGTCGCGCCGATCGCGGTGATGGTGTGCGCGGCACTGTCCGGGCTATGGCATCGCGGCGACCTCCCGCTGTTGGCGATCGCGGCCGCCGCCGGCGTCGGCTGGGTCCTGCTGGGTGCCCGCGCGGAACGATCCGGCGACCACGAGGGTGCGCCGCTGGCGGTGATCGCCTTGGCGCTTGCGACCCTGATCCTGTTGTCCGGCTGGGCTTCCGACGTCGGCGGCCTCGTCGGCCGCTGGGCGGAGTGGGTCGACGTACCCGGTGTCGGCGACGTCGGCCCCGACAAGCTTCTGATGATCGTCGGTGTTGTCCTGCTGCAGTTCGTCACCGGCAACCAGTTGGTGCGGCTGGTTCTCGGCTCGGTCGGCGCCGTGAAACCCGAGGGCCAACCGCAGCCGTCGGATCGGCTCAAGGGCGGGCGCCTACTCGGCCCGATGGAGCGGATCCTCATCCTCGGACTCGGCCTGGCCGGTCAACTGGCGGCGGCGACTGCCGTCGTCGCCGCCAAGAGCGTCATCCGGTTCCCGGAGATCAACGCCGCGAAGGCCCGCGAGAACGGCAACATCGGCATCGACGCTGTCACCGAATACTTCCTCGTCGGCAGTTTCGCCAGCTGGATCATCGCGCTCGGCGGTCTGGCACTCGCGCACTAGGCGCGCTACATCGACTCGAAGTCGAAGCAGATGTGCTCCTCGGTGACCTGGCGGTTGTAGACGACGACTTCCTTGTGGATGGGATGTACCTCGTAGGCGTCGAGATCCTCCCGACTGTCGAACGTGACGCGCATACAGATATCGAAACCCCTCGAACGGGCACCGAAGTTCTTACCGAGGGCGAATCCGCGAACCCCGGGAACACGTTGCAACTCACTGAGTTTCGCGAACAGTGCCTTCTCCGCCTCGGCGTCGAGGTCGGGTGCCTTGAATGCGATCACGTGATCGATCACGGGATGAACACCACCTTCATCGGTTTCCCCTGCCTGCTCCTGAGCATGTCGAACCCGGCTTGGATCTCCTCCAGCGGGAACCGGTGGGTGACCAATCGCTCACCGGTGATCAGGCCCGCGGCGGCCAGGTTCAGAGCGCGCCCGACGGCCTGCCTGCCCTCGCCTCTCGACGTGACGATGGAAACCTCTTCGCGGTTGGCGAAGCCGAGGTTGAACGAGATCGGATCCTTGTAGAACGCCAGAATCAGCAGCTTTCCGCCCCGCCGCAGCATGTCCAGTCCCTGGTTGGGGGTATCCGGATGGCCGGACGACTCGATCACCATGTCGGCGCCCCTGCCTCGGGTCAGCCGACGCACCTCCTCGACAGGATCGTGGGTCGCCGAGTTGACGACCTCGGTGGCCCCGAGCGCCACGGCGAGGTCGAGGCGCTCCTGACGGGTGCCGACCACGATCACGTTCGTCGCGCCGAGCGCACGCACCGTCTGCGCGGTCATGATGCCGACGGGCCCTGGGCCGATCACGACGACGGTGTCGCCTGCGACCAGTCCGCCGGCGCGGTCGAGACCGTGCACCGACGTGCCTGCGGTGGAGACCAGGACCGACTCTTCCCAGCTGAGGTTCTCGGGGAGCGGATAGACGCAGCTGACGTTGTGCACGACGTATTCGGCGAATCCACCGTCGCACGTGAATCCCGTTGCCCTGTGCCCCTTATCGGCCTCACCGTAGTTCTCACACGCGGTGTATGCGCCGTTGAGGCAGTTACGACAGCGGCCGCATCCGTGATGAACGTGGATCGCCACCCGCTGGCCGATGTCTATCTCGTCGACGCACTCGCCGCGAGCCACCACCGTGCCGGTCCACTCGTGGCCCGGTGTGAACGATCCGTAGGGCGGTTGACCGGGAAAGGGGTCGGCCTGGATCGCGACGTCGGTTCCGCATGCACCGCACATCGCCACCTGGACGAGCACCTCGTTGTGACCCGGCCGGGGTACCGGCTTGTCGACGACCCGCAGGTCGTTGGCGCCGAACAGGACGGCAGCACGCATGACGTCAGGGATCTCCACACGACCGCCTTCCCACTTTATAAAGTGTAGAAAACAGTACCGCAGGGGCTGATCCAACGACGGCTCAATGCGGGTGATTGCTCCGATGGGCCGCGAGTGCGTCGAAGCCGAAGTCGCTTTCGGGGCGACGCCACACCGAATGCGCATGGTTGGCGTTGCGCTGTGTGTTGTCGTACTCGACGAGCAGATCGGGTCCGTGGATCCGGTAGTAGTGCGGGGCTCCCTCGGTCAACGGGCCTGCCCAGCCGAAGTGCACACCGTCGAGCGATTCCGGTGTCCGCGACAGCACGCCTTCGGGTGCGGACGACTCATAGGCGGTGACGAGCGAATACAGCGCCGATCGTTGATCGGGCGTCATATCCGCCGCGGACAGCCCGCTGGGCTCCCGCCGGATGGCGAGCTTCTCGTGATCATCGGCCTGGTACCCCGAGGCCGCTTCGGCGGTCTGGTCGATGACCTCGGAAAGCTGCCGGATCCGCGGATCGTCGAGCAGGCGTCCCCACAGCTTGTCGTCGTTCATGTGAATCATCCCGGCGGGCAGAGACATTCGAGGACGGTTGCCGCTGACGATGTCGCTGGGTGCGGTCTGATGAAGCAGTGCTTGCCGCAACTGCGCCTCACTCAACCCACCGACCAGTGACCTGGCTGCGTCCTCCACCGCGTGCAACGGGGCGAGGTCGCCGCCGCCGAGCATCGGCGACCTGGCCGGATCAGATCCCACGAAGCACGGCGTCGCCGCAACGAGGCGCCCGTCGTCGATGACGTAGTTCAGCGACACGTGGTGCCCACCGAAGCGCCATCCCCACCGATCGGATCCGGGGTGACCGAAGATCCGCAGCCAGTACAACCCGGGGTCCCGCCCCCGCTCCCGGCCCCAGTCTCGGGAGAATCCCTCGACCTGATCCAAAACGTTCTCGATCCCCATGACGGCGGCGACGGTGTTGTATGCGGCGACCGAAAGACCTTCGGCGACGAGACGCATGGTCATCTGCTGCTGGGTCGGGCGCTGGGCGCTCAGCGGAAGGCCGCCGTGGTCAGTGGGCGTGTAGAACCACGTGGTCCGGTCCTCGTCATCCCACTCTCGACGCAGTGCGGTGAGCTGCCGCGGGCCGCAGGACTCCACAAGCGTTGCGGCCAGCCCGGTCATCGAGCCGCCGATCTTCAGTCCCGCCGCGGAGTCTCCCGGAAGTAGGGGCACGATACTGTATTCTATAGAAGGGCAAAACCGCTGGTCACCTGCACGCGAGGAAGACAAGCGACCCGAGTCGAAATGAGGGGTCCATGACTGTCGCAGCACCGCGCACTGCCCATTCCTATGCCTACGAGGCGCTGCGAGACAAAATTCTCACCGGCGAACTCGCACCAGGGGCCCCGCTCATCCAAGCCGGCCTCGCCAAGGATCTCGGCGTGAGCATGACACCGGTCAGGGAGGCGTTGCGCGACCTCGCCACCGAGGGCCTGGTGACGCTGCTTCCGCACAAGGGCGCGGCTGTCACCTCACTGGACCTGGCGGACGCCAAGGAGATCCACAGGATCAGGCTCCAACTGGAACCCGATGCGACCCGCATGGCCGTCGACAACGTGACTCTTGACGTGCTGAACCACGCCGAGGAGCTCTACTCCGATATGTCGGAGACGACCGACCATCGTTGGGTGGTATGCAACCGCGAGTTCCACAAGCTGTTGTTGTCGCCCGCCCCCGCACCCCGGTTGGTGGGCATTCTCAGCTCGCTGCTCGAGGCCGCTGCGCTCTACGTTCCGCTGGCAATCACCCACCGCGTCGGTCCCGATCCGCAGGTCGAACACCGTGCCATCCTCGACGCCTACCTGCGGCGCGACCCCGCCGCGGCGGCAGACGCCGTCGCGACCCACATCCGGTCGAGCATTCACTCGCTCGAGTTCGACGACAGCGGCTCGGCGAACCCGGCTACCTGACCCTCGAACAGGGCCGCGCCAACCGGTGCACCGGTGGCCCGCTTTATGCGCTATAAAATATGAAACCACGGCTGAGGGAGATCATATGACTGTCCGCTGGGGCATCATCGGCATCGGCAAGGTCGCAGACATCGCGATCGCTCCGGCCATCGCGGCCGACGAACAGGCCCGTCTCGCCGCAGTCTGCAGCCGAAGTCTCGACCGCGCGAAGGCCTTCGCCGACAATCACGGTGCGGACGCAGCCTATGACGACTACGCGCAGATGCTGGCTGACCCCGATGTGGATGTCGTGTACATCGCGTCGCCCAACGGCGTGCACGCAGAGCAGGGTCTCGCCGCACTGAAGGCAGGCAAGCACGTGCTGGTCGACAAGCCACTGGCACTCGAGATCGCCGACGCGAAAGCCATGGTCGATGCGGCTGCAAGTGCGAAAGTATTGCTGGGCACGGGATTTCATCTTCGGCACAAGGCGACCACCAGGGCGGCGCGGGATGCTATTGCGGCAGGCAGGCTCGGTGACGTGTTCTACGCCGAGATGGCGTGCGGTGCGGGTAAGGGCCTGTTTCCCTACGACACCTGGCGCGCCGACCCCGAGCTCTCCGGCGGCGGCACGCTGCTGCATCAGGGTGTGCACGCCGTCGACCTTGTCGCCTACCTCTGCGATCAGCCGGTCGTCGAGGTGACCGCGATGGTCGACAAACTCGAGGCCGAGGACGTATTCGTCGGCAGCTGTCGGCTGGCGGACGGCACCCTGGCCAACATCGCGTCGCACAGCCTGCGGATGGGCACCCGGCCCGACTGGACGGTCTTCGGCACCGACGGCTGGCTCGACGCGCGCGGCGGCACCAGCCCGGCCCCGGGCGACACCCTTGACCTGCACGACAACGACGGAACCAGCAGGCTGGCCACCTCGACAGCGCCGGCATACGGGACCGAGGTCGCCGACTTCTCCAACGCCGTGGCATCTTCGACGGCGCCGATTGCGAGTGGCGTCGACGGGATGCGGGCAGTGGCCGTCGCCGACGCGCTCTATCGCGCGGCCCGCGAAGGCCGCACCGTGCAGGTGGACGTCGGTTAGAGCCGTTCGATGATCGTGACGTTGGCGGTGCCGCCGCCCTCGCACATCGTCTGCAGGCCGTAGCGGCCGCCGGTGCGCTCGAGTTCGTTGAGCAAGGTGGCGAAAAGCTTCGCGCCGGTCGCACCAAGCGGATGGCCGAGCGCGATCGCCCCGCCGTTCGGGTTCACCTTCGCCGGATCCGCCTTGGTCTCCTTGAGCCAGGACAGCACCACCGGTGCGAAGGCCTCGTTGATCTCGACGGTGTCGATGTCGTCGATCGAAAGACCCGCCTTGTCAAGGGCATACCGCGTGGCCGGGATCGGCCCGGTGAGCATGAACACCGGATCGGCGCCCCGCGCGCTGATGTGGTGGATCCGCGCCCGCGGCTTCAGGTTGTGGTCCTTGACCGCCTGCTCGGAGGCGAGCAGCACGGCGCTCGCCCCATCGGAGATCTGACTGGCCATCGCGGCGGTCAGCCTGCCGCCCTCGGTGAGCGGCTTGAGACCCGCCATTTTCTCCAGCGACGTGTCGCGCGGGCATTCGTCGGTCACGAAGCCATCCACCGGGATGATCTCGTTCCCGAAATGCCCGGCGCGGATGGCGTCGGCCGCCCGCTGGTGGCTGGTCAGCGCGAACTGCTCCATCTCCTCACGCGAGATGTCCCACTTCTCGGCGATCAGCTCGGCGCCGCGGAACTGCGAAATCTCCTGGTCGCCGTAGCGCTGCAGCCAGCTCTTCGACTCGTTGGTCGGCGACGTGAACCCGAACTGTTCGGCGACGGTCATCGCAGAGGAGATGGGGATCTGGGTCATGTTCTGCACGCCACCCGCCACGATCAGATCGGCGGTGCCGGACATGATCGCTTGTGCGCCAAAAGAGATCGCCTGCTGGCTGGACCCGCACTGCCTGTCGACGGTGACCCCGGGCACTTCCTCGGGGTATCCGGCGGCAAGCCAGGACAGCCTCGCGATGTTGCCCGCCTGAGGCCCGATGGCGTCGACGCAACCGGCGATCACATCGTCGACCGCACCGGGGTCGACATCGACCCGGTCGAACAGGCCCCGCCAGCCCGCGGCGCCGAGGTCGACCGGGTGTACGCCCGCAAGCGATCCGTTCCGCTTCCCGACCGCGGTCCGCACGGCGTCGATGACGTATGCCTGAGACGTTCCCGCCATTACCTGGCTCCTTTTGCCTTTTCGGCGGTGATGCCGCCGAGAACGATGGACAGATACTGCTGACCGACCTGTTCGGCCGTCAGGGGTCCGCCGGGCTGATACCAGCGGACTGAGACCCATGTGGTGTCGCGGATGAAGCGATACACCAGGTCGACGTCGATGTCTGGGCGGAAGTACCCCTCGGCCATGCCCTGGTTGAGCAGGTCCAGCCACATCTTGCGCTGCTCTTTGTTGCGGTCCTCGACATAGGAGAACCGCGGCTGACCCGTCAGCCGCTTCGCTTCGTCCTGGTAGATGACGACCTGGGCGTGCCGATGCTCGATCGCCTCGAACGACGCCATGAACAGGCCCTTGAGCCGTTCGAGCGGGTTCGGCTCGGTGGCGACGATCTCTTGATAGCGCTCGAAGAGCCAGTCGAGGAAGCCGCGCAGCACCTCGTCGACCATCTCCTCTTTGGAAGAGAAGTGGTGATAGAGGCTGCCGGACAGGATGCCCGCGGAGTCGGCGATGTCGCGCACCGTGGTGGCGCGCAGCCCACGTTCGGCGAACATCGTCGCGGCGAGGTCCAGCAGCTCGTCGCGACGGCTCAGTGCGGCCTTGTCCACATGTCGAGGATAGCAACCAAGCGCTTGCTAGGTAACTCCCGGTGGCCCTTCGACCCGAAGTTTCCGACCGTTTACGCAGTGACAACCGACCAAGATCGGAATTCCCATAATTTATAGGATCTCTCGTTCTATAGTTTATTTCGGCAGCCAGAAGGCCGACGGCTGCGCGGTCTTTGCAGGTCATCCGCCCGATAGCCATGCAGCCGCCCGGCGGTACACGCAGGAGGTCCATCGATGAACAGGAAGACAACGTCCCTACTGGCTGCGCTCAGCGCCGGCATCTTGCTCGTCTCCGGGTGCAGCGGCCCAGGAGACGATTCGAAGTCAGCCGACAGCGGGGAGGACGGTGTCATCCGGTTCACCTTCTCGCCCGACCCTGCCTGGGACTGGATCCAGGATCAGGGGATTCTCGAAGAGATGGAGAAGGACTCCGGTTTCCGGATCCTTCAGACGGTGACATGGGATGAGTACGGCCAGTTCGCAGGCGGGCACGCCGACGTCGTCTCCATCGGCACCTACGAGCTGCAGAACCTCGAGCAGGAGACGGGGGTCGAAACCGTCACGTTCGGCAAGTTCAACAAGGCCAAGGACGTGTTGATCACGGCGAACCCGCAGTGGGAGAAGGTCTCTGACATGCCCAAGGGCTGCAAGATCGCCGCCGAGTCGCCGGTCGGTAACACGCTGATCTGGACGGCGCTGCTGAAGCAGATGGACGACCGCACCCTCGCCGAGAACGGCGATGATCTCAACCTGGTCACCGCCGACTACCAGGTGATCCCGGAACTCGTGCTGAACAACGAGGTATGCGGCGCCTTCGCCGATCCCACCCAGTCGATCCCCGAGTTCGCCTCCGGCAAGTTGAACATCATGTACGACGGAAGGTCCGCCTCCGAGCTGTTCGGCGAGATCATGCAGCCGGGCCACGAGGGCGTGATGAGCAACCTGTTCACCGCTCGCAAGGAGTGGTACGACTCCCACAAGGAGGAGGCCGCGTTCTTCCTCGAGGTGTGGCAGCGCGCCATGGACGAGTGGGCCGAGCACCGCGACGAGATCATCGACGAGTACCCGCAGCACTTCGCCGTGAAGAACGCGGAAGAGGCCGCGTGGATGAAGGGTTACTTCGCCAACACTTTCGACTGGTTCGTCGACTCGCCGTATCTCACCCAGGAGTGGATTGACAAGGAGAAAAAGATCTTTCAGCTCCTGAAGGATGCCGGGGTGGCCCCTGCCGACCAGCCCGATCCCGAGATGGTCGTCATCGAGCCGTCCAAGTCCTGACGGCGCCGTGATGTCACTGGCGCCGTCGACCCGTCGACTCCTCGCCTCCCAGTTCTACTCACTGGCGGGGATCGCGACCTTCATCGGGATCTGGGCCTACGCATCGTCGCGGATGGAGCCCTACGTCCTGCCGTCGCCGTGGACTGTGGGCAAGCGGATGTGGGAGCTCGCCGCCTCTGGCGTCGTGCTCACGAATTTCGCTGACAGCCTGTGGCGCACGATTCTCGGCTGGACGGTCGCGGTGATCGCAGGCACGGCGATCGGCGTTCTGATGGGTCGCTTCCGATACGCACGAGCGTTCTTCCACGACCTCATCTACCTCGCCGCCAACGTCCCGTTGATCGTCTACGCCATCGTGGCGATCATCGTGTTCGGGATCAGCGGGATAGGGCCGACCTCGGTGGTGATCCTTTTCGTGCTGCCGGGAATTGCGCTCAACGTCGCCGCCGGGATGATGTCCGTCGATCCCGATCTCGTCGGGATGAGCAAGGCGTTCAACAGAAGTCGGTCGGACCTCGCCAAGCACGTGATCATCCCGACCGTCATGCCGTTCGCGTTCGCGGCGGGCCGGGTGTCGTTCGCCGACTCGTGGAAGCTCGCGGCGCTGGTCGAAACATTCGGCGGCTCAAGCGGTGTGGGCTATCAGATCGGCCGGTCCTATCACATGTTCTCGGTGCGCGATGTGCTGGCGTGGATGTGCTTCTTCGTCATCTTCGTGATCCTGCTCGAGCGGCTGGTGCTGGTGAACGCCGAGCATCGGCTGTTCCGGTGGCGCGCCGACACCCCGCAGCGTGGCAGGCGTCGGCGAAGTCGGACTCCCGCAACGGGCGCGCCGGTCAGCACCGTCGCCGAGGAGAAGGTGAACAAACCGTGACCACCGCAACGGCGACATCCACATCTCGCGGGTGGGCGGCCTGGCTGACGTCCGACCGGGCCGCCCGCTACACCGCCCGCGTGCTGATGCTGGTGCTGTGGCAGGCCATCGGGGTGCTGTCCACCCGAATTCCCACCCCGATCGGGACATTCGAGTTCCTGATAGACGAATGGATGCGCGGTGAACTCTGGGTGCACCTCACCTGGACCCTGCGCCGGGCGGTGATCGCGCTCTCGGTGGTGCTCGTGCTCGGCATCGCAATCGGCTGGGCGATGGGTTGGTGGTGGCGCGTCGGCGCGTACTTCCGCGACATCGTGACGATCATGTTGGCGCTGCCCGCCTTCATCTGGGCGCTGCTGTCCGCGATGTGGTGGGGCTTCTCGGAGGTCGGCCCGATCGTCGTGCCGGTGCTGGCCGCCACCCCGATGCTCGTCGCATCGACCTTTGAAGGCGCCAAGTCGCTCCCGAAACCGCTGATCGAGATGTCGTCGGCTTACCGCATCCCGAAAGCACGGTTCTTCGGTTGGATGGTGCTGCCTGCGATGTCGCCGTATATCTTCGCGGGATTCCGATACGCGGTGTTGGCCGGCTGGGGCGCGCTCTCGCTGGTCGAGTTCTTCGCAAGCAACTGGGGTGCGGGCTACCGCGCTGCATTCTGGTACGACGCAGGCAATTTCAACGGGTTGATGGGTTGGGGTCTGATCGAGATCGTCGTCATCCTCGCCGTTGACCGGTTGGTACTCGAACGCCTCGCCCGCCGCTCTCGGCGCTGGCAGGAAGGAACCGAAAGATGGTGAGTACATGGCGACCCTGGTAGCCGATCACGTCAACAAGGTCTACGAAGCGACCACTGCGGGCCAGACCGCCACACATGCCCTCGACGACTTCGGCTTCGAGGCCTCGGGTCATACCTTCATCTGCCTTGTCGGGCCGTCGGGCTGCGGGAAGAGCACATTCCTCAACCTGGTTTCCGGCGTGGAGAAGCCGACATCGGGTTCCGTCACGGTGACGGCAGAAGGTAAGAGCGCCAGAATCGGCTACGTCTTCCAGGACCCACGGCTGCTGCCATGGCGCACCGTGCTCGACAACATGATCTACGTACACGACGACGGCGACCGCAAGACCCGTCGTGAACGCTGTATGCGGTTCCTGGAGATGGTCGACCTCGCCCACGCCGCTGACAAATACCCCGCGCAGCTGTCCGGTGGCATGCGGCAGCGCATCGGTATCGCCCGCGCGCTGTCGATCGAACCGGATCTTCTGCTCATGGACGAACCGTTCAGTCACCTCGACGCCATCACGGCCCGCAGCCTGCGCACCGAGCTTCAACAGTTGTGGCAGGCATCGGGGGCGACGGTGTTGTTCGTCACCCACGACGTCAACGAGGCCGTCCAACTCTCGGACCGGATCCTGATGATGAACAAGGGCGGCACGCTCTACGCCGACATCCCGATCGGCCTCCCCCGCCCGCGCCTGCTGACCGACCGCGACGTGGTCACTGCGCAGGCCGATGTCCTTGCCCTGTTCGAACAAATGCGCGCCGAGCCCTTTGGCGCCGAGAATGAAGGAGTCAATCACTAGATGCTACGTCACTCCGCTTTTTTCATGTTCCGCCAAGAGACCACCCTCGAGCAGGCCGTCGAGATGATGAAAGGGCTGGCGTACATGCGGTTCGCCTGCCCGAGCGTGCGCGCGCTGGACTTCGGCCTCGACGAGTTCGGCGGCTCAGCGCCGCTGCGCGAGATCAAGCCGTGGGACCGCCAACCCCGCTGGCGCAGTCGGAAACTCGGCCCTCCCGTCAGCTACGACATCGCTCTGCACCTGGACTTCGACGACCAGGCAGGAATGGACGACTACAACAACGACGACGTTCACCATGAGGTCGCCGTTTACAACGCGTCGATCTGCCGTGGCGAGGAGACCGCCCGCGTCGACTGGTGGTACGACGGTGCGCCGCTGATCACCAAGAATCAGTACAAGCACGGCGCGATGTTCATCTGGTCCGACGAATCCGACGAATCGGCCCGCGAGGCCGCGCTCGAGGCCGTCAAATCACTCGGCGACCTCCCCGAGGTGCAGCACGTTGTCATCGGAAAGAACATCGGCACGCTGAAAACGGATTTTGACGGCATGCTCGACATCCGGTGCGCAGATCGCCCCGCCGTCGAGAAGCTGCTCGCCGGTGAGGAGTACGCCCAGGCGATGAAGCAGCTCGGCGAAGTGACCTCCCACGAGTGGACGGCCAGGGTCACCCACCTCATGCACGGGCTGTGAGGCGCGGTTGCCCAGCATCATTGACGTTCATGCCCACGTAACGCCGCGCTGCTTCAGCGACGTCGTGCTCGGCGGGGCCGACTGGCACGGGATGACGTCCGACGACGGTGAACTGCACAACCCGATGAATCGGTGGGGCATCGATCAACGGATCGAGGCCATGGACCAGGACGGCATCGACGTGCAGCTCACCTCGCCGACCGACGTCTTCTATCAGTACCACCAGGACCCGACGGTCACCGCGACGATCGCATCGACTGTGAACGACGAAGTGGCAGAGATGGTTCGGGCCCGCCCGACGCGGATCGCGGGCCTGGCGACGGTGCCGATGCAGGACACCGACCTGGCCGTCACCGAGCTCACAAGGGCAGTCCGCGATCTGGGTCTGCGCGGGGTGATGATCGATGATCATGTCAACGGAATGACCTATGACGAGCCGCGCTTCGACGCGTTCTGGCAGGCCGCCGAGGAGTTGGGGGCACTGATCTTCGTACACCAGTACGCCCCGACGTCGGTCGAGGCGCGGATCGACAAGTTCTTCTTCTTCAACTCGATCGGAAACCTCGTCGACCGCGCGATCACGTTCGGCGCGCTGGTGTACGGCGGGGTGATGGACCGCTACCCCGATCTCAAGGTCTGCCTCGGACACGCGGGTGGCTATACGGCTTTCGCGCTGGACCGAATGGACCAGGGCTGGCGGGCGTTCCCGTCGATGCGCGGTGCGACGACGGCGCCGCCGAGTACCTACGCGCGCCGGTTCACCTACGATGCGGTCACCTATGAGCCGCGCACACTGCGCTACCTCGTCGACGTCGTCGGTGCGGACCGGGTCGTGCTCGGCACCGACTGGCCTGCGCCGATGCGCGTTCTCGAACCGGTCACCAGGTTGACGTCGATCGGTGTGCTTACACCAGAAGAAGTCGAGTCCATCCTGCGTGGCACAGCGGCCATGCTGCTGGGCGATCCAACTAGAAGAGAGGCCGAATAGCCTTGGCCGTCATCGATGTTCACTCACACGTCACCCCGCCCAGCTTTCGCGATGCGGTTCTCGACGGCGGTACATGGCACACCCTGACCAATGCGATCGGTGAGCTCGAGATCCCGGAGTTCTCCATCTCCTCGAAGGACCGGATCGCGAAGATGGACGCCGCGGGCATCGACATGCACGTGCTCACCGTCAACAACGACTTCTACCGCTATGAACTCGACCCCGGGCTGACGCAGGAGATCGCCCAAGCGTGCAACGAGGAGATCGGCCAGATGATGGCCGACCATCCCGACCGGTTCACCGGGCTGGCGACGGTGCCGATGCAGGATGTCGAGCGGGCGGTGGCCGAGATGGAACGCGCGATGTCGACGCTGGGCTACCGCGGCATCACGATCAACGACCACGTCAACGGCGTGACTTTCGACGAGCCGAGGTTCTACCCGTTCTGGGAAGCCGTGGAATCCCTTGGTGCAGTGGTGTTCTTCCACCAGTGCGGGCCTACCCTGGTCAAGGCGCGCACCACCCGCTACGCGCTGCCCAACAGCATCGGCAACCTCGTCGACCGCGCCGTGACATTCGGCACGCTGGTGTTCGGCGGCATCATGGACCGCTACCCCGACCTGAAGATCTGTCTCGGGCATGCAGGCGGCTACGCGCCGTTCGGTGTGGCGCGGATGGACAAGACCTGGCGCGCCGCCGATCCGGAGGTGCCCGAGTTCGCCGATGCCAGGCTACCCAAACCGCCGAGCGAATACCTGGACCGGTTCTACTACGACTCCTGTACCTACACCGAGGAGACCTTGCGGTTTCTCATCGACGCCGTCGGCATAGACCGGGTGGTGCTCGGCACCGACTATCCCGCGCCGATGGTGCAAGAGGATCCGGTCGGCTGGCTGGAGAAAATGTCCGGTGTCAGCGATGCGGAGCGGACGGCGATCCTGGAGACCAACCCGGCACGGATGCTGGGCATCTAGCTCAGGCGCGCTGGCTCGATACCGAAATCACCTCTCCGGTCAGGTAACTGGAGTAGTCGCTGGCGAGGAACGCGATGGTGGCGGCGATCTCCCACGGTTCTGCTGCGCGGCCGAACGCTTCGCCCTCGGAGAGCCGGTCCAGAAGGTCCGTCGAACTCGTCTTCTCCAGGAACTTGTGGCGCGCGATGCTCGGCGATACCGCGTTGATCCGAACGCCGTGCTCGACCGCCTCGATCGCGCTGCAGCGCGTCAGCGCCATCACCCCGGCCTTCGCCGCGGCGTAGTGCGACTGCGAATGCTGTGCGCGCCAACCGAGCACGCTCGCGTTGTTGACGATCACGCCGCCGTGGTCGGCGTCGCGGAAGTACCGCAGCGCGGCGCGAGTCGCGCGCATCACCGATGTCAGCGTGACATTGAGAACCCGATCCCACTCCTCGTCGGTCATGTCGACCACCGGGGTCTGGCCGCCGAGGCCCGCGTTGTTGACGAGTACATCGAGACGGCCCATCCGGGCTGTCGTCGAGGCGACCAGCGCATCGACCTGTGCGGTCGACGTCACGTCGCAAACGACGCTTTCCACGCGGCCGAGCCCGAGCTCGACGAGTTGGTCCCTGGTCTCGCCCAGCCGCCGCTCATGGTGATCGGAGATCACGACGTCGGCGCCCTCGGCCAGCGCGCGGCGGGCCACCGCGGATCCGATGCCGGTGCCCGCGGCGGCCGTCACAACGACGACCTTGCCGGTCAGAAGACCGTGTCCGTCAATCTCTTTCGGTGCCTCCGAAAGACTCATCCTTTTACCTCGCGGGGTAGGCCGAGCACGCGCTCGGCAATGATGTTTCGCTGAATCTCGTTCGAACCGCCGTAAATGGTGTCGGCACGGGTGAACAGAAACAGGTGTTGCCACTGGTCGAACTTGCCGTCCTCGGCGATCAGGCCTGCTTTGCCGACGATGTCCATCGCCAACTCGCCGAGGTCGCGGTGCCAGTTGGCCCACAGCAGCTTCGACACTGAGTCTTGGCCGGGCTGTTCAACGTCCATGGTGGCCAGTGCATATGACCGCATCGTCTGCAGACCGACCCATGACCGGGCCAACCGCTCCCGGATCAGCGGATCGTCGGCTGCACCCGTCTGCTTCGCCACCTCTGCGAGGTTGGAAAGCTCGCGCGCGTAACGGATCTGCTGGCCGAGTGTGGAAACACCGCGCTCGAAGGTGAGCGTGCCCATCGCGACCCGCCAGCCGTCACCAGGCTCGCCGACGACGAGGTCTGCGTCGGTGCTGGCATCGTCGAAGAACACCTCGTTGAAGTCGGCCGTGCCGGTCAATTGCACGATCGGGCGGATTTCGACGCCCGGCTGATCGAGCGGCACCAAAAGATATGACAGACCGGCATGGCGCTTGGAGCCCTTCTCGGAGCGCGCCACCACGAAGCACCACTGCGACAGGTGGGCCATCGACGTCCACACCTTCTGGCCGTTGATCACCCAGTGGTCGCCGTCGAGTTCAGCCGTGGTCGATACGTTCGCGAGGTCACTACCCGCGCCGGGCTCGGAGTAGCCCTGGCACCAGAGTTCGGTCACGTCGAGGATCTTCGGCAGGAAGCGCTTGCGCTGCTCTTCCGTTCCGTAGGCGATCAGCGTCGGCCCGAGCAGTTCCTCGCCGAAGTGGTTCACCTTGTCGGGCGCGTCGGCCTTGGCGTACTCCTCATAGAAGGCGACGCGGTGCGCGACCGACAATCCGCGGCCGCCATGCTCCTCGGGCCAGCCGAGGCACGTCAGGCCCGCGGCAGCCAGGTGCCGGTTCCACGCCAGCCGTTCCTCGAAAGCCTCGTCCTCGCGACCCGGTCCGCCGAGCCCTTTGAGCGCGGCGTATTCACCGACGAGATTGTCGGCCAGCCACTCGCGGACCTCGGCCCTGAACTCCTGGACCCCTATCACCCCTGTAGGCTAACCTACCAAGCACTTGCTTTGTTAGAGGAGCATCTCTGATGACTTGGGGGCACCGCCCGCTTGCGGGGGACGATCCGAGGACCATTCCGCAGGTCCTTGACCGGATTGCCGACCAATTCTCCGACCGTGAGGCCGTCGTCACCGACGATCGGCGGCTGACCTTCGCGCAACTACGCGAGGAGGTGCGCATGGCCGCCGCCGCGATGATCGACCTCGGCGTGGCAGCCGGAGACCGCGTCGCGATCTGGTCGCCGAACACCTGGCACTGGGTCGTCGCATGCCTTGCCACCCATTACGCGGGCGGCGTCGTCGTCCCGCTGAACACCCGCTACACCGCGAGCGAGGCGGCCGACGTGCTGGCGCGGACCGGCGCGCCACTGCTCTTTGCCGCCGGTGAATTCCTCGGTGCGGACAAGACCGCCGACCTGGATCGGGGTTCCCTGCCCGACCTCCGCCACATCGTCCGGGTTCCGATCGATGCGGCCGACGGCACATGGGAAGAGTTCGTCGCGCGGGGGGAGGATGTTGCCGCCAGAAAAGAAGCCGATGCCCGTGCCGCGGCGGTGAAACCCGACGACGTCTCCGACATCCTGTTCACCTCCGGCACGACCGGCCGGAGCAAGGGTGCGCTGTGCGCGCACCGCCAGTCGCTCGACGCGCCCGCGGCGTGGGCCGCGTGCGGGCAGCTCACCAGCGCCGACCGCTACCTCTGCATCAACCCGTTCTTCCACAACTTCGGTTACAAGGCGGGCATCCTGGCCTGCCTGCAGACGGGCGCGACGCTCATCCCGCAGCTGACGTTCGATCCGGAAAAGGCGATGGCCGCGGTGGCAGAGCACCGGATCACCGTGCTGCCAGGTCCCCCCACGATCTATCAGATGCTGCTTGACCACCCGAGGCGCGGCGAATACGACCTGACGTCGCTGCGGTTCGCGGTCACCGGCGCGGCGACGATCCCGGTGGTGTTGATCGAGCGGATGCAGTCCGAGCTGGACATCGACATCGTGCTGACCGCCTACGGCCTGACGGAGGCCAGCGGGTTCGGCACCATGTGCCGGGCTGACGACGACGCCGTCACCGTCGCCACCACGTCCGGCCGCCCGATCGCCGACTTCGAACTGCGCATCGACGGAGCCGGCCTGGCCGGCGAAGATGGATCAAGCTCCGGCGAGGTGCTGCTGCGAGGGCCCAACGTGATGCTCGGATATCTCGACGACCCCGAGGCGACGGCGAAGACGATCGACGCCGACGGCTGGCTGCACACCGGTGACATCGGCCGGGTCGACGAAGCGGGCAACCTGACGATCACCGATCGGCTGAAGGACATGTACATCAGCGGCGGGTTCAACGTCTACCCGGCGGAAGTGGAGCAGGTGCTCGCCCGGCTCGACGGTGTCGCGGAGTCCGCCGTGATCGGCGTCCCCGACGAGCGGCTCGGCGAGGTCGGTAAGGCCTTCGTCGTGGTCAAGCCGGGCGCGACGCTGGACGAGGGAACCGTGATCGCCTACACCCGTGAACATCTGGCGAAATTCAAGACGCCGCAGTCCGTGGAGTTCCTCGACGTCCTTCCGCGCAACCCCGGAGGCAAGGTCGTCAAACCACAATTGCGAGAGAGGCACTGATGGACCTCGCCTTCGACAGTGAGACAGAGGAGTTCCGGGCCGAGGTCCGCGACTTCCTCTCCGCCAACTCAGAGCTTTTCCCGACCAAGTCCTACGACACCGCAGAGGGCTTCGAACAGCACCGACGTTGGGACAAGGTGCTTTTCGACGCGGGCCTTTCGGTGATCGCATGGCCGAAGAAATACGGCGGCCGCGACGCCACGCTGCTGCAGTGGGTGGTGTACGAGGAGGAGTACTTCCGCGCAGGAGCGCCAGGCCGCGCCAGCGCCAACGGGACCTCGATGCTCGCTCCGACACTGTTCGCCCACGGCACCGACGAACAACTCGACCGCGTGCTGCCGAAGATGGCCAGCGGTGAGGAGATCTGGGCGCAAGCCTGGTCGGAGCCGGAGTCGGGCAGCGACCTGGCGTCGCTGCGCTCCACCGCGACCAAGACCGACGGCGGCTGGAAGCTCAACGGGCAGAAGATCTGGAGTTCGCGGGCACCGTTCGGCGACAGGGCATTCGGGCTCTTCCGATCCGACCCAGAGGCCGAGCGGCACAAAGGGCTGACGTACTTCATGTTCGACCTGGACGCCGACGGCGTCACGGTGCGACCGATCGCGCAGCTCGGCGGCGACACGGGCTTCGGCGAGATCTTCCTCGACGACGTCTTCGTTCCCGACAACGACGTGATCGGCGGCGTGCAGGACGGCTGGCGCGCCGCGATGAGCACGTCGAGCAACGAGCGCGGCATGTCGCTGCGCAGCCCCGCGCGGTTCCTGGCGCCCGCGGAGCGACTCGTCGAGCAGTGGAAATCGAACCCCGACCCAGTGTTCACGGATCGGGTCGCGGACGCGTGGATCAAGGCGCAGGCGTACCGGTTGCACACCTTCGGTACCGTCACCCGACTCACGAATGGCGGTGAGCTTGGCGCCGAGTCGTCGATCACGAAGGTGTTCTGGTCCGACCTCGACGTGGCGCTGCACCAGACTGCGCTGGATATGCGGGGTGCCGACGGCGAGCTGGTCGACTCGTGGACCGAGGGCCTGCTGTTCGCCCTCGGCGGCCCGATCTACGCGGGCACCAACGAGATTCAGCGCAACATCATCGCCGAGCGGCTGCTCGGTCTGCCCCGCGAACCCAAGGGGACCAAGTGAACTTCGAGATCGACGAACAGCAGCGCGATTTCGCGGCGAGCATCGACGCGGCGCTGGCCGCCGCCGACGTGCCTGCGGCAGTTCGGGCACGGGCGCAGGGTGACACCGGTCCAGGACGCAAGGTCTGGTCGACGCTGGCCGACCTCGGCGTCACCGCACTGCTGGTATCCGAGCGCTACGACGGCATCGAGGCGCATCCCGTCGACCTCGTCGTCGCCGCGGAACGACTCGGCTACTGGGGCGTACCCGGGCCCGTCACCGAGTCCATTGCGGTGGCGCCGATTCTGCTCGCCGACGACGAGCGCTCCGGTGCGCTCGCATCCGGCGAGCTGATCGCGACTGTTGCCCTTGCGCCGCACGTGCCGCGTGCTGTCGACGCCGACTCCGCAGGCTTGATCCTGGTCGCCGGTGACGGCGAGGTTCGCGACGGCAGTGCGGGAGAGCCGCACGAGTCAGTCGATCCTGCCAGGACGCTCTTCGATGTGACGGCCTCCGGCGAGGCGCAGAAGGCCGAAACGGCAAAGGCTTTCGAGTACGGAGTGCTCGCCAATGCCGCACAACTGGTCGGCGCAGGCCAGGCCATGCTCGACGCCTCGGTGGAGTACGCGAAACAGCGCAGCCAGTTCGGCAGGACCATCGGGTCCTATCAGGCGATCAAGCACAAGCTCGCCGACGTATACATCGCAGTCGAGTTGGCACGGCCGCTGGTGTACGGTGCCGCCCTGTCGCTGGCGGGCGGGTCGGACGACACGGCACGCGACGTCAGCGCCGCGCTGGTGGCCGCCGCGGAAGCGGCGCTGTTGTCTGCGCGCTCCTCGTTGCAGACGCACGGCGCGATCGGTTTCACCCAAGAACACGACCTGTCACTGCTGCTACTGCGGGTGCAGGCGTTGCGTTCGGCGTGGGGCGACCCGGCGTGGCATCGCCGACGCGTATTGGAGGCCTTGTGAGCCAAGAACGGGAATTGCTTCGAGAGACTGTCGCGGCGCTGGTCGACAAGCACGCGTCGGCTGCGTCGGTGCGCCAGACCGTCGAGGCAGGGACTGGTTACGACGAGTCGCTGTGGAAGCTGTTGTGCGAACAGGTCGGAGCCGCCGCGTTGGTGGTGCCGGAGGAGTTGGGCGGCGCCGGTGGTGAACTCGCCGACGCCGCCGTCGTCCTCGAGGAGCTCGGTAGGACTCTCGCGCCGACGCCGCTGCTCGGTACGACGCTGGCGGAGCTGGCGCTGCTTTCCGCCGACGAGCCCGACAGCGATACGATCGAGAAGCTCGCCGAGGGTGCGGCGATAGGGGCGGTGGTCTTCGATCCCGGGTTCGTGGTCAACGGCGCGATCGCCGATATCGTCGTCGCCACCGATGGTGAGACGCTGCGTCGCTGGAGCTCGTTCACCGCGACCCCCGTCGACGCCATGGACCCCACCCGACCGCTCGCGCGGCTGGCGCCACAGGCAACCTCGGCCATCGGCGCCGACCCTGGCCTCGCCGACACCGCGGCGATCCTTGTGGCGGCTGAACAGATCGGCGCGGCGGCCAGGTGCCTCGACCTGACCGTCGAATACGCCAAGGATCGCGTCCAGTTCGGCCGACCGATCGGCAGCTTCCAGGCGCTCAAACACCGGATGGCCGACCTCTATGTCGCCGTGCAGTCGGCGCGCGCGGTGGTCAACGCGGCCGTCGCCGAGCCGACGGCCACCTCGGCGGCGCTGGCCAGGTTCTCGGCAAGCGAGGCGTTCTCGAAGGTCGCCGCCGACGCCGTGCAGATCCACGGCGGGATCGCGATCACCTGGGAGCACGACATCCAGCTGTACTTCAAACGAGCACACGGCAGCGCACAGCTGCTCGGCCCGCCGAGGGAGCATCTGCGACGGCTCGAGCCAGAGGTGCTGTAGCGATCAGTTGCCGCTGATTCCTGCGTTGGCAAGCCACTTCTTGGCGATGTCAGCCAAGTTCGTGCCCTTGGCCGCCTCCGCGTTCATGGAGATGAGGTCGTCGGTGGTGAGCTTGGCCGACACCGAGTCGAGCGTCTTCTTGATCGTGTCGTTCTGTTTGGCAGCCTTGATCAGCGGGACGACGTTCTCGGCGGCGAACAGGTTCTTGTCATCGTCAAGGGCGACAAGATGGTTCGCGTGCAGACCGGGATCCGTGCTGAACAGGTCGCCAGCCTGAATCTGTCCGTTGGTGAGCGCCGTCATCGTCAATGTGCCGCCCGCGTCGAGGCTGACGAACTCCTTGAAGTTGAGACCGTAGATGTCGCGCAGGCCGACCACGCCCTGGGTCCGCGTCTTCCATTCCGGCGGGCCGCCGAGCACCAGTTCACCTGCAACAGGTTTCAAGTCGGAGATCGACTTCAGCTTGTACTTGTCGGCGGTCGCCTGCGTCACGGCCACGACGTCCTTGTCCTCCGCGGCAGACGGCGTCAACATCGAGATACCCTCTGGCAGTTTCTTCGACAGCTCGTCGGTAACCGCCGCCGGCGTCGCAGCAGTCGATTTCGGGTCGAGATGGCTCAGCAGTGCGCCGGTGTATTCGGGAACGAGATCGATGGATCCGTCATTGAGCGCCTGCAAATAGACCTCGCGGCTGCCGATGTTGAACTGCTCCTTGGTTTCAACGCCTGCGGCCTGCAACGCCTGTGAGTAGATGCTGCCGATCAACTGGCTTTCGGTGAAGTCGGCCGAGCCCACGATGACCTGCGAACCCTCCGATCCACCCTCGTTACCGCCGCCGGACAGCGGATCGCCGCCACCGCCACCGCAGGCGGACAGCGCGAGAACCGAGGTGACCGCAAGGGCCGAAAGTATGCTGCGCTTCTTCATCTGTATTTCTCCTGTTGGGTGATCGGCGCCAGGAGGCACCTAGGTGGTGGCTGGTTCGAGAACTGCGGTGGCGAGCGGTGAGCTGTTTTTCGACGCCACCCGCCGCAGTCCGGGTGAGACGATGATTCGCCCGAGCCAGGCGAAGGTGAACTCGAGGAAGATCGCGAGCACCGCGACCAGGATTGCCCCGCCTGCCATTTCGGCGAAGCTGGCGTTCGCCCGACCGTCGAGGATGAAGCGACCGAGGCCCTGCAGTCCGAGATAGGCCGCGATGGTGGCGGTCGAGACGATCTGCAAAGTCGACGAACGCACACCGGACACCATCAGCGGCAGTGCGCAGGGAAGCTGGACGCGCGTCAGGATCTGACGCTTGGTGAAGCCCATGCCGCGGGCCGCTCCCACGGCATCCGGGTCGGCGGTCTGGATGCCCGCGTAGGTCCCGGTCAGGATCGGGGGCACCGCCAACAGCACAAGCACGATGACGGTGGGCAGCACATAGACGAGCTGTCCGGCCGCAACCGGCGAGACGATCAGGAAGAGCAGCACCAGCAGACCCAGCGAAGGCAATGCCCGCAATGCATTCGCGAATCCGGCGACCAGCGCCTCGCCTTTGCCCGTGTAGCCGATGACGATTCCAAGCGGTACGCCGATCGCCAGCGCAATGAGAAGCGCGACCGCCGAATACAACAGGTGATAGCCGATTTGGGCGGGGATGCCGCCGGAGCCCGTCCAGTTCGCGGGGTCGGTGAACCAGCCGCCGATGTTCATGAGGTCACCGTCCTTTGCCGCCACGGCGTAAGAAGCTTGTTCAGCCAGAGGATCAGGCCGTCGAACACGACCGCGAGTACGACACACAGCACGACGCCGACGACGAGCGGGGTGAAAAGCCTCAGCTGGAAGCCCTGGGTGAACAGCGAGCCCAGCTGCGGGATGCCAAGTAGCGCGGCCATGGTGACGATGCTGACGTTGGATACCACCGCCACCCGTAAGCCGGCCGCAATCACCGGCACGGCGACCGGCAGTTCGACAAGCAGCAGCCGTTGCCAGCCGCGGTAGCCCATGGCTTCGGCTGCTGCGACGGTCTCGTGTGGCACCGAGCTGAGTCCGTCGGCAACGACCCGGACCAACAACGCCACGGTGTAAAGCGTCAGCGCGACAACGATATTGATCGGATCGAGGATCTTGGTGCCGAGTATCACGGGAAGAATGATGAAGAGAGCAAGCGATGGAATCGTGTAGAGCAGGCCCGCGGTTCCGACGATGGCCGCGTAGCCGCGACCTGATCGGTGCGCCCACCAGCCGAGCGGCAGCGCGACAACCAGGCCGAGGATCGTCGGTACGAGTGTGAGCCACGCATGGCTGATGGTCAGGTCGACGATGCGATCGATGTTCGACGAAATCCAGTTCATGCCACTGACCGCGCTTCCTTGGCTCGCCTGATCGCATCGATGACATCGTGGTCGGTGGCGGTACCGATCAGCGCGCCGGATTCGTCGGTCACCACGCATCGCCCACTCGGGCTAGACAGCGCCGAGTTCAGCAGATCCCTCAGTGGGTCACTGCGAGACGCAGACGTTCCGCTGAGGTTGACGTCGTGCTGTGTCACCGATTCACCATGCACGCTTTCGCTGTCGACCCAGCCGATCGGCACGTTGTCCGCGTCAACCGCCAGGATCCAGCGTCCGTTGCCGGACGGGAGCGCCGAAACCGGCTGCCCGACAGTGATGGTCGGCTCGTCGGAGAGCTCGAGATCGCTGTCGCAGTTGTGGAAGCCCAGCGCCCGATAGCCTCGTGCGGACCCGACGAAGTCGGCGACGAACGTATCGCTCGGCGCAGCAAGCAACTCAGCGGGGGTCGCGGCCTGCGCCAGAGTTCCGCCCTGACGCAGCACGACGACCTGGTCGCCCAGCTTGAGCGCCTCGTCGATGTCGTGGGTGACCAACACGATCGTCTTGGATATGTCGGCCTGCAGACGCAGGAACTCATCCTGCAGCTGATTTCGGACGATCGGGTCGACCGCACTGAAGGGCTCGTCCATCAGGAGGAAGGGCGGGTCGGTCGCGAGCGCACGCGCCACCCCGACGCGCTGTTGCTGTCCCCCCGACAGCTGCCACGGGTACCGCTTTGCGAACTTGGCATCGAGTCCGACCCGCTCGAGGAGTTCCATTGCCACCGAACGGGTTTCCTTCTTACCGCCGCCGAGCAGGCGCGGAAGGGCCGCGACGTTGTCCACGACGGTGCGGTGGGGGAATAGGCCGGCATTCTGGATCACGTAGCCGATTCGCCTGCGCAGGGTGACCCGGTCGAGCGTCTGGGTGTCGACTCCTTCGAGTTCGATCGTGCCCGATGTCGGCTCGATCAGGCGGTTGATCATCCGCATCGAGGTGGTTTTGCCGCAGCCCGACGGGCCGACCAGCGTGGTGATCTGGCCTGCCGGGGCGGTGATCGTGAGGCTGTCGACCGCAGTGGTGCCGTCCGGATACACCTTGGAGACATTGTCGAACGTGATCATGACTGTCCTTCTGGGAGGCGTGATTTCAATGAGCGGCTCAACTGGGCAGAAACATCCCCGGCCGCGAGCGTCAGCATTCGGCCGAATTCGGCGGCCTGGTCTTTGGTGAGCCGGTAGCTCGGGATGACCAGGCTCATCGCAGCAACAATTCGCGCCTCCGAATACACCGGGCAGGCGATCGCCGTGACGTCGGCCTCGATCCCACGCTCCACCACGACGTATCCGGCGTCGGGTACGCGGCCGCGCAGTGCGCGGCCCGCAGCTGATTTGTCGAGTGGCACCGTTCGACCCACCCAGCTGGTGTGCCGGACGGAGTGTGTCCCCTCGACGATCCCGATGTACAGCGCGGTCGCGCCGTGCCCCTCGACGCTGAGGTACGCCGACTCGCCGGTCTCGGCAACGAGCTTCTCCATGGTCGACTTGGCGAGATCGACAAGCGATTCGTTGGACAGCGCCTGCGCACCGAGCTGGATGAGGCGGGCCCCGGGCCGGTAGGTGCCTCCCCGCTCCCCCCTGCCGATGAACCCCGTGTTCTCGAGCGTGCGCAACAGTCGCAGTGCTGTGCTCGGGGCCAGGTCACAGTCCCTTGCGGTGTCGGCGAGGTTCGCACTGCCTCGCTCGCAGACGGCGGCGAGCAGGGCGAGCGCGCGCTCGACCGTACGTGTCGACGGCTCTGCCACTGCGACCTCCTCTCGCCCGTGTCAAGATTCCATTCAATAGCATTGGAATTTCATCTAGCGGCAATGCGGGGTTTTGGTGATGATAGAACTGATCGCTCGCATGCGGTAGGGAGAACGGAGAATTTCATGATTGTGCTTAACGGATCGGCGACCATCGCTGACGTTGTGGCACTCGCGGACCGTCGTGAACAGGTCTCGGTTTCGCCTGCGATCATCGCGGCGGTCGGGCGGGCACACGAGATCGCGGCCGAGCTGTCCACCCGATTCGACATCTATGGGCGGACGACAGGCGTCGGCGCCAATCGCGCCACCTCGGTGGCGCCCGACGACACCGAGTACGGCATGCGGCTGCTGCGGAGCCATGCCGTCGACGCGGGAGACCCACTCGAGCGCCGGACTGTCCGGGCGATGCTCGCGGTGAGGCTCAGTCAATTGTGCGTGCCAGGGGCCGGGCTCGACCCCGCGATCCTCACAGGGCTGGAGACGATGCTCAATGCGGACGCGCTTCCTGAACTTCGGCAATACGCGTCGATCGGGACTGGTGACCTCGCGCCGCTGGCAGGTACCGCCCTGACCCTGATCGGAGAACGGCACGCGTCGAAGCCGTTGATACCTATGCCGAAATGGGGCGCCGACAGTGCGCTGCCGTTCATGAGCAGCAGTGCGCTCACCGTCGGGCGCGGTTGTCTTGCACTGGAGGAACTTTCGCGGCTAGAACGCGCATCGAGTGTGATCTACGTGCTTAGCTTCCTCGCATTGGAGGGCAATCCTCAGGCGCTGTCGTCCATCGCGGCAAAGGCGTCGGCGGCACCGTACGTCGGTACCGTCGCCGCGCGGGTGCGCTCGATCATGGCGGGCAGCGGCTTGCCGGACGCACCCGCGGCCAGGATCCAGGATCCCTATGGACTTCGGGTCTATCCGGTCGCGCAGGCCAGCGTGGTGGCGTCCCTGCATTCGCTCGAGAGTCAGCTCGAGCAGACGCTGAACGCAGCGCAGGAGAACCCGCTGTTCGACGTCGAAGACGAAACCGTCATCCATCACGGCGCCTTCTACCAGGCATCGTTGTCACTCGAGTTGGACGGCACCACGTTGGCACTGGCCCTGACCGCACCCATCACCCATTCCCGGATCAGGATGCTCAATGATCCGGATACCAACGGCGGCAATGCCTTCCTGGCCGCAGACACCGACGGCTCATCGGGCCTGATGATGGTGGAATACGTGGCGGCAGGAGCGATCGCTGAGATCCGCAACGCTGCGCAGCCCGCAGCCGCAGGCACCCTCGTGCTGTCCCGCGGAGCAGAAGAGGACGCCACCTTCGCGTCACAGGGTGCACAACAACTCGAGCGGTCGATCGCCGCCTACCGGGTGTTGTTGTGCTGCGAACTCGTCGGCGCCATCAGGCTGTTGCGTCAACGGCGGTTCGATGGCCGGTTCTCCGGGGTGGTCGGTGATGCGCTCGGGCTGGCCGCAGTACTACCGGACAACGTCGAAGACCGCGATCTACGCGGTGACATCGCACTGGCCGAGTCACTGCTTGACGACATCGGACGACTCGTCGCCTAGCCTGGCTATCGTGTCCGACAACCGCGTCTCGCTGCGCGCAGGGATCCCGCCCTTCCATGTGATGGACGTGTGGCTGGCCGCCGCAGAGCGGCAGCGCACGCACGGCGATCTGGTTAACCTGTCGGCGGGCCAGCCGAGTGCGGGCGCCCCTGCCGCCGTGCGGGCCAAGGCGATCGAGACGCTCGAGACCACAGTGCTCGGCTACACCGTCGCACTCGGCATCCCCGAACTGCGAACCGCGATCGCTGCGGCCTATCAACTTCGGCACGGGCTGGTCGTCGACCCGACCGACGTGGTCGTCACCACCGGTTCTTCCGGCGGGTTCCTGTTGACGTTCCTTGCGTGCTTCGACGCGGGCGACCGGGTCGCGATCGCAAGTCCCGGCTACCCCTGCTACCGAAACATCCTGTCGGCGCTCGGTTGTGAGGTCGTCGAGATCCCGTGCGGGTCCGAGACCAGGTTCCAGCCGACGGCAAAGATGCTCGCCGAACTCGATCCACCGGTGAAGGGCGTGGTCGTCGCGAGCCCCGCCAACCCGACGGGCACCGTGATCCCGCCTGATGAGCTGGCAGCGATCGCCTTGTGGTGTGCGGACTCGGGTGTCCGGCTGATCAGCGATGAGGTGTACCACGGTCTGGTGTACCAGGGCGCCCCTGACACCAGCTGTGCGTGGGAGACGTCACGGGAAGCCGTTGTGGTCAACAGCTTTTCGAAGTACTTCGCGATGACGGGCTGGCGGCTCGGGTGGCTGCTGGTGCCGCCGGAGCTGCAACGCGCAGTCGACTGCCTTACCGGAAACTTCACGATCTGCCCGCCGGTGCTGTCGCAGAACGCCGCCGTCGCCGCCTTCACGCCTGAGTCGATCGCGGAGTCCGACGCCCTTCTGCATCACTACGCCGCCAACCGCGAACTGCTGCTCGACGGGCTGCCGAAGATCGGCATCGACCGCCTCGCGCCTACCGACGGCGCGTTCTACGTCTATGCCGATGTCTCGCACCTGACCAGCGACTCGCTGTCGTTCTGCTCGAAGCTGTTGGCGGACACCGGCGTCGCGATCGCACCGGGCGTCGACTTCGACACACAGCGCGGGGGCTCGTACGTGCGGCTGTCGTTCGCGGGTCCGACCAGCGATATCGAAGAGGCGCTGCACCGAATCGAGAGTTGGCTCAACTGACCGGTGGTGGATCGGAATTATTCTGTGCGCGTTCGGTTTTGATGCGCTGTGTACGTTGCTCGACACGAGATTGGGTGCGGGCGGGCATGGCCATCCCGTGTTCGGGTGTCGCGGGGGTACGGTCAGGCGGCGTGGGTAGCCGACCGGTGTCGGTGTTCCAAGCGGGGAACAGACTTCGACAGCCGGGATGGGCGGTGTATCGCTGCCCGGTGGGTGAGAGCCAGGTCGCCGCGCCATCTGGCGCAAAGCTGAGCGCCCAATCGCCGAGACAAAAGGTCTTCATGGTCGATGTCGCAGCGTTCCGCGGGCACCCGGCATCCAGGAAACCGGCAGGTCATATCGCGGGCGCGGATGAACTCCACGAGCTTGGCCGAAGGCCGATACCGCGGCTCGGGGTCGACACCGCACGGCGTCACCAGGCGTCGCAGCTTTGCCCCTTTGGCGAGCATCGCGGCCAACAACGGCGATGGCACCGCCGTACCGTCCGTCATCACCGCGGTGCCGGAATCCGTTCGCGCAGCCGTCTGTTCGGACGCGGGTTGGGGTGGGGACGCGGGTTGGGGTGGGGGTTGCTGTGCGCGGGCCGCGGCGACCGCGTCTTCATCGGCGATCACGCCGATGGTGAACGAGGACTTCGGGGTGGGACGGTCCTGAACCGGGCAATCAGACTGACCGCACAGACACTGCAGGAAATCGTTTCCCTCCGCCAGTGCGAACAGGGCGTCGGAGCGGCGTTCACCGGCGCTGCGGGGATCCTTGTCACACACGGCGCCGGCGATGGCCGTGGCCTTCTCGTAGACCAGTTTGATCTCGGTGCCGGGCATCTTGCCGTAGAACGTCGTCAACCCGTCTTCGTCCTCACGGCTGCCGATACCGAAATCACGACCGCGGATGCGTTCCTTGACCTGAATCACCGCGCCACGATCGTACTCATAGATCAAGGCGTCGACCGCCGCGGTCAGCCCCTCATCGGCCAACGGCCCCCACGTCTGCGCCCGCTCTGACAGCGCTACGTCGAGCTGCGCCCACACCTTGTCATCGACGACCAGTCGGGTCCGCCATGTGATCGCATAGACCACCCGCGGGCTCAGCCTGCCCTGCCTGAACAACGCGGCAACCCGCGGCAGCCGGTCTCGCAGAGTCTCGGCGATCCGCAACTGACCAGAAGCCTTGCCGTGAGAGACGTTCATCGCCGCGGCGACCTCTGCAGTTGTGCCGTCCCAGGAATCGCAAGCCCACAGCGCGCGCTCATCGTCATCGGGATCGGGAATCCGTCGGGTCAACAATTCACCGACCGCGGCGGAGCGCAACGCGGCTGCTGCCGCCTCCGCGCGGCTGGCCTCCGCAATCGTGGCGACCAGCCCGTCCTCGTTTACCGACTCGAACACATGTTCGAATATGCCATATGGCACCGACACCTCAGCGGGCGCTCCAGCCGCCGTCCATGCTGTACGACGCGCCCGTCACCATTCCTGCGCCAGGCGATGCGAGCCAGCCAACGAGGTCGGCGACCTCCTCCGGTTCGAGCAGACGCTTGATCGCGCTTTCCTTGAGCAGCACGTCCTCGACCACCTGCTGCTCGTCAATGCCGTGCGTGCGAGCCTGATCGGCGATCTGCTTGGTCACCAACGGTGTTCGCACGTAGCCGGGGTTGACGCAATTACTCGTCACCCCGTGCGGACCGCCCTCGAGCGCAGTCACCTTGGACAATCCTTCGAGCGCGTGTTTGGCGGTCACGTACGCGACCTTGAATTCCGACGCGCGCAGACCGTGCACCGACGAGATGTTGACGATGCGCCCGAAGCCTCTCTCGTACATGTGCGGCAACGCGGCGCGGATCAACAGGAACGGCGCCTCCACCATCAGCGTCTGGATGAGTCGGAACCGCTCCGGCGGGAACTCGGCGATGGGACTGACGTGCTGGACTCCGGCGTTGTTGACCAGGATGTCGGTATCCAGCTGCAACCGCTCGAGTGGTACGACGTCGGAAAGGTCTACCGCCCAAGCCTTTCCGCCGATCTCCTCGGCGACAGCGTTCGCGCCGACGTCATCGAGGTCCGCGACGGTCACCACGGCACCTTTCGCGGCCAGCTCACGTGCGCATGCGGCGCCGATGCCGCTCGCACCGCCGGTGACGAGGGCGTTGCGCCCCTCGAGTGCGGTCACACCACTCCGGTCTTCGCCAGGTCGTCGCGGTCGGCGTCGTCGACGGTCTCGAGGTCGAGGCCCTTCGTCTCGCGCAGGTAGAACACCGCGACGAGGGTGATCGCCGCTGCGATGGCGAGGTAGATCGCTATCGGCACCCAGGAGTCATAGATCTCCAGCAGCTTGACGGAGATCGCGGGCGCCGCAGAACCCGCGACGATCGAGGTGACCTGATAGCCAAGTGACACACCGGAATAACGCATCCGGGTCGGGAACATCTCGGCCATGATCGCCGGCTGCGGCGCATACATCAGCGCGTGGATGATGAGCCCGATGACGATGGCGGCGATGATCATCAGATAGTTGGCGGTGTCCATCATCGGGAACGCGAAGAAGCCCCAGGTGGCCGCCAGCACCGTGCCGACGAGGTACACCGGCCTTCGGCCGACCCTGTCAGCCAGCTTGCCGACGAGTGGGATCACCACGAAGTGCACGGCGTGTGCGACGAGCATGTAACGCAGGATCGCGTTGGTGTCCACCCCGACCTGCACCTTGAGATAGGTGATCGACACGATGACGACGAGGTAGTACATGATGTTCTCGGCAAACCGCAGTCCCATCGCGGTGAACACGCCGCGGGGATACCGCTTGAGCACCTCGACCACACCGTAGGAAACGGCCTTGACCCGTTCGACTTCCTGTTGTGCGGCAACGAAGATCGGCGCGTCGCTGACCTTGGTCCGGATGTAGTAGCCGATCAGCACCACGACGGCCGACAGCCAGAACGCGACCCGCCAGCCCCACGAGAGGAAGTCCGCTTCGGACAGTGCGGCCGTCAGCACCCAAAGCACGACGGTGGCCAGCATGTTGCCCACGGGCACAGCGGCCTGCGGCCAACTGGCCCAGAAGCCCCGGCTCTTCGTCGGGCTGTGTTCGGCGACCAGCAGCACGGCGCCGCCCCACTCACCGCCGACCGCGAACCCCTGCAGGAAGCGCAACACCACCAGCAGTACTGGCGCCCAGACGCCGATCTGGTTGTAGGTCGGCAGACAGCCCATCAAGAACGTGACGACGCCGACGAGCAGAATCGCGAACTGAAGCAGCTTCTTGCGTCCGTACTTGTCGCCGAAGTGCCCGAACACCACACCGCCGAGTGGGCGGGCGATGAAGCCGACGGCGTAGGTCAAGAACGCGGCGAAGATGGCGCCGTACGCGCTGTCGGTCGCCGGGAAGAAAACCTTGTTGAAGACCAGCGTCGCCGCGGTCCCGTAGAGGAAGAACTCGTACCATTCGACCACGGTGCCCGCCATCGAGGCGGCCACAACGCGCTTGAGTCCGGTCGGTACGGCCGTGGGCTCGCTCATTCGAGACTCCTTCGTATGTGACGCCGAGCACAGATCTTTGTGAGTATTCATGCAGGTACCCCAGGCTGCAATGGCCAAAACTGCAGGAAGTATCTGCAAAAATGCAGAAATGAACCTCTCTTTGGGCCGAAGGCCGAGCGCCGACGACCTTCTCGTGTTGCTCGCCGTCGGCCGGTCCGGCCGCTACACCACGGCCGCCGAGGAACTCGGCCTCAACCACACCACGATCTCGCGGCGGATCGCCGCACTCGAGGAGTCGCTCGGTGGCCGGGTGCTGGCGCGAGTGGCAGGCGGCTGGGAGCTGACCGACCTCGGGCGCGAGGCGCTCGCGGCCGCCGAAGCGGTGGAATCCGCGGTGCGCTCCCTCACCACCGACTCGGAGGGGTCCCGCGGCCTCGAAGGCGTCGTGCGGATCTCGGCGACCGACGGTTTCAGCGCCTACATCGCTGCACCCGCGGCAGCGCAGGTGCAGCGCAAACACCCGAAGGTCGCCGTGGAGATCGTCGCGGCCACGCGCCGCGCCACCCAGCAGCGCTCGGGCCTCGACATCGAAGTGGTGGTCGGCGAACCACAGGTGCACCGCGCGGAGGCGATCCGCCTCAGCGACTACTGCCTCGGGCTGTACGGTGCGCGCGAGTACCTCAGCGAACACGGGTCGCCGAAAAGCGTCGAAGATCTGGCGCGCTATCCGCTCGTCTATTTCATCGATTCCATGCTTCAGGTCGACGATCTCGATCTGGCACCGAGTTTCGCGCCCGCCATGCGCGAGTCGGTGACGTCGACCAATGTCTTCGTCCACGTGGAGGCCACCCGCGCGGCCGCGGGCATCGGGCTGTTGCCGTGCTTCATGGCAGACCGGCATGACGACCTCGTGCGAATACTGCCTCGGGCGGTAGCGGTCCAGTTGAGCTACTGGCTGGTCACCAGGCCTGAAACGCTACGCAGGCCTGAGGTGGGCGCGCTGGTAGGAGCCATCCGCGCGCGGGTTGCCGAACAGCGCGACATGCTTCTGGGCTTGGGATAGGCAAAGAAAAGGGGCACCCCTCGTGGGGGTGCCCCTTTTGGTCTATGTCGTCGCGTTAGCGGCTCTGCTGGACGCTCGTGTCCACCTGCGGCACGGTCGCCGTCGGATGGATGTCGTTAACCCAGTCATGGTGGCCGATGTCGGCCTGGGCCGGCCCCGCCAAGCCGAGCACGGCGGCGGTCAGACCGCTTGCGATGACTGTGGCAAATCCGAACTTCTTCATCTTGGTGCCTTCTTCTTTCTCTTTCGGGTGGTGCCCGAACCTTGTCGGTTCGGACTCCGTGCTTCCGGTCTCTGTGTTTCTCTGACCGGTATGACTCTTTAAACAGGGAGGTCAAGGGTTTAATTCCGGTGGCAGCAATTGGTGGACGGCTGGCAGGAATCAGCTAGTTCCGCAACGGTTTCGCGGTGTCGTGGCTCATCCGACAGCGCAGCGGGTGGCGCGCGTCACAGCTAAACTCACCGCCATGCCGTTCATCGATCACCCGAAGGGCCGGGCCTACTACCGCCACTGGGCCGCCGAGGACCCCAGCGCCGTCGTCATATTTCTGCACGGATTCGGCGAACACACCGGCGTGTACCACCGGTACGGCTTCGCGCTCAACGCCGCGGGCATCGACCTGTGGGCCGTCGACCAGTTCGGCCATGGCCTCACTCCCGGCCCGCGCGGCGACTTCGGCTCCATCGCCGACAGCTCCGACCTGGCCGACACGTTGACCGAACTCGCCGAGGGCGAACGCCCTGGGCTGCCGTTGTTCGCACAGGGACATTCATTCGGTGCGGTCGTCACGCTGACGCGGCTGCTCGATCAGCCTGACCGCTATCGCGCCGGTGTGATCTCCGGTGCCCCGCTGGTGCCGATCCCCGAACTACTCGATACGGACAGTGCATTCGATCTGGATCCGCTCTGGCTGTCCGATGATCCCTTCTACCTCGATGCGATGGTCAACGACCCGCTGGCGTTCGTGGACGCCGACGGTGCGCCGTTGGCGCGCGCGCTTGACACCGCGTGGGACCGATTCGGCAAGGACTTACCGGGGTTGACGGTTCCGACGCTGGCCGTGCACGGCGTCGCCGACCCGATCGCGCCGATCGGCGCCGTGAAAGCGTATGCCGACCAGATAGAACCCCTGCAACTCAAGGAGTTTCCCGGCGGACACCATGACATCCTCAACGACACCATGCACCGCGAGGTGGTGAACGCGGTCGTCGCCTTCCTTGGCGAGCAGACGTGAAAACCCCCAAAACTAGCTAGTTGAGGGGGTTTTCACGTCTGCTCGCCGAGAGGAATTAGAGCCAGGTGTCGTCGGTGGTGGCGGTGAGAAACGCTTCGAGGTCGTCGCGCCAATGCGCAGGCGTGTTCTTATCGGGCTCGATCCCCGTGTACTGCCCCTTGTAGAACAGCAGTGGGCGCGGCTTCTTGTGCGGTACATCGGAGAGCGAGTGCACCGCGCCGAACACCACGAGATGGTCGCCGCCGTCGTGCACCGAATGCACGCTGCAGTCGATGTGCGCCAGCGTGTCTTTGATCACCGGTGACCCCAACTTGGAGGGACTCCAGTCGATCCCGGCGAATTTGTCGGGCTCCCTTGATCCGAACCGCGCCGAGACATCCTTCTGCTTCTCGTGCAGCACGTTGACGCAGAACTTGCCACTGGACTCGATGGCTTTCCAGGACCGCGATACCTTCGTCGGGCAGAAGAGGACCAGAGGTGGTTCAAGGGACAATGCCGCGAACGACTGACACGCGAATCCGACCGGCGCGTCTTCGTGCATCGTTGTGATCACCGTGATGCCGGTGCAGAACTGCCCGAGCACATTTCGGAATGTGCGCGGGTCAAGCGGTTCGGTCGACACTTCTACTTGAAGCCGACGGTGAAGTCGTGACCCCACAGGCTGACCGCGGTACTCTCCCGCGCCACCCAGTCGTGGTTATCGACCGTTAGCCCCTCACAACCGAATTCGACGTCGAATCCGCCCGGCGTCTTCATGTAGAACGACAACATCTTGTCGTTGACATGGCGCCCGAGCGTCGCCGACATCGGCACCTTGCGACGCAGCGCACGGTCCAGGCACAGGCCCACATCGTCGGCCTCGCCCACCTCGAGCATCAGATGCACGATGCCGCTTGGTGTCTCGCCCGGCATGAACGCCAGGCTGTGGTGACGCGGGTTGACACCGAAGAAGCGCAGCCACGCGGGCGGGCCATCGGCCGGTCTCCCGACGAGCTGCGGCGGCAACTTCATCGAGTCGCGCAGATAGAACCCGAGCACATCGCGGTAGAAATGCAGCGATTCGGCATCGTCGCGCGTGGTCAGCACCACGTGGCCGAGACCCTGCTCCTCGGTGACGAACTTGTGGCCGTATGGGCTGACGACGCGCCGGTGCTCAAGGGCCACACCGTGGAACACCTCGAGCGTGTTGCCGGACGGGTCATCGAACGTGACCATCTCGTCGACGCGGCGCTCCGCGAGTTCATCGGCGGAGGCCTCCTTGTAAGGCGTGCCCTCGACCTCGAGTCGGTTGCGGATGTCCTGCAGCGCCGCGGCATTGGCGGTCTCCCAGCCCGACTGCAGCAGCCGGTCATTCTCGCCTGGGATGATGACCAGTCGGGCCGGGAACTCGTCCATCCGGAGGTAGAGTGCACCCTCGGTAGCGCCGGAGCCCTCCACCATGCCGAGCACCTTCAGGCCATACTCGCGCCATGCAGCGACGTCGGTGGCCTCGATCCTCAGGTAGCCAAGAGATTTGATGCTCACGAGCTGCCCCCTTTCACGTCCCGAGGAAATCGATAGTCAGCTTGTTGAACTCGTCGAACTTCTCCAGCTGCGCCCAGTGGCCACACTGCCCGAAGACGTGCAATTGCACCTTCGGAATCTGCTTGAGGGCCACCAGAGCGCCGTCGAGCGGGTTGACGCGGTCCTCTCGCCCCCAGATCAGGAGCACCCGCTGGCGCAGCTTGTGTGCCTCGCGCCACATCATGCCGAGCTCGAAGTCGGGACCAGCGAAGGACTTTCCCATCGCGCGCGCAGCCGCCAGCGACTCAGGCTGGCTGGCGATCGCGAACCGCTCGTCGATCAACTCCGGCGTGACGAGCTTCTGGTCGTAGACCATGATGCGCAGGAACTTCTCCATGTTCTCGCGCGTCGGGTCGGCGGTGAACTTGCCGAGCAGCTTGACGCCCTCGGTGGGATCCGGCGCGAACAGGTTGACCGAAAGCCCGCCCGGCCCCATCAACACGAGGCGGCCCGCGCGCCTGCCGTTATCCAATGCGAACCGCACCGCGGTGCCGCCGCCCAGCGAATTGCCAACCAGGTCAGCGCTTTCGATGCCGAGGTGGTCGAACAGGTTCAGCAACGCAGTGGCGCTGTAGAGGTTGTACTGCTCATGCTCGGCGTGCTTGTCGGAGTGGCCGTAGCCCGGCTGGTCGACTGCGATCACGTGGAAGTGCTTGGCGAGAACGCTGATGTTGCGCCCGAAGTTGGACCAGCTCGACGCGCCCGGCCCACCACCGTGCAGCAGCACGATCGTCTTCTCGTTGCCGACCCCTGCCTCGTGGTAGTGCAGCCGCATGTCCTCGCGAACCTGCGCGTAGCGGGAGGTCGACTCGAATGTGATCTCTTGCTGCGCAGCGGTTTCGGCGGCGAATGACGTCATCAGACCATCGTGTCCGCCGGCGGCAGCCCGAACTCGTTGTTGCCGAAGATCAGGTAGGCCCGTTCCGGATCGTTGGCCGCGTGCACGCGGCCTGCATGCGCGTCACGCCAGAAGCGTTGCACAGGAGCGTCGCTGTTGAGCGCGGTCGCACCGGACGCCTCGAACAGTCGGTCGATCGATGAGATGGCACGCCCGGTGGCGCGCACCTGGTCGCGCCGGGCGCGGGCACGCAGCTCGAAGGGGATCTCCTGACCTTCCTTCAGCAGCGCGTACTCGTCGCCGACGTTACCGATCAGCTGTCGCCATGCGGCGTCGATGTCGCTCGCCGCTTCGGCGATGCGCACCTTGGCGAACGGGTCGTCCTTGGCCTTCTCGCCCGCGAACGCCGCGCGCACGCGCTTGCCCTGATGCTCGACATGCGCGTCGTATGCGCCGTAGGCCATGCCGACAATCGGGGCCGAAATCGTGGTGGGATGCACAGTGCCCCAAGGCATCTTGTATACCGGCGCGGTGTTGTTCTGCAGGCCGCCCGCGGTGCGGTCATTCATCGACTTGTACGACAGGAACCGGTGCCGCGGTACGAAGACGTCCTTGACCACCAGCGTGTTGCTGCCAGTGCCCTTGAGGCCGACGACGTGCCAGACGTCGTCGATCTTGTACTCGGAGCGCGGGATCAGGAAGCTGCCGAAGTCGACCGGCTTGCCGTCCTTGATGACCGGACCGCCGACGAACGTCCATGTGGCGTGGTCACAGCCCGACGACCAGTTCCACGAACCGCTGACGAGGTAGCCCCCGTCGACCACGTGGCCTGCTCCCATCGGTGCGTACGACGACGAGATCCGCACGGCCGGGTCGTCACCCCACACCTCTTCCTGCGCCTGCTGATCGAAGAGAGCCAGATGCCAGTTGTGCACGCCGATGATCGAGCTGACCCAGCCGGTGGATCCGCAGGCGCTTGCGATGCGCCGTACCGCTTCGTAGAAAAGCGTCGGATCGCACTGCAGGCCGCCCCACTGCTCGGGCTGGAGCAGTTTGAAGAAGCCGACCTCGTCGAGCTCGGCCACCGTCTCATCCGGCAGCTTGCGCAGTTCCTCCGTCGCCTGCGCCCGCTTTGCGATCAGCGGCAACAGACCGTCGACGCCGGCTAGGACCGACTGCACGTCACGCTGTTCAATGGACGTCACTGAATTGCCTCCCGAGAGCTAATGACCTTGCGATGAGCGCTTGCGCGAAGAGCAGACCGCTAGAGAAAGATTAGAACACGTTACGATTTGTGTCGAGCAGCGCATTGCTGTGGCGGCTGGACCAGCGCACATGCGTTTCTGTAACCTGTTCTAGTTATGGCCGCTCGGCCGGAGTAGGAAGGGCAACCGCGTGACAGATGAGCCGCTCGGTAGCCACGTGCTTGAACTGCAGGTGGCTGACGTCGTCGAGGAGACCGACGACGCGCGCTCGCTGGTGTTCGCGGTACCCGACGGGGTACAGATCCCAGCCGATCGGCTGCGCTACGAACCGGGCCAATTCCTCACGCTGCGGGTGCCGAGTGACCGCACCGGTTCGGTGGCGCGCTGCTATTCGCTGTGCAGTTCACCGCACACCGGTGACCCGCTGACAGTCACCGTCAAGCGCACCGACGGCGGCTACGCCTCGCACTGGCTGTGCGACAACGCCCACGCCGGAATGCGCATCCACGTGCTCGCGCCGTCGGGCACCTTCGTACCGAAGAACCTGGACACTGACTTCCTTCTGCTCGCGGCGGGCAGCGGCATCACGCCGATGATGGCGATCTGCAAGTCGGCGCTGGCCGAAGGCAGCGGTCGGGTCGTGCTGATCTATGCCAACCGCGACGAGAAGAGCGTCATCTTCGGTGCGTCGCTGCGGGAACTCGCGGCCAAGTACCCCGACCGGCTGACGGTCGTGCACTGGCTCGAGTCCGTTCAGGGCCTGCCCAGCGCCGCCGCGTTGGGCGCGCTGGCCGCGCCGTACATCGGCCACGACGCCTACATCTGCGGGCCTGGACCGTTCATGGCGGCCGCAGAAGAAGCGATGAAGAACGCGGGCGCCCCCGCCGACAGGATCCACATCGAAGTGTTCAAATCGCTGGAGTCGGACCCGTTCGCTGCGGTGGTCATCGAAGAGGACGACAGCGACGAGGGACCGGCCACCGCGGTCGTGACACTCGACGGCGAGAAGCACGAAATCCGCTGGCCCCGTAACGCAAAACTTCTTGACGTCCTGCTCGACAAGGGCCTCGATGCGCCGTTCTCCTGCCGTGAGGGGCACTGCGGCGCATGCGCGGTGCTGAAGAAGAGCGGCGACGTCGAGATGGACGTCAACGACGTGCTCGAACAGCAGGATCTCGATGAGGGCCTGATCCTCGGTTGCCAGGCGCGGCCGCGGTCGGATTCCGTAGAAGTCACCTACGACGAATAAGCGCCGGGCTACCATTCGCCGCACGCAGACGGGAGCACCATATGAATCGGCTTGCGATGGCAGGTGCGGCGGCACTGTTGAGCGCGGTGCTCGTGACTCCGCCCGGCGCGAACGCCGCGATCAACACGGCCGTCACCTCGATCGCCGTCGACCCGGCAACCCAGATCGAGATGCACGTGACCGCCGACTGCAGGCCCGCGGAGAACAGGTGCTTCTTCGACACCACCGCCAACCTGCTGACGCCCGACGGCCCGACCGGCTTCCCCGGCGACACCTGGGCCAGGCAGACCATCACGCTGCGCAGTTCGAGCCGCGACGCATGGCAGGAAGCGCAATTCAGCGCTCCGTCGGGTAACCCGCGGGAGACAAAGGGCTCCAATCACGAGAACGTGCTGTCGAAGATGTACAGGGCGACCAACAACGTCGAGATCTCGATCACCTACTTCGGCGGTGGCCCGATCGAACGCTTCAAATCCGACGGCGATTCGGTGCCGACGGACTGGAGCACCGGAGCACCGGACACCAAGTCGGCCTTCTTCGCGTGCTCGCAGATCCAAGTGGTCTACGGCGGCGTGAACCTCACCACGCCAACGGCCTGCGCGCAGACCACGTTCAGCTGAAGGGCACCAGTCGGCGGACAGCCGCCCGAGCGCGGTCGAACACCGACGCGTCGCCCTGCAGAACGAACGTCGTACTCGCGGATACCAAGATCGCGTTGAGTTCGAAGGCGAGCTGAGCCGGGTCGACGCCTGGCGCGAGTTCGCCGACATCCATCGCCTTGCGGGCGAGCCGCTCCAGTAGTTCGATCCAGTCGCGCTGCTGTGCGGCGACGGCATCGCGCACCGCACCAGGCCGGGTGCCGACATCGGCGGCCGCGACAGCGAAGAAGCATCCGCCGGGAAACACCCTGCGCTCGATGTGAGACAGGAACGCATCGCAGGCGGCGCGAAGGCGCTTGACACCCTGCGGCGCGTCGAGAGCCGGAACGAACACCTCGGCGACGAACGTCTCCCGCGCCGACGCGATCGTCGCCAACTGCAGGTCCTCCTTCGAGCCGAAGTGCGCGTACAGCCCGCTCTTGCTCATCCCGATCGCTGTGGCAAGGCCGCCAATGGAAAGGCCTTCGAGCCCGTCGACCGTCGCAAGGCGTGCGGCCTCCACCAGGATTGCCGACCTGGTGCGCTCGCCCTTCGACCGCTGTTTCACGCCCTTGAGCATAAACGAACGATCGTGCTATTCTCTAATTTGGCCATAGTACGATCGTGCTTTTCGCCAAATGGAGGGTCTAAATGCCTGTTCAACGAGCCCGTACCTCGGTCGTCGCCGAGCGTCAGGCCCCGTTGTGTCAGCTGTACGGCGCACAGCCTCATGAGGCGCTGACCCGCAAGACCGCCCGCACTTCGGCGGCGAATATCCCTGCCGACGACCCGTTCCACGGCGAGGTCGAGATCGGCCAGGGATATGGCACGTTCCTGCGATTCGGCCTCGATCGTTATGTGGGCGGGCTGCACGATGCGCCGAACCCGGGCGACCTGTTGTGCGCCGCGCTGGCGACGTGTGTCGACGGGGCGCTCCGGATGATCGCCGATCGGCTGGGGGTGCGACTGATCGCGCTCGAGGCGGAGGTGAGCGGTGATCTCGACGTCCGCGGCTGCCTACTCGTCGAGGTGACGACCGAGGCGGTCGTCAGCGCGGCAGGCCGAGCAAGCGCTCCCCTGCCATCGTGAGCAGGATCTGCTCGGTTCCACCCGCGATCGTCAGGCAGCGGACGTTGAGGAAGTCGAGAACGGGCTTGTTCTCGACAAGGCCCGCGCCCTCGGAGAGATCCATTCGGAACTCCGAGAGCGCCTGCCGGTATCGGACGCCGATCAGCTTGCGGGCGCTGGCCTGCGGCCCCGGGTCGGCGCCGCCGACCGCCAATTCTGCGATGCGCTGGTCGAGCAACGAACCGACCTGGGCGGCGACGATCAACCGGCCGAGGCTGTCCTGCACAGCGTCGTCGAGTTCACGCTCGGAAACCGTCCGCAGCACCTCTTCCATCGGATTGCCAAGCGCGGTGCCGTGGGCCATCGCCACCCGCTCGTTGGCCAAGGTGGTGCGCGCCAGCCGCCACCCGTCGTTGACCTGACCCACCACCATCTCATCGGGGACGAAGACGTCGTCGAAGAACACCTCGTTGAACAGATCGTCGCCGGTGATCTCCCGCAGCGGGCGGATGTCGATACCGGGCGTAGACATGTCGACGAGGAAATACGTGATGCCCTTGTGCTTCGGCGCATCGGGATCGGTGCGCGCCAGGCAGACACCCCACTGCGCCCAGTTGGCCCGTGACGTCCACACCTTCTGCCCGGTCAGCTTCCAACCGGGTCTTCCGTCCGCGGAGTCGGCCTTGACGGCCTTCATCCGCAACGAAGCCAGGTCCGAGCCTGCGCCCGGCTCGCTGAACAGCTGGCACCAGAACAGCTCGCCGGTGAGCGTCGGAGGAACGAACCGCTCGATCTGTTCGGGGCTGCCGTGCTCGAGGATCGTCGGCGCGGCCCACCAGCCGATCACCAGATCCGGACGTTGGACGCCTGCATCGGCCAACTCGCGGTCGATCAGCAACTGCTCGGCGGGCGATGCCTCCCTGCCGTACGGCTTCGGCCAGTGCGGCGCCTGCAGACCCGCCTCGGCGAGCGCGATCTGGCGCTTCTCGACGGGCTGCGCCGCGACATCGGCGACCGCAGCCGCGATCTCGGGCTGCAGGTGTTCGACGGACGCCAGGTCGATGTGCAGCTCGCGACGCACGCCATGTTGCGTCAGCGTGGCGATGCGGCGCAGCCAGCGTGACGCGCCGCCGAGGAACTGCGAAATCCCGTACGCCCTACGCAGATACAGGTGCGCGTCGTGCTCCCAGGTGATGCCGATGCCGCCGAGCACCTGAATGCAGTTCTTGGCGTTGGCCTTGGCCATTTCGATACCCGCGGCCGCTGCTACCGAGGCAGCGATCGACAGCTGAGAATCGTCGGAGCCGTTGGCCGCCCGCGCCGCATCGCCCGCGGCCACCGCGACCTGTTCGGAGTGCAGAAGCATCTCGGCGCACATGTGCTTGACCGCCTGGAAGCTGCCGATCGGCTTGCCGAACTGCTCGCGCACCTTCGCGTACTCGGTTGCCGTTCGCAGCGTCCACCGCGCCACTCCCGCTGCCTCGGCGGCGTGCACGGTCGCGGCGAGATCCTCGACGCGTTGCCGCGACACCGGAAGCACCTCGGCCACCGCACCCGACAACACGACGCGGGCCAGCGGGCGGGAGAAGTCGGTCGGTGTCAGCGGTTCGACGGTCACCCCGTCGGCGGCGGCGTCGACGAGGACGAATTCTTCGCCTGCGGGGAGCAGCAGCACGCCGTGCGAATCGGCGCCGAGGACGTATTCGGCGGTGCCTGAGGCCTTTCCGCCGTCCAGTTTCACGTCGGCGGTCAGGGCAAGGCCCACGGTGCGCTCGCCGGATGCCAAGGCTTCGAGCAGTTCGGCCCGCGAACCCGGGATGACGAGCGTGGCAACCGCGGTGGTGGCGATCGGACCGGGCACCATCGCCGCGGCGGCCTCGTCGACCATCGCGCACAGGTCGTCGACCGTGCCGCCCGCCCCGCCGGACTCCTCGGGCAGGGCCACGCCGAAGATTCCGAGTTGGGCCAGGCTCGCGTATGGCGCGCGCCACGCGTCGGGATCGCCCTTCTCGATCTTGCGGGCGGCTTCGACGGCCTTGGCACCCACCGCCCAGCTACGAACCAGCTCACGCGCGGCAAACTGCTCGTCGGTGACCGTCGCTGACGCCTGCGACATTTCGAAACTCCTATGCCATCGTGCGAGAAGGGCATACTTCTCACTAGAACGTGTTCTAATAGTGCCAGTGTCCGACCGTCAAGTCGAACGCCATTACAGCAGGACACGTCGGTGCCGAACAGGCGCTGAGGTGAGAAAACAGGGATCGGCATGCGTATCGTTTCCTTACGACACGCATGATGAAGGAGCGTTCCGCACCGATGACTGGGACTACTGGAACTTCGTCGCCGGCACAGACCAACCCGTCGGAGGGGTCGCAGACCCGGCCACCCCAGGTGATGCCGGTTTCCGTCCTCGCCGAATCAGAACTCGGCTCAGAAGCGCAGCGTGAGCGCCGTAAACGCATCCTCGACGCCACCCTGGCCATCGCCTCCAAGGGCGGATACGAAGCCGTTCAGATGCGTGCCGTCGCCGAGCGCGCCGATGTCGCGGTCGGAACGCTGTACCGCTACTTCCCGTCCAAGGTGCACCTGCTGGTGTCGGCGCTGGGCCGCGAGTTCGAGCGCATCGACGCCAAGACCGATCGCGCGGCGCTTGCCGGGGGCACGCCGTACCAGCGGCTCAACCTGATGGTCGGCAAGCTGAACCGGGCCATGCAGCGCAACCCGCTGCTGACCGAGGCGATGACCCGCGCCTTCGTATTCGCCGATGCGTCGGCGGCAGGCGAGGTCGACCACGTCGGCAAGCTGATGGACTCGATGTTCGCCCGCGCCATGAGCGAAGGCGAACCGACGGAGGACCAGTACCACATCGCGAGGGTCATCTCGGATGTCTGGCTGTCGAACCTGCTGGCCTGGCTGACGCGGCGGGCGTCGGCGACCGATGTCGCAAAGCGGCTCGACCTTGCCGTTCGCCTCCTCATCGGAGACGGCGAGCACCCTAAGATCTAGCGGGTGACGCAGGAGTTACCGGCCGAGTTGAAGCGCGCCCTCGCGACGGTCGCCCGGGTACCCCGTGTCCTCATCGCCTGCGACTACGACGGCACCATGGCGCCGATCGTCAACAACCCCGACGACGCGCGTCCGCTCACCGAGTCGGCGGCGGCGATGCGCGAGTTGGCTGCGCTGCCGAAGACCATCGCCGCGCTGATCTCCGGACGTGCACTGCGCGATCTGGCCACCCTGTCCCGGATGCCCGCAGAGGTGCACCTCGTCGGCAGCCACGGCTCGGAGTTCGACACCGGCTTCGTGCACGCCATCGATGACGACGCAAAGACGTTGCTGCGCAAGATCAAAGACGCCCTCGGCGCCATCGCCGCGGAGTATCCCGGCGTCGCCATCGAGATCAAGCCGGCCTCCATCGCCCTGCACGTGCGCAACGCCGAGCAGGCCGACGCCGACGAGGCGCTGAAGAAGGCGAAGGCGGCCGCCGCGGGCTGGGACGCTCAGGTCACCGCGGGTAAGGCCGTCCTCGAGTTCGCGGTGATCCAGACCGACAAGGGTCAGGCGCTCGACATCCTGCGCCACCAGCAGGGTGCGTCGGCCGCCGTGTTCTTCGGCGACGATGTGACCGACGAGAAGGCGTTCCGCAGGCTGCACGGGCCCGATGTCGGCGTCAAGGTCGGCGACGGGGACACGCTGGCCGACTACCGGGTGGAGTCTCCCGAGGACGTGGCGCTGGCACTGAAATTCCTGTTGGATTGCCGCCGCACCTGGCTACTCGGCGGTCATTCGACGCCCATCGAGCGACTGACGATGCTGTCCAACGGCAGAACCATCGCGCTGTTGACGCCCGACGCCGATGCGGTGTGGATGTGTCACCCGCAGGCCGACTCGGCGGCCGTGTTCTCCAGGCTGCTCGGTGACGCCAACGCGGGCCACTTCGCGATCGGCCCCGAGCGTGAGGCGCTGCCGCTGAGCCAGCGATACGTCGACGGCACGATGACCGTCGAAACCCGTTGGGCCAGCCTGGTGGTCACCGACTACCTGTCCCATGACGTCGGCGCGGGCCGCACCGATCTGGTCCGGGTGATCAGTGGACAGGCCAAGGCGGTGGTGTCGTTCGCACCCCGGCCCGAGTTCGCGCAGGCGCCGGTGCACCTGCGGGCCGACGAGGGCGGCCTTCGGGTCTTCGCGACCAACGAGCCGATGGTGTTGCGCGCCCCCGGCGTCCGATGGGAGGTCGTCGCAGACGGCGTCCACGAGACCGCCCGCGCGGTCGTCGATCCGTCACAGGGTCCGATAGTGCTCGAATTACGCTGCGGCACCGAGGATCTGTCCGAGAGCCCGGTCGACGAAGATGCGCGCCGCGAGCGCGCCGAGGGATACTGGCGAGACTGGGCGGCGACGCTGACGCTGCCGGAGCTGAACCAGTCCCTGATGAAGCGGTCGGCGCTGACGCTGCGCGGGCTCGTACACGCCGACACCGGTGCGATCATGGCCGCGGCCACCACGTCGCTGCCCGAGGAGATCGGCGGTGTCCGCAACTGGGACTACCGCTACTGCTGGATCCGCGACGCCGCAATGACCGCGGCATCGCTGGTGTCGCTCGGCTCCACCGAGGAGGCGGAGGGATACCTCAACTGGCTGCACGGGGTGATCGAGACGATGCATGGGCCCGAGCGGCTGCATCCGCTCTACGCGCTGTCCGGCGCGATCCTCGGCCCCGAGGCGGTCATCGACTCGCTGCCCGGCTATGCCGGCTCGCGGCCGGTACGGGTCGGTAACGCCGCGAACGCCCAAGTGCAGCTGGATGTTTTCGGCCCGGTGGTGCAGTTGATCTTCGACCTTGTGCACAAACGGGTTGCCAACGGACGAGCTGACGCGCTGACCGACGCCGACTGGAACCTGGTCAGCGAGATGGTGTTCGCCGTCGAGAGTCGTTGGGCCGAGCCGGATCACGGCATCTGGGAGATCCGCGACGCGCCGCGCCACCACGTCTACTCGAAGGTGATGTGCTGGCTGACGGTGGACCTGGCCCTGAAGCTGGCCGGGGAGTTCGGCCGCGAAGCACCGCCCGGCTGGGCCACGCTGCGCGATGTCATCTCAGCGCAGGTGCAGGAGCGCGGCTGGAACGACGAGGTGCAGTCCTACACCGCTGCCTACGACGGCACCGACCTCGACGCTGCGACGCTGCACATCGGCCTCTCCGGCCTCATCGAACCGTCCGACCCCAGATTCGCCGCCACCGTCGTCGCAACCGAGACCGAACTTCGAAGCGGGGCAACCGTTTACCGATACCGCAGCGACGACGGGCTACCCGGCACCGAAGGCGGATTTCACCTGTGCGCCGCCTGGCTGGTGGAGGCCTATCTGCTGACCGACCAGCGGTCGCAGGCCGAGGCACTGTTCGATCGCCTCGTCACCGCGGCGGGGCCGACCGGCCTGCTGTCGGAGGAGTACGACCCCGTCGCCGAACGGGCGCTCGGTAACCATCCGCAGGCCTACAGCCATCTCGGGCTGTTGCGCTGCGCCCAACTCCTCGGCGCCTGACTCTTTGCCTGATCGGCAACTTCAATTGCCCCGCGGATCGTTTCTGGAACAGGCTTGGTGAATGACCACTGCATCGGGCGACGCCGACATCCTCGCCGCCGAATGGGATCAGCGCTACACCGACCTCGCCGACAGGATCCCGGACAGCGAGCCCAACGCGGTTCTCATTGCAGAGGTCGGCGGCGTGGCGCCGGGCCGTGCACTCGATATCGGTTGCGGTACAGGCGCTGAGGCGATATGGCTGGCAACTCAGGGATGGAAGGTCACGGCGCTCGACGTGTCCCACGTCGTCATCGACCGCGCGAAGGCGCGGGCTTCTCGAGCCGGTGTCGACGTGGCGTGGGTGCAGGGCCGACTCGAGGATCTACCTCTTCCGGCCGGCGGCTTTGACCTCGTCACAGCCCACTATCCGGCGCTGCTTCACTCCCCGCGCGGCGAAGTGGGCAAGGCACTCGTGGCCGCGGTCGCTCCCGGCGGAACACTTCTCGTGGTGCACCACGCCGACGTCGACGCGGAGGCGGCACGGTCGCACGGATTCGAGATCTCGGACTACCTGAGCCACGACGATGTCGTCGCGTTACTCGACGACGGCTGGGATGTCCGGATCGACCGGCGACGCCCTCGCGACATACCGGCTGGCATCGACGGCCAGCACACTCACGACGATGTGATCCACGCACGCCGTCGCAGTTGACTACACGGGCGGGCCGGAGGTGCGGCCGCGAATCACCTCCGTGTCGAGGACGTCGATCACCGGCAGGCCCGACCGCGGCGGTTTGTGCAGCAGCTTGCCCGCCCGCAGGCCCTTCTCCAGGCTCGGCTGCTTGACCGTCGTCAGGCCGCGGCGCAGCGCATCGGGCACACCGTCGAACCCCGTCACTGTCATCTGACCGGGCACGTACACCCCGCGGGCCCTCAGGTGATCGATGGCCGAGAGGGCCAACACATCGGCGGTGCAGATCAGCGCGGTCAGACGCGGATTGGCCTCGAGAGCGACGTCGGCCGCGGCGCCACCCGAAGTCGGTTGGTGCTCATAGCTTTCCACCACGGTCAACGACGCCGGATCCAGACCCGCGTCCATCATGGCGTCGTACACCCCGCCGATCCGCTCCCGCTGCACGTGAAAATGCGGTGTCTGCAAGCGATCTGGACTCGCGATCACCGGCCTGCCGTCACCCGGCGGACGCTCCCTGCCCAGCCTCATTGTGAGCAGCCCAATTTCACGGTGACCCAATTCGATGACGTAGCGGGCCAGCTCAGCCATGCCCGCCCTGTCGTCGATGCACACCCGCGAAGTTCCAGGCACATCCCTGGGCTGGTCCACCACGACCACCGGAACGTGTCGCTGCAGCACTGCCTGCAGATACGGGTCGTCGTCGGACGCGGAATACACGACGAAGCCGTCGACTCCAGCAGCGAGCACGGCGGCCGACCCTTCCGTCACGGTTCGGTTCGGCCCAACCGCGACGAGCAGCAGGCCCTGGCCCACTTCCTCGCACGATTCCGCCAGGCCTGCGACGAAATCGAGCGCCGCGGGATCCCTGAACGAGTAGTTCAGCGGCTCGGTCATCACCAGGCCGACGGCGCCGGCCTTGCGGGTTCGCAGCGAGCGGGCCACCGGGTCGGGGCCGGGGTAGCCGAGCCGCTTGGCCGTCGCAAGTACCCGTTCGCGGAGATCGGCCGAAAGCTGGTCGGGCCGGTTGTAGGCATTGGAGATCGTGGTGCGGGAGACGTTCAGCTCAGCGGCCAAGGAAGCCAGGGTGGCCCGACGCCTCGGCGTGGGGCTTCTGGGCATGCTGTGACGGTAGCCGACATCCGCGTTCGCGCATGGCCACCGCGTGCGTTAGAGTTAATGGAAACGGTTTTCATTTGTATTAGGAGGATTCGGTGGGCAAGGTGGCGATCAGGCTGGCAGTCGGGCTTGCGACGGCGGCGCTCGCCGTGTCCGGCTGCACGGACAACCATTCCGGGCATGACCATGACCACGGTGCGGCCTCCGTCGTCGCCACCACCGACGTCTGGGGCAGCGTGGCGAGCGCGGTCGCCGGGGAGCACGCGTCGGTCAAGTCGGTCGAAACCGGCGCGAACGCCGACCCGCATTCGTTCGAAGCCACCCCTGCCGATGTGGCGACGATCGCCGATGCATCCCTCGTGGTCTACAACGGCGGCGGCTACGACCACTGGGTGGACGACGTGCTGGCGGGCGACCCCGAAATCGATGCGGTCGACGCATATTCACTTCGCAACGCCGAAGAGCCGGCCAACGAGCACGTCTTCTACGACGTGGGGGTGGCCAAGGCCGTCGCAGCCGAAATCGCCGAGCGGCTCGCCGAGAACGAGCCGTCACACGCCGACCTCTATCGTGCCAACGCAACCGAATTCGGCAAAAGGGCCGATGCCATCGCAGAATCGCAGCGGGCGATCGGCAAGGCGCATCCTTCGGGATCCGTCGTCGCGACCGAACCGGTGGCGTACTACCTGCTTCGCAATGCCGGGATCACCGACCGCACCCCGCCGGGCTTCGCCAGCGCGGTCGAGGAGGGCGACGACCCTTCACCCGCGGACGTCGCAGCGATGCTCGATCTGATCAACGCCCGCGAGGTGTCGGTACTGCTGTTCAACCCGCAGACCGAGACCCCGGCCACCACGCAGATTCGGGACGCCGCGCAGCAGGCTTCGCTGCCCATCGTCACCGTCACCGAAACCCTGCCGCAGGGCGTGGACTACCTGACCTGGCAGCGCGACACCACCGACGAACTCGCGCAGCAATTCGACAAAGCGCCACAGACGAATCGATAGTGGCCTGGTGGCTGCTGCTGACGTCGTCGACCTGTTGGGTGGCCGCCTCGCCTTCGGCGATCGGGTGCTCTGGGACGAACTCGACCTCTCGGTGCGGGCGGGCGAGTTCATCGCGGTGCTCGGACCGAACGGGACCGGCAAGACATCCCTGCTGAAGGTGCTGCTCGGCGAACTGCCGCTGTCGGCGGGCACCGTCACGGTCGCGGGACAACCGGTCACCGCGGGCAGCGACCTGATCGGCTACGTACCGCAACATCGAGCCGTCGATCCGGGGCTGACACTGCGCGGCAGCGATCTCGTCGGCCTCGGACTCGACGGTCACCGATGGGGTGTGACGAGCCTGCGGCCCGCCGAGCGATCGAGACGACGCGCTGCGGTGGCGACGGCGCTGCACCAGGTGAATGCCGATCGCCTTGCGGGGGTGCCCGTCGGCGTGATGTCGGGCGGCGAGCTGCAGCGAGTACGGATCGCCCAGGCACTGGCAAGCGATCCCGTGCTGTTGCTGTGCGACGAGCCGCTGCTGAATCTCGACCCCGCCAACGCCCGGCTGGTCTCCGCGCTCATCGACCAACGAAGGCGGGACGCCGATACCGCGGTGCTGTTCGTCACCCACGAGGTGAATCCGGTTCTGCCCTATGTGGATCGGGTGCTGTACCTGGTCGACGGGCGGTTCCGGGTCGGCACCGTCGACGAGGTGATGACCTCGGATACGCTCTCGCAGCTCTACCGCGCCGACATCCAGGTGGTGAAGGTGGCTGGCCGCTACGTCGTCGTCGGCGAGCACATCGACCATTCCGGTCACGCGAGCGGGCACACCCATGAATGACCGGCTGACAGACGTCATCGCGCACCTGTTCGCATTCGACGTGACCGCCGACCTGCTCGGCCGCGACTTCGTCCAGCAGGCGTTGATCGCCGCCGCGCTGCTGGCTCTCGTCGCGGGTCTGATCGGGCCGTTCATCGTGATGCGCCAGATGTCGTTCGCCGTTCACGGATCGAGCGAATTATCCTTGACCGGAGCGGCTTTCGCGTTGCTGACGGGGCTGAACGTCGGCATCGGCGCCCTGGTGGGCAGCGCGCTGGCCGCCGTGCTGTTCGGCATCCTCGGACAGCGCACCCGCGAGCGCGACTCCGCGATCGGGGTGGTGCTGGCATTCGGGTTGGGCCTCGCAGTGCTGTTCATCCACCTGTACCCGGGCCGCACCGGAACCAGCTTCGCGCTGCTGACCGGACAGATCGTCGGCATCGGCTACTCGGGGCTGGCGCTGCTCGCGGTTGTCACCGTCGTCGTGACCGTCGTGCTGGCCGTCTGTTACCGACCGCTGCTGTTCTCCACCGTCGATCCCGACGTGGCCGCGGCGCGCGGCGTTCCGGTCCGCGCGATGGGCATCGTGTTCGCCGCACTTGTGGGTGTGGTGGCCGCACAGGGTGTGCAGATCGTCGGCGCATTGCTGGTGATGTCGCTGTTGATCACGCCAGCCGCCGCGGCCTCGCGGGTATTCGTCTCCCCCGCGGCCACGATCGTCGCCTCGGTGGTCTTCGCCGAGATATCCGCCGTCGGCGGCATCGTGCTGTCGCTGGCGCCTGGAGTTCCGGTGTCGGTATTCGTCACGACGATCTCGTTCGCGATCTTCGTGGCCTGCTGGCTGGTCGGCAGCCGTATCCGCACCACGAAGTCGTATTAGCCGGTCTCGACGGGATGCGTTGGGTCAGAAGACCATTCGGACCACGATCCGGGATACAGCGCGACGTCGACACCGAGCGATGCCAGGGCGGCGACGACGACCGACGCCGTGACACCGGAGCCGCAGTAGGCACCTGCGCCGTCGAGATCGCCGAAAAGCATTGCGAGATCTTTTTCCGCCAGGAACGTGCCGTCGTCGGCCAGAAACCCGGTGCTCGGCGCGTTGCAGGCGCCGGGAATGTGTCCCGCGACCGGATCGATCGGCTCGACTTCGCCGAGGAACCGCTCGGGTGCCCGCGCATCGAGCAGGGTGTCGGCGGCCGTCACCGTCTCGGCCGTCAGGGTGGGAAGCGCACCGGAATACAGGTCGTCATGGGTGACGGTGACGTCTCCCGGCTCGGGTGCGACCGCGCCCACCTCGTGCTCGCCTTCCCAGGCCGCCAACCCGCCGTCGAGGATGCGGACGTTCTCGATGCCTGCGGCCGTCAACACCCACCAGGCGCGGGCCGACCCTGCCCGGTTCCAGTCGTCGTAGACGACGACCGGGACGCCGTTGCGCAGGCCCCACCGACGCCCGGCCGCCTCGAGTGCGCGGCCCGATGGCAGCGGATGACGCCCACGCCCTCGTACTGAGTGGTCGCTGAGCTCGTCCTCGAGCGATACGTACACCGCACCGGGGATGTGGCCGCGTTCGAAGGCGTCGCGCCCATCGGGCTCCGCCAGCTGCCAGCGCACGTCCAGGATCCTCACCGGCTCGCCCGCAGCCGCCAGGGCGGCCAGTTCGGTCGCGGTGATCAACACGTCGTCACGCCGTCGTCGGTTCACACATCCAGCGTGCCATTAGGCTGGCGGCATGGCGTCCGTCGACCTCAACGCCGACCTGGGGGAAAGCTTCGGTACCTGGCAACTCGGTGACGACGACGCCATGCTCCGCCTCGTCACCAGCGCCAACGTCGCATGCGGATTCCACGCGGGCGACTCGGCCACCCTGCGGCACAGCTGCGAAGAGGCCGCGAAGAACGGCGTGCGCATCGGCGCACAGGTCGGCTACCGCGATCTGGCCGGATTCGGCAGAAGGTTCATCGACATCACCTCCGCCGACCTGACGGCCGACGTCATCTACCAGATCGGCGCGTTGCAGGCACTCGCGCAGGTGGCCGGATCATCGGTTGCCTACGTGAAACCCCATGGCGCGCTGTACAACACGATCGTCAACAACCACGACCAGGCCCGCGCGGTTGCGGAGGCGGTGCATGCCGTCGACCCGAAGCTGCCGGTGCTTGGGCTGGCCGGGTCGGTGTTCTTCGCAGAGGCCGAACGGCTCGGCCTTCGTACCGTTCCCGAGGCGTTCGCCGACCGCTCCTACCGGCCCGACGGGCAGTTGGTGTCCCGGCGGGAACGCAATGCCGTGTTGCACGACGCAGGCGAGATCGCCGACAGGGTGGCGTCGATGGTTCAGTCCGGGCGGGTGGTTGCCGTCGACGGGTCGACAATCCCGATCATCGTCGAATCCGTTTGCGTACACGGTGATTCGCCAGGGGCCGTGCAGATCGCCACCGCGGTGCGCGACCGCCTGGTCGGCGACGGCGTCGAGTTGGCTGCGTTCGCCTGATGCGCCTGCGGCCCGGCCGACCCGATCTCGGTGACTACACGAGGTTTTTCGACGCGCCACAGGCCGCCGCCGATGCTGCGTTGACGGTGACGTGGGCCGGTGTCTCCACACTGCTCGTCGACGACGGATCCTCGGCGCTGATGACCGACGGCTTCTTCTCCCGCCCCGGTCTGGTCACCGTCGGACTGCGGCAGATCGCGCCGTCGGCCGCGCGGATCGACGGCAGCCTCGAACGGTTGGGGGTCGACCGACTCGAGGCCGTGCTGCCGGTGCACACCCATTTCGACCACGCGATGGACTCGGCGGTAGTCGCCAAGCGCACCGGGGCGCGTATCGTCGGAGGCGCGTCGGCGGCGCACGTCGGCATCGGGGGCGGCCTCCCCGAGGACCGCGTGGTGGTCGCGACGCCTGGTGAACCCGTCACACTGGGCGCCTACGACGTGACGCTGGTGAAGGCCGAACACTGTCCCCCCGACCGGTTTCCGGGTGTGATCACCGCACCCGTCACGCCGCCGGTAAAAACGTCGGCGTACAAATGCGGCGAGGCGTGGTCGACGCTTGTGCACCACCGGCCGTCTGGCCGTCGGCTGCTGATCATCGGTAGCGCGGGCTTCGTCCCCGGTGCGCTCGCCGACTACCGCGCCGAGGTGGTGTACCTGGGCATCGGTCAACTGGGCGTGCAGCCCGAGCGTTATCTCGTCGACTACTGGACTGAGACGGTGCGGGCGGTCGGCGCGCGCCGCGTTGTGCTGATTCACTGGGACGACTTCTTTCGGCCGCTGACCGCGCCGCTGCGCGCCCTCCCGTATGCCGGGGACGACCTCGACGTGTCGATGCGCGTGCTCACCGCGCTCGCCGCCGACGACGGCGTCCCGCTGCATCTGCCGACGCTGTGGCAACGCGCTGACCCGTGGAGCTGACGCTCGCGCTGGTCGCGCTGGCCGTCGTGCTGGCGTTCGCGATGGTCAAACCTCGGGGCTGGCCGGAGGCTGTCGCCGCGGTACCCGCCGCGGGGCTGCTCATCGCATTCGGCGTCGTGCCGTTGCGAGAGGCGGCCCACGAGGTCCAGCAGCTGCTCCCGGTGGTGCTGTTCCTGGCCGCCGTGCTGATGCTGGCGCAACTCTGCGACGACGAGGGGCTGTTCCGGGCCGCCGGTGCGGCGATGGCAAGATCGGCCACCGGCGCTGCGGGACTGCTGGTGAAAGTGTTCGTGATGGGCGCCGTGACGACAGCGGTCCTGAGCCTGGACGCGACCGTAGTGCTGCTGACCCCCGTGGTCCTCGCGACAACCCGCACACTCCGGGTTCCGGCAAGGCCGCACGCGTACGCCACCGCACACCTGGCCAACACCGCGTCGCTTCTTCTGCCGGTGTCGAACCTGACCAACCTGCTGGCGTTCAGCGCGGCGGGCCTGTCCTTCGTTCACTTCACCGCCGTGATGACACCATCGTGGCTGGCGGCCGTCGTCGCCGAATTCTTCCTGCTGCGTTGGCTTTTTGCGCGGGATCTTGCCGTTAGACCCGCACCTGAGCCGACACCCGAACCGGTGCGGGTTCCGGTATTCGTGTTGGTGGTAATCGCCCTGACGTTGGTCGGGTTCGCCGTCATGTCGCTGCTCGGCTTCTCACCCGCGTGGGCCGCGCTCGCCGGGGTCGTCGTGCTCGGCGTGCGGGCACTGGCCCGGCGGGACACGTCGGTGGCGCGCATCGCACGGGCAGCCGATGTGCCGTTCCTGGTGTTCGTGCTGTGCCTTGGGGTGGTCGTCGACGGGTTGATGCTGCACGGCCTCGAATCCGCGATGCGCGGGGTGCTCCCCGACGGCACCACGCTGCTCGCGCTGCTCGGCATCGCGGCCGTCGCGGCGGTGCTGTCCAATGTCGTCAACAATCTGCCCGCCGTCCTCGTGCTGCTGCCGCTGGTGTCCGCATCGGGGCCCGCCGCGGTACTGGCGATGCTGCTGGGCGTGAACATCGGACCCAACCTGACATATGTGGGCTCACTGGCGAATCTGCTGTGGCGCAGCGTCGTCCGCCGCGACATTCCCGCGGGGTTCCGCGAGTTCAGCCGCGTCGGCCTGATCACCACACCGGTCACGCTGATCGTGGCCGTGCTCGGACTCTGGGTCGGCATCGCACTGTTCGGTGTCTAGTCTGCACGTCGAGCGTATGGGCTACGGACGGCGTTGATCGGTTTACGCGCCACAACCCATACACTCGAGCGCTGGCTAAGAGCCGGTTACGGCGATACCAACAACAAAGGGCCGGCTGACGTCCAGTCGTTGATCGATGGCGCTGCGGTTGGCGAACCGCCATGCCTTCCAACCAAAATGTGACCCGTGGGCGCCTTCACTCGCTACGTGGCCATTGGCGACTCCTTCACCGAGGGCGTCGGCGATCCACACCCGTCGAGCCCCAACGGTCTGCGCGGGTGGGCAGATCGCGTAGCGGATTCTTTGGCGCAAGCCAACCCGGATCTGCGCTACGCGAACCTCGCCGTGCGGGGCAGGCGGATGGCCGAGATCCTCGACGAACAGCTGCACACCGCGCTGATGCTCGAGCCGGACCTCGTCACCATCTACGCGGGGATGAACAACCTGCTCCTTCTGCGCAACGACGTCGACGCCATGATGGCCAGATACGCCGAGGGGCTCAAGGCACTGCAACAGTCCGGGGCGGTCGTGCTTGCCTTCACCGCGGCCGATCTCGGCACGGTGCCGCTGTTCCGGCGCCTGCGCGGCCGCGCCGCGGTCTACAACGAACTGCTGCGCGGCATCGCCGACGACCTAGGCCTGGCTCTCGTCGACTTCTGGCGGTTCGCCGAGTTTCGCGACTCACGCCTGTGGGACGGCGACCGAATCCATCTGTCACCGCTCGGTCACGAACGATTCGCGGCCAAAGTGCTTGACACGCTTGCGGTCTCTCACGAGCTGACCTCACGTTCGCCGCTGTCGTCGACCCCACCGGAGCGGGACTTCCGATCGAATCTCCGGTGGACCGCTGCGTTCGCGGCACCGTATGTCGCCAAGAGGATGCGGCTGGCCAATCGGGGCGAGGTTGTCGGGCCGAAGCTCACCGAGCTGACGAAGGTGCTCTAACCCCGTCGCTGGCGCGCGATTTCGGCCAGCACCACACCCGCGGCCACCGAGGCGTTGAGCGACTCCGTCGGTCCGGCCATCGGAATCGACACCACCGCATCGCAGGTCTCGCGAACCAGCCGCGACAGGCCCTTACCCTCGGAGCCGACCACCAGAACGATCGGATCCGTACCGTCAAACTCGTCGAGCGTGATGTCGCTGTCGGCGTCCAGCCCGACCACCTGAACACCGGCATCTTGCCAACTCTTCAGCGCCCGAGTGAGATTCGTCGCCCTGGCAACGGGGAGTCTGGCGGCGGCACCTGCGCTCGTGCGCCATGCGACAGCGGTGACCGATGCCGATCGTCGCTGCGGGATCAGCACCCCGTGGCCGCCGAAGCCGGCAACCGAGCGCACGATCGCACCAAGGTTGCGAGGATCCGAGATGTTATCCAGCGCGACAAGCAGGGCAGGCGTGCTGTCCTTGGTCGCGGTCGCAAGCAGGTCGTCGGGGTGTGCGTACTGGTACGGCGGCACCTGCAACCCGATGCCCTGGTGCAGTCCGTTCGAGCTCATGCGGTCCAGGTCGCTGCGGGGCACCTCGAGAATCGAGATCCCGGCATCGGCTGCGCGCCTTACCGATTCGGTCAGTCGCTCGTCTGCGTCGGCGCCCAGCGCCACGTAGAGCGCCGTGGCTGGCACGCCTGCGCGCAGGCACTCCAGTACGGGGTTGCGGCCGAGCACCACCTCGGTGTCGTCGGTGCGCCGCTTCTGCTGCCGCTGTTGTTGGTTCTTGGCGGCCCTCTTCGCGGCCTTGGCGGCGGGATGATGGGGCCGTTGGTGCGCGGGCGGTGTTGCGCCACGCCCTTCAAGACCGCGGCGGCGTACCCCGCCCGAGCCGACCTGGGGACCCTTCTTGGTGCCGGGTTTGCGGATCGCGCCTTTGCGTTGAGAGTTGCCTGCCATTACTTGGTGTACCCGTCCAGCAGGGTCCACTGCGGTCCATCGGCGGTGTCGGTGACATCGACCCCGGCCTGCTTCAACCTGTCCCTTATCGCGTCGGCCTCCGCCCAGTCCCTGCGTTCCCTTGCATCCTGGCGTCGCTGAATCTCGGCGTGCACCAACACATCGACGGCCGCCAGCGCGGCGGACGTCTCATCGCGGGACTCCCAGCGCTCGTCGAGCGGATCGCAGCCGAGGATGCCCATCATGGCGCGGATCGAACCCGCGCGGGCCATCGCCGTCTCGTGGTCGCCCGCTTCCAGCGCCCGGTTGCCCTCTGCGCGGGCGGCATGTACCTCCGCGAGCGCGATCGGCACCGACAGATCGTCGTCGAGTGCGGCCGCGTATGCGGGCGTCCACTCGCCCACCTCGACGGCGCCGACCCGGTTGCGGACACGGTGCAGGAACTCCTCGACGCCGGTGTAGGCCTTCGCCGCGTCCTGCAATGCGGTCTCGGAGAACTCCAACATCGACCGATAGTGCGCACTGCCAAGGTAGTACCGAAGCTCGGCGGGCCGAACCCGTTGCAGCACAGCGGGTATGGCCAGTACGTTGCCAAGCGACTTGCTCATCTTCTCGCCACCCATGGTGACCCAGCCGTTGTGCAACCAAAAGCGGGCGAACCGGTCGCCTGCGGCCTCGGCCTGTGCGATCTCGTTCTCGTGGTGCGGGAAGATCAGGTCCATACCGCCTGCGTGGATGTCGAACTCCGCGCCGAGATACGCCTCGCACATCGCGACGCATTCGGTGTGCCAGCCGGGCCTGCCGCGTCCCCACGGCGTCGGCCACGACGGTTCGCCCGGTTTCTCGCCCTTCCACAGGGTGAAGTCGCGCTGGTCGCGCTTATCGGTGGCGGTGCCCTCGCCCTGATGCACGTCGTCGATCCGGTGGCCGGACAGCTTGCCGTAATCGGGCAGGCTCAACACGTCGAAGTAGACGTCACCGCCTGCGGCATAGGCGTGGTTGTCGTCGATCAACCGGGTGATCAGCTCGATCATCTCGGTGATGTGGCCCGTGGCACGCGGCTCAGCCGACGGCGGCAGCACGCCAAGCGCGTCGTAGGCGGCCGAAAACGCGCGCTCGTAGGTGGCGGCCCACTCCCACCACGGCCTGCCCGCGTCAGCGGCCTTGTTGAGGATCTTGTCGTCGATATCGGTGACGTTGCGGATGAACGCGACGTCGTAGCCCTTGGCCATCAGCCAACGGCGCAGCACATCGAACGCCACGCCGCTGCGCACGTGGCCGATGTGGGGCAGGCCCTGGACGGTCGCGCCGCACAGGTATATCGACACATGGCCGTCGCGCACCGGCACGAATTCACGGACAGCGCCCGCCATCGTGTCGTACAGCCGCAGATCGGTCACGACGGGCCAGCTTACCGGCCTATTCCGCGTCGACCACCAAAGCGGTCGCGATGGCGGCCAAACCGTCACCACGTCCGGTCAGCCCGAGGCCGTCTGTGGTCGTCGCAGACACCGAAACGGGGGCATCCAGCAACTCCGAGAGCACCTGTTGCGCCTCCGCGCGCCTCGGTCCCACCTTGGGACGGTTACCGATGACCTGGACGGCCGCATTACCCACCCGGTAGCCCTCGGCCCGTATCAGCCCGTGCACGTGCCGCAGCATGTCCGCACCGCTCACGCCCGCCCAGCGCGGATCGTCGGTGCCGAATACCCCGCCGATGTCGCCGAGCCCCGCTGCGCTCAGCAGCGCGTCACACAGCGCATGGGCCGCCACGTCGCCGTCCGAATGGCCCGCACAGCCGTCGTCGCCGTCGAACAGCAGCCCGAGTAGCCAACAAGGCCTGCCCGCCTCGATCGGGTGCACGTCGGTGCCGATTCCGACCCTCGGCGTGCTCACGCGGTACCCGCCAGGAGGGCCTCGGCGAGCAGCAGATCGTTCGGCGTGGTGATCTTGAAGGCCAGCGGATCGCCCTCGACGACCTGCACGGGCGTCCCGATCGACTCGACCAACGATGCGTCGTCGGTGAAGCCGCCCGCGACCGCCCGCTCGTAGGCGCGCCGCAGCACATCGGTCTGAAAGCCCTGAGGCGTCTGCACGGCCCGCAGGCCCGATCGGTCGGGCGTGCCGAGCACGACGCCGTTCGCGTCGACCGCCTTGATGGTGTCGCTGACCGGCAGCGCGGGCACGACCGCGGGATGACCGGATTGCAGAGCCCGCACGACCCGCACGATCAGCGATGGCGGGGTCAGGGCCCGTGCCGCGTCGTGCACGAGGACGAACTCGGCGTCGCCGACCGCGGCCAACGCGAGGCGGACCGACTCTGTGCGATCGGCGCCGCCTGCCACGATGATCGCGTCGCCGCCGAAGACCAGCTTGGCCTGGTCGGTGCGGTTGGGTGGCACCGCGACCACGATGTCGTCGACGACGCCGGAGTTACGCAGACCGCTAAGCGCGTGCTCCAGCATCGGACGACCGACCAGATTGACGAATGCCTTCGGCGCGCCTGCGGCCAACCGTTCCCCTGACCCTGCGGCCGGGACGACGGCGACCGTGCTCATGGATCAGGACGCGGCGGCCAGAACCTCGTCGAGAATGATCTCGGCCTTGGCGTCATCGGTGTTCTCGGCGAGTGCGAGTTCGCCGACCAGGATCTGCCTGGCCTTCGCCAGCATCCGCTTCTCGCCTGCGGACAGCCCGCGCTCCTGATCGCGGCGCCACAGATCGCGCACGACCTCGGCAACCTTGTTCACATCGCCGGAAGCCAGCTTCTCGAGGTTGGCCTTGTAGCGGCGCGACCAGTTGGTCGGCTCTTCGGTGTGGGGGGCGCGGAGCACCTGGAACACCTTGTCGAGGCCCTCTTGCCCGACCACGTCACGCACGCCCACATACTCGGCATTCTCAGCGGGGACTCGGACGGTGAGGTCTCCCTGGGCAACCTTCAAGACGAGATATTCTTTTGGCTCGCCTTTGATGGTCCGGGTTTCGATCGCCTCGATCAATGCGGCACCGTGGTGTGGATAGACAACGGTGTCTCCGACCTTGAAATTCATTTGTTTCGAGCCCCTTTCGATACTCCATGCTAACACGGCGCTCGGACAGGCGCCGCCCAACTGCGCAGGTCAGGGGCACCGCAGGTGAAGACTAGGGGTTGACACGGTGACGAATACATGCAAGGCAAGGCCCCCTCAGCGACCACTTGTCGGCCCCTCCCACGTGCCTGTGGATGGTTCGCGGCAAACCCGAATCGCCGAGCTGGAACACCTCCGCTACCGCGGACAACCGCCACCTACTACTGTGCATAGTCGAACAGGTCGGCCGAGCAGGAGGTTCTGGGTGAGCCGCTTCAAATCCCGTGGTTCTGCCGTCAGCGTGGCGCTGGCCGCGTGCGGGCTCGCCGCCGCCGCCGGCCTGTCGGCCTGCAGCGCGGGCCAGGTGTCGCAGACCAGCACGCAGCAGGCGGCCGTCAACGGCACCGCAGCAACGTTAGGCAAGATCACGCTCCGCAACATCCATCTGCGGGCACCGCAGACGAGCGATTACGTCCAGCCGGGCAGCGACGTGGAGTTGCTGTTCGTGGCGTCCAACGACTCACCCGACACGGCCGACAAGCTGACCTCGATCACCTCTGAGTTCGGCACGGTATCGCTGTCCGGCGACACCTCGCTACCGGCGTCGGACGTCCTCGTCGTCGGCGAGCCCGACGGTCAGGTCGCCGCTCTCGAGCAGACGGAGAAGTCCGATGTCGCCACGGCAACGGTCGACATCAACAAGCCCATCACCAACGGGCTGACCTACGACTTCACCTTCAACTTCGAGAAGGCGGGCCAGACGACCGTGCCTGTGCCGATCTCGGCGGGCGAGGCGCCTCGCCGCGATCAGGCCGGCGAAGGCGGCGACACGGGCGGTCACCACTAAGGATCTGTCGGTGACGGGGGCTACCGTCACATCGTGGCCAAGGCGCGTTCGCAGTACCGCTGTTCTGAGTGCCACCACGTCACGGCAAAATGGGTCGGGCGCTGCGCGGACTGCGGGACATGGGGCACCGTCGACGAGGTAGCTGTGCTGGCCGCCGTGAACGGCTCGTCGGTGCGCAGGGCGGTGGCGCCGACGACCCCCGCCGTGCCCATCAGCTCCATCGATCTCGGCGCCACCAGCCACCACCACACCGGCGTCAGCGAACTCGACCGCGTGCTTGGCGGCGGCATCGTGCCCGGCTCGGTGACGCTGCTGGCTGGCGATCCCGGCGTCGGCAAGTCGACGCTGCTGCTCGAGGTCGCACACCGCTGGGCCGAAGCCGGACGGCGGGCGCTGTATCTGTCCGGCGAAGAGTCCGCGGGCCAGATCCGGATGCGGGCCGAACGCACCGGCTGCAACCACGACGAGGTCTTCCTCGCCGCGGAATCCGACCTTCAGACCGCGCTCGGCCACATCGACGAGGTCAAACCGACTCTGGTGATCGTCGACTCGGTGCAGACGATGTCGACGACGGAGGCCGACGGTGTGACGGGCGGAGTCACCCAGGTGCGCGCGGTGACAACGGCGTTGACGATGACGGCGAAGACCACCGGCGTGGCGATCATCCTCGTCGGCCATGTAACCAAGGACGGCGCGATCGCGGGCCCGCGGTCGCTGGAGCATCTCGTCGACGTCGTGCTGCACTTCGAGGGCGACAAGGCGTCGGCGCTCCGCATGGTGCGCGGTGTCAAGAACCGGTTCGGCGCTGCCGACGAGGTCGGCTGTTTCATGTTGCACGACAACGGAATCGAGTGTGTCTCCGACCCGTCGGGGCTCTTCCTCGATCAACGGCCGGTACCCGTATCCGGTACCGCGGTCACGGTGACGCTCGACGGCAAGCGCCCCCTCATCGGGGAGGTGCAGGCCTTGATCGCGACCCCGAACACGTCGTCGCCGCGCCGCGCGGTCAGCGGCATCGACTCGGCGCGGGCCGCGATGATCACCGCGGTGCTGGAGAAGCGGGCCCACCTGAGGGTCGCGCAGTGCGATGTGTACCTGTCCACGGTCGGAGGTATGCGGCTCACCGATCCGTCCTCGGACCTCGCCGTTGCGATGGCGATCGCGTCGGCCTACGCCGACCTTCCGCTGCCGACGACGGCCATTGCGATCGGTGAGGTCGGCCTTGCGGGCGACCTGCGCCGGGTCAGCGGGATGGAGCGGCGCCTCACCGAGGCCGCCCGGCTCGGATTCACTTGTGCGGTAGTTCCGCCCGGCGTGAAATCGGTGCCGATAGGCTTGCGGGCGATAGCGGCCGACAACATCACCGCTGCCATGAGGGTGCTCAAGGACATCAGCAACGGCTGCGTGAAGGGCGGTCGCTCCGAGGAGGGGCTATGACGGTCAAGACCAGGCGCCGAAACGTGGTGCAGCTGGCCCGCCCGACTCTGCGGGAGACGATCGGCCGGCTCGCCCCTGGCACCGCGCTGCGGGACGGCCTCGAGCGCATACTGCGCGGCCGCACCGGCGCGTTGATCCTCCTCGGGTACGACGACAGCGTCGAGTCGATCTGCGACGGCGGCTTCGCGCTCGACGTCGCATACGCACCCACCCGGCTCCGCGAGCTGTCGAAGATGGATGGCGCGGTCGTGCTGTCGACCGACGGCACCAGGATCCTGCGGGCCAACGTCCAGCTCGTGCCCGACCCATCGATTCCCACCGACGAGTCGGGGACCCGGCACAGGTCCGCCGAGCGCACAGCGATTCAAACCGGCTATCCCGTTGTGTCGGTCAGCCATTCGATGAGCATCGTGACCGTCTACGTGGCAGGCGAGCGACATGTGCTGCCCGAGTCGGCGACAATTCTCTCGCGGGCCAACCAGACCATCGACACGCTGGAACGGTACAAGTCGCGCCTTGACGAGGTCAGCAGGCAGCTGTCGACCGCGGAGATCGAGGATTTCGTCACGCTGCGCGATGTGATGACGGTTGTCCAGCGGCTGGAGATGGTCCGCCGGATCAGCCTCGAAATCGACGCCGACGTAGTCGAACTCGGTACCGCCGGACGGCAGCTCAAACTGCAGCTCGAGGAGTTGGTTGGCGACAACGACACCGCCCGCGAGTTGATCGTGCGCGACTATCACGCCAACCCCGATCCCCCCACCCCTTCGCAGGTGACCGCGACGCTCGAAGAGCTCGACGGACTGTCCGACACCGAGCTGCTCGACTTCACGACGCTGGCAAGAGTTTTCGGCTACCCGTCGACGGCCGAGGCGCAGGATTCGGCGATGAGCTCACGCGGCTACCGGGCGATGGCGGGCATCCCGCGCCTGCAGTTCGCCCACGTCGACCTGCTTGTGAGGTCGTTCGGGTCGCTGCAGGGGCTGCTCGCTGCGAGCGCCAACGACCTGCAGAACGTCGATGGCATCGGATCGATGTGGGCGCGCCACATCCGTGAGGGTCTATCGCAGCTCGCCGAGTCGACGATCGCCGACCGGCTGGCCTAGCCCGTCGGTGCGGGCGCCTGTTCGGGCGCGGGTGCGCCGTCCGCCGGTGCCTGGGCCTCTGCTTCAGGCGCGGGCTGGGCGAGAACGAACGGCACGGTCGCCGATCGCAGATTCCCCAATTGCACGATCAGGTTGTAGGTACCCGGCCCGATCGGTTGACGCGGCAGCGGACAGCTCGGGCCGGAACCCATACCCGTCCAGGTCACCTCGGTGGTTACCTGCTCGCCGGGGTTGAACGTCTTGACCAGCGTCTCGTTCGACGGCGCGCAATCCAGGTTCGACCAGAGCCGGGTGTTGTCAAGGCCGTAGACGTAGGCGGCCAGCACGGCTGCGCCGACGTCGCGCTTGCAGGCCACAAGGCCGATGTTCGTGACGACCATCGTGAACTTCGGCTGGTCGCCGACGACGTACTCCGGCTGGCTGGTTATGCCCTTGACCGCCAGCGCGGAGTCAGGGCAGTCGTCGCCCTCCTGCAGTACGGGTGGCGGCGCGACAGCCGCGGTCGGGGTCGGCTTCGGGGCGGGTGCGGCCGCGGGCGGCGGCAAGACAGGCGACTTGACCTCGGGGTTCTCCCCGGGAAGCGGGGTAGGCGCAGCCGCGGGCGTTGGTGCTGGCTTGTCGCCGTTCTTCGCCTCGCCGCCCGACATGTTCATCACGACCATGACCACCACAGCAGCGATCACCCCGACGACGAGCACCGCAAGGCCTATCGCAAGGGCCCTGCGGCGCCAATAGATCTGGGTGGGAAGCGGCCCATGCGGCTCTAGATCCAACACAGATTCACGGTAAGGCCAGGTCACGCACAATCGTTCGAGGTGGACCGGCGTGTCGGGCCTCAGCCTTCGCCGATATCCCCCACATGGTCGCGCAGCACGACACGCCCGTCGGCCAGGTGATACGTCGCGCCGACGACTGCCAGCGTCCCCGACGCGATCCCCTGGGCGATCGTGGCGGAGCGGACACGCAGCTGGGTGACGGTCTCGCTGACGTGGCGGGCTTCGAATTCGTCAAGCCGAGTCAGCCCGACACTACGGCCGAACAGGATCGACGGGGTCACGCGTTCGACGATGTCACGCACGTAGCCGCCAGGGACCACGCCGTCGTCGATCGCCGTCACTGCGGCCTGAACCGCGCCGCAGCTGTCGTGGCCAAGCACCACGATCAGCGGCACGTCGAGTATCGCGACGCCGTACTCGATGGAGCCAAGCACCGCCGAGTCGATGACGTGGCCCGCGGTCCGCACCACGAACATATCGCCGAGGCCCTGGTCGAAGATGATCTCCGCGGCCACTCGGCTGTCGGCACACCCGAACACCACGGCCGTCGGCTTCTGACCCTTGGCCAGCGCCGACCGCCGCTCGACGCTCTGGCTTGGATGCGCGGGCGTTCCAGCGACGAATCGCTCGTTACCCTCCTTGAGTGCCTTCCAAGCGGTCACCGGATTCGTGTTGGGCATGGCCGCCATTGTGCCGCAGGGCGATCTAGATGATCGACGCGACAGACCTTCTGCGGTGGTACGAGCGCGAACAGCGCGACCTGCCGTGGCGCAGACCGGGCGTCACGCCGTGGCAGGTTCTGGTCAGCGAGTTCATGCTGCAGCAGACGCCCGTGGCTCGGGTCGAGCCGATCTGGCTGGCCTGGATCGCCCGTTGGCCTACCCCGTCGGCGACCGCGGCCGCCTCCGCCGCCGACGTGCTGCGGGCTTGGGGGAAGCTCGGCTATCCGCGACGGGCCAAGCGGCTGCACGAATGCGCGGTCGTGATCGCGGACGAGTACGGCGATGCTGTCCCCTCGGACGTCGAAACCCTTTTGTCGCTGCCGGGAATCGGCGCGTATACCGCGCGTGCGATTGCCTGCTTCGCATATCGACAGCGGGTTCCGGTTGTCGATACGAACGTGCGGCGCGTGGTGGCGCGCGCGGTGCACGGCCGGGCCGATGCGGCTGCTTCGTCGTCGGCGCGCGACCTCGCGGATGTCGACGAGCTGCTGCCGAACAGCACTGAGGCACCACGCTTTTCGGTGGCCCTGATGGAGCTCGGAGCGACGGTTTGCACGGCAAGGTCGCCACGCTGCGGGATCTGTCCGCTGAGCGTGTGCGCGTGGCGATCCGCCGGCTTCCCGGCCGCCACCGGACCGGCGCGCCGGACACAGCGCTACGCGGGCACCGATCGACAGGTGCGCGGTCGACTGTTGGATGTGCTGCGCGGCAACGACTCTCCCGTCACTCGCGCCGAGCTCGACATCGCGTGGCTGACCGATACCGCGCAGCGGGACCGCGCACTGGATTCGCTGCTCGTCGACGGGTTGGTGGAGCAGACCGCCGACGGTCGATTCGCCCTTGCGGGCGAAGGCACTGGCTAGGCTGTCTGGGCGGCCTGAACGCAGTCCGGATCCATGGCGCAGGCGAAACTGCGCCGGTAGTCAGACGGCGTCACGCCGATGATCCGGCGGAAGTGGTGGCGCAGCAGCGTGGCCGTACCGAATCCGGAACGATCGGCGATCTGGTCGATGTCCATATCGCTCTCTTCGAGCATCCGCCGTGCGTAGAGCACGCGCTGATCGGTCACCCACTGCATCGGGGTCGTACCGGTCTCGTCGACGAAGCGCCGCGCGAAGGTGCGCGCCGACATGTTCGCGCGCCGAGCCAACGTGCCGACGGTGTGTGGTCTGTCGAGATTGCCAAGAATCCAATCAAGGTGCGGTGCAAAGCGTTCCGAACATCGAACGGGGATGGGTTGGTCGATGTACTGCCGCTGACCGCCGTCGCGTTGGGGCGGAACCACCATCCGGCGCGCGATCTTGTTGGTGACCTCACTACCGAGCTCACGGCGGACGAGATGCAGGCAGGCGTCGATACCCGCCGCGGTGCCCGCGCTGGTGATCAGGTTGCCGTCGTCGACGAACAGCACGTTGCGATCCACTTTCGCGGTCGGGTACCGACGGGCCAGTTCATCGGCGTGCATCCAGTGGGTGGTGCACGGCCGGCCGTCGAGTAGTCCCGCCTCGCCGGCGACGAACGCACCGGAGCACACGGTCAGGATGATCGCGCCCGCATCCGAGGCCGCCTTGATCGCCTCGAGCGCCTCGGGCAGATAGTCGGATCCGGCGATCGCCGGGATCGCGACGAGGTCCGCACCGATGAGCGCGTCGAACCCGTGATCGGGCGTGAGTGAGGCACCCACAGAGGTCCGGACGGGCTTCCCGGGCTCCGGCCCGCAGACCTTGAAATCGAAGTTCGGTACGCCGTCGGCGGAGCGGTCGATTCCGAAGACCTCGCAGATCACGCCGAATTCGAAGACAGCCAGGTGGTCAAGCACCAGCGCCGACACTTTTTCAATTGCCATGGCAGTATCTTATCGCATGCTGTCACTGCTGCCACTGTTGGCGGGATATGTACCGGCGGAGCATTACTGCCATGAGTACAGCACTGACCTTCCTGATCCTGATCGCACCGTTCGCGGTGGCGGCGGCGCTGAGCTGGGCCGCGCACCGCTCCGATTCACTTCGCATCCGGTTCAACCAGTTCCGGTGGTCCGCCCCGATGGTGGGCAGGCTGTTCGAGGACGACCGCGACGGGTTCCGTGTCGCACACGACGTCGACGCCATCCGCACGCGCTTCGAGAAGCAGCCGTTCTGGCCGTCTTCAGGCGCGACCGGCGAGCGTCGTTAGAAACGACACCACCGCGTCGCGGTAGATCTGCGGCGCGTCGTCGTGGACCAGATGACCGGCGCCGGGCACGTGCACATACGTTGTCCGGTCGCCGGTCTCGCTCATTTCGCGCATCTGTCCCGGCGGCGTCACGGAGTTGCCCGCCTCGATGAGAAGTGTCGGCACGGCCACGTCGCGCCACTGCGCCCAATAGTCGCGGGTACCCCACTGCGCGGCGATGTCTATCCAGATCTTGGTGTGCCCGTGCAAACGCCACCCGGTGTCCGTGCGGTCGAATGCCTCGAGAAAATACTGGCCGGCCACCGGCCCGAATTCGTCGTAAACCTCTTCTGCGGAGGCGAATTCGACCGGCAGGGCGTGTAGCCACGGCTCCCATGGACCGGTGGTCCGGCCCACGAAGTCCGGTGCCATGTCCTCGATGACCAGTGCGTCGACCAGATCGGGTCTGGCCGCCGCCAGACACCAGGAGTGCAGGCCGCCCATCGAGTGGCCGATCAGGGTTGCGGGCCTGCCGAGCGCCGCCACCGCCTCACCGAGGTCGTCGACGAACCGTTCGGTGCTGATCGGATGCGGATCGGCGACGTCGCGGCCACGGTGCCACGGTGCGTCGTAGGTGTACACCTGCCCGCGCCGGGTCAGCCAGGGAAGTTGCCGCGACCATGTCGAACCCCGGCCCATCAGCCCGTGCACGAGCACGATCGGCTCGCCGTCACCGCCCCTGAGAGTGAGGAGTTCGTCGCTCACCGGTCAGATCCCGATCAGTGATTCGATCCAGTCACGCCCGAAGTAGACCAGGAAGCCCGCTGCGGTGAGCCATAGCAGCGGGCTGATCTCGCGGGCCTTCCCTGCGGCAGAACGCACGACAACCCATGCGATGAAACCGATTCCGATGCCGTTGGCGATCGAGAAGGACAGCGGCATGACCGCGACCGTCAACACCACCGGCACGGCGACTGAGAACTCCGACAGGTCGACGTCGCGCAGGTGCGAAAACATCATCACGCCGACGACGACCAGCGCCGCTGCGGCGACCTCAGTCGGCACGATCGACGCCAGCGGCGTCACAAACATCGCCGCGAAGAACAACAGCCCCGTGACGATGTTCGCCAGCCCGGTGCGCGCGCCTTCCTGGATGCCTGCCGCCGATTCCAGAAAGACAGTGTTGGACGACGACGACGTTGCGCCGCCGAGAACGGCGCCCGCGCCCTCGACTACGAGCGCCGAGCGCAGCCGCGGGAACGTACCGCGTTCGTCGGCGACGTCGACCTCACGCGAGAGCCCGGTGAAGGTGCCCATCGCGTCGAAGAAGTTCGCGAACACCAGGGTGAAGACCAGCATGACGGCGGCCAGCGCCCCGATCCGTCCGAAGCTGTCCAGGCTGAACGCACCGATAAGCGACAGGTCCGGCATGGCGAAGGGCGAGCCGGACAGTGCGGGCACGGACAGGCTCCAACCACCGGGGCGCTCGGCCGACGGCCCGAGATGCCAGATGGCCTCGATGGCGACTGCGACGACTGTGCCTGTCAGCAGCCCGATGAAGATCGCGCCGCGCACCCGCCGGACCACCAGGACGCATGTGACCAGCAGGGTGAACACGAATACCAGCGTCGGCACGGTGCTGATCGAGCCGCTGCCGCCTGCCCCGAGACCGACCGGCGGCGACGGCAGCCCGGTCGAGCCGATGAAGCCGGCGTCGACAAGGCCGATGAACAAGATGAAGGCGCCGATTCCCGCCGTGATCGCGAGCTTGAGCTGCATCGGCACGGCATCGAAGATCAGCGTGCGCAGGCCGGTGGCCGCAAGCAATACGATGATGATGCCGTTGATGACCACCAGTCCCATCGCCTCGGGCCAGGTGAGTGAGCCGACGACGGTCGTTGCGAGAAACGAGTTGATGCCAAGCCCTGCCGCGAAAGCGAACGGAAGGCGGGCGATGAGGCCGAACAGGATCGTCATCACCCCTGCCGCAAGGGAAGTCGCGGCGGAGACCTGCGCGAAGTCGAGACTGTTGCCGTCGACGTCTTGTGCGTCCGACAAGATGATGGGGTTCAGCACGACGATGTAGGCCATCGCGATGAACGTGACGATGCCGCCCCGTATCTCTGAGGTCAGTGACGACCCGCGCGCCGACAGCTCGAAGAATTTGTCCAAGCGGCCCACATCGGTTCTTGTGCCGTCCGAGGTCATGCACAGAACCCTATGGGCGCAGGACGGCAATTCGCAGGCGGTAGCCTTGGCCGCATGCCCGTGGTGAAGATCAACGCAATCGAGGTTCCGCCAGACGCCGGTCCCGAGCTGGAGAAGCGGTTCGCGAATCGTGCACACGCCGTCGACAACCAGCCAGGCTTCCTGGGCTTTCAGCTGTTGAGGCCGGTCAAGGGGGAAGATCGCTACTTCGTCGTGACGCAGTGGGAGTCCGAGGAGGCGTTTCAGGCGTGGGCAAGCGGACCTGCCGTTGAAGCGCACGCGGGTCAGCGCGCCAATCCCGTCGCCACCGGCGCGTCCCTGCTTGAGTTCGAGGTTGTGCTGAACGTTGCGGGGACCGACGCCAACGCCTGACGCGAGCAGGGCGCGTCGCTGGGTGACCTCGATGACGGTCGCCGTCGCTCTGGTCGTCGCCCTGGCTTGCGGTTGTGCGGACGCGGGACCGGCGGGCCCCGCGGGAGCCGCGCAGAACATTCGCATCGACACCAACACACCACAGGGTCTGCGGGCCAGGCAGATCATGGACATGCTCAACTCCGACTGGCCGATCGGGCCCAACGGAATCCGCACGCTTGCCGCGCCGAAGATCATGGATGACGTCGGGACCACGATGGACAAGATCTGGTGGGACCGCCCGTTCACGCTGACCGATCTCGATATCGGCGCCGGGCATGCCACGCTGCACACCCTGACCTCGTATGCGCTACCGCAGACGATCGAGCTCCGAACCGACGCCGCAGGGCTGGTCGACCGGTTCGACGTATCGCTTGTGCAGCCGGTGATCAAATCGTGGAAGGATATCGACGCCGAGATCACCAAGACCGGCGCCAAGTACTCCTATCAGGTCTCGAAGGTCGACAAAGGCAAGTGCGCCAAGGTCGCCGGAACGAACACCGACCTTCCGCTGCCACTGGCGTCGATCTTCAAACTGTATGTGCTGCTTGCTGTTTCAGATGCAGTGAAAGCCGGCACCGTCAGCTGGGACGACCCGTTGATGGTGACCAAGGAAGGTAAGCTCGTCGGCGCCGCCGGCCTCGACCAAGTGCCCAACGGCACCACCGTGTCGGTGCGGACCGCCGCCCAGCAGATGATCTCGGCCAGCGACAACATGGCCACCGATCTGCTGATCAACCGCGTGGGTCATCAGGCCGTCGAACATGCACTGGTCACCGCCGGACACCACGATCCCTCGAGCATGACCCCGTTCCCGACGACACATGAGATGTTCTCGATCGGTTGGGGCATACCGAATCTGCGCGACAGGTGGCAGGAGGCCTCGTCGACCTCTGCGGGCCGCGCACAACTGTTCCGCGAGACCGATTCCCGGCCCTACGACCCGGATCCGCAACGCACCCACACACCCGCGTCGGATATCGGTGCCGAGTGGTACGGCTCTGCGGACGATATCTGCCGCGTGCACGCGGCGCTGCAGGCCTCGGCGGTCGGGGCGGCCGCACCGGTGAAGGAGATTCTGTCCGCCATCCCCGGTATCGACATCGATCGTGCGAAGTGGCCGTACATCGGCGCCAAGGGCGGCAACCTGCCCGGCGACCTGTCCTTCAGCTGGTACGCCGTCGATCGCAGCGGGCAGCCGTATGTGGTCAGCTTCCAGTTGAACTGGCCGAAGTTCCGCAGCCAGACCGCGGCTGCGTGGCTGTTGTCGATCGCTCACCAGACGTTCGATCTGGTGCCTGCCCGCTGACTATTTCGTGGAGCGCAGATTCCACGCGTGACCGCGGAAATGCATCACCGTCCGGCTCACCGGTGCGACGTCTATGCGCCAGAACGACTTCGCGGGCGCATCCAGCGCCACCAGGATCGCCGCGCGGATGACCGCGGGATGGGTTACCGCGACCAGCCTGCTGCGTCGGGTGGTCAGCGTTTCCATCCAGTCGCGGACCCGGTCGACCAGAGCAACGACGGACTCGCCGCCGTGTGGCGCCCTTGTCGGGTCGGTCAGCCAGATCGCGAGGTCGGCGGGGCGTACGCCGCCGAGCACATCGCCGCGCCATCTGCCGCAGTCCAGATCGGCCAGCCGTTGGTCGATACTGACTTGCAGCCCAAGGAGTTCCGCGGTCTGCCTGGTGCGCTTCTCCGGCCCGCAGAACGCACTATCGGTGGCACCGAGATCGATCGACGCGTCGACCTGGCGGTAGCCGACGGAGTTCAGCGGCTCGTCGGTGGGGAATCGTCCGGCCGACATGGCGTCGGTCATGGCGTGCGACACCAGAGTCAGCCGGACGACCTCACTCACTACTCGGCTCCCGCTCGTCCCCTACCCTGCGGGTGTGGGCCCACCGGTCCTCGCTCGTCCCTCGTCCCCTGCCCTTCGGGCGTGGGCCCAGCGATCCTCACTCGCGCTCGCCTTCGGGACTCATGACTCACGCAGAAATGCTCTCCTGGCGCTTCGTCTCACCGAACAGCTTCGCCGCCATCGCACCGAACGCCAGGCCGATCGTGGTGTAGATGATCACCTGGTTGCCGAGTGCGAACAGCCGGAAGTCGTAGAGAACGTCGGCGGGGAAACCTTCGTAGACGATGTTGCCCGCGTCGTCGCGCAGCGGTGCGGGCGTCTCGTCGATGGTCGGCAGCACCAGCATCACGATCGCCGACGCCACGACGTAGGCGCCCGCCGCGGTCAGCGCCGCATTCCACGTACCGAGCTTCTCGTTGAGGCGCCTGCCCAGATATACCGCGGCTGCGAGCAGCGCGGCTGACAATACGACCATCAACAGGTACAGCATGGTGCGCTGGGTGATCGTCTCGTCGAGGCTGAGAGCGGGCGGGCTCGGCGGATATTTCAGCGCGGGCACGATGAAGAGGCTCAGCAGCATTCCGCCCGCCACATAGAGCGACGTCAGTCGCGCGGATATGTTGCCGACCCGACCGTAGGTCACCGCGAACACCACGGCGAACAGCGCGCCGATCGCGACGCTGAAGGCCAGCACTCCGAGTCCCATGCCGATGTTCATCTGCACGGCCCTGGTGAAGCCCTCGAATCCGCCTTCCCCGCCGTGGCTGTGCCCGGCGACTCCGGCGGCTGTCTCCATGGCCTCGTGTGCGGCGCCGATACCGTCTTCGTACCCGATCGCCAGATCGATCACCGGCTCGAGGAAGATCCGCGAGAAGACGAACGAGAGCACTCCTGCAAGGGCGCCGGCCAGCACGCCGCGCCAGATGATCTGCTTTTCCATTGTGTCGTTTACCCGGCCGGCTCAGTGGCAGGGGAAGCCGAGTAGGTGCCGGGCGTCGTGCACGAATTCATGGATCATCGTGTTGTTGCCGAACACCGACGTCGCGCCCTGGTCCATTCCGACGAAGTAGATGACCAGGAGTGCGAAGAACGCCGTGAGCGTCAGCCACAGCGCCGCCTTGGTGGCGGAGAAGTCGATAGGAGTCGCGATCGTCTTACGGGCCTCAGATGAGGTCATTGCCAGTTCCTTTCCGGGATTTCGCGTCCCAGTCCAAAGGTCGTCGGCGGCCGTCGGGTCTGACTGTCACAGTGGCGCGACCGTTCTGGATTCTCACCAGATTCCTTCGCCCGCCTGATTACATCAGCATCCTAAACAACGCGTCCAGCGAATGGGTCCTGGCATGGCAAAAGCCCCCGGATTGTTTTCCATCCGAGGGCTTTCGCGTAGGTGCCGTTAATTATTCGGTGGTTGTGGCCGCCGTCGGGGTGCCTGCGGCGCCCGCGTTGGCGAGGTCGGCTTCCTCAACCGGCTTGGCCGGCTTCTTGGTCCCTGCGAACGTGAATTTCGCATCCTCGCCTGCGCTCTCGCCGTCCCAGTTCTCGACGTCGACGGTGACCAGCTGACCGGCGCCGATCTCGTCGAAGAGGATCTTCTCGGAGAGCTGGTCCTCGATCTCGCGCTGGATGGTACGCCGCAGCGGGCGCGCACCGAGCACAGGATCGAAGCCGCGCTTGGCCAGAAGCGACTTGGCTTTGTCGGTCAGCTCCATCGCCATGTCCTTGGCCTTGAGCTGCTTTTCCACCCGGCCGATCATCAGGTCGACCATCCGGATGATCTCGTCGCGAGTCAGCTGGTGGAAGACGATGATGTCGTCGATGCGGTTGAGAAACTCCGGCCGGAAGTGCTTCTTGAGCTCGTCGTTGACCTTCTGCTTCATCCGCTCGTAGTTGTTGTCGCCGCCACCCTGGGTGAAGCCAAGCCCGACGGCCTTCGAGATATCCGACGTGCCGAGGTTGGACGTGAAGATCAGCACGGTGTTCTTGAAGTCGACCGTGCGGCCCTGACCGTCGGTGAGCCTGCCATCCTCGAGGACCTGCAACAGGCTGTTGTAGATCTCCTGGTGCGCCTTCTCGATCTCGTCGAACAGGACGACGCTGAAGGGCTTGCGCCGCACCTTCTCGGTGAGCTGGCCGCCCTCCTCGTAGCCGACGTACCCCGGGGGGGCACCGAACAGCCGCGAGGCGGTGAAGCGGTCGTGGAACTCGCCCATGTCGATCTGGATGAGCGCGTCGTCGTCGCCGAACAGGAAGTTGGCCAGCGCCTTGGACAGCTCGGTCTTTCCGACACCGGACGGGCCGGCGAAGATGAACGAGCCCGACGGACGCTTGGGGTCCTTCAACCCGGCGCGGGTGCGGCGGATCGCCTTGGAGACAGCCTTGACGGCATCCTCCTGGCCGATGATGCGCTTGTGGATCTCGTCCTCCATGCGCAGCAGCCGAGTGGTCTCCTCCTCGGTCAGCTTGAACACGGGGATACCGGTCCAGTTGCCGAGCACCTCGGCGATCTGCTCGTCATCGACCTCTGCGACGACATCGAGATCGCCTGAGCGCCACTGCTTCTCACGCTCGGTGCGCTGCGCAACCAGTTGCTTCTCCCGGTCCCGCAGGCTGGCCGCCTTCTCGAAGTCCTGCGCGTCGATCGCCGACTCCTTCTCCCTGCGCGCGTCGGCGATCTTCTCGTCGAACTCGCGCAGGTCGGGCGGAGCGGTCATCCGGCGGATGCGCATCCTGGCGCCTGCCTCGTCGATCAGGTCGATCGCCTTGTCGGGCAGGAACCGGTCGTTGATGTACCGGTCGGCCAGCGTCGCCGCTGCCACCATCGCGCCGTCGGTGATCGAGACGCGGTGGTGCGCCTCGTAGCGGTCGCGCAGACCCTTCAGGATCTCGATGGTGTGCTCGACGGTGGGCTCGCCCACCTGCACCGGCTGGAAGCGGCGCTCGAGCGCGGCGTCCTTCTCGATGTACTTGCGGTACTCGTCGAGGGTGGTGGCGCCGATGGTCTGCAGCTCGCCGCGGGCCAGCTTCGGCTTCAGGATCGAAGCGGCATCGATGGCGCCCTCAGCGGCACCCGCACCGACAAGCGTGTGCAGCTCGTCGATGAACAGGATGATGTCGCCTCGGGTGTTGATCTCCTTGAGCACCTTCTTCAGGCGCTCCTCGAAGTCACCGCGGTAGCGGCTGCCAGCCACCAGCGAGCCGAGGTCCAGCGTGTAGAGCTGCTTGTCCTTCAGCGTCTCCGGCACCTCGCCGTGCACGATCGCCTGCGCAAGCCCCTCGACGACGGCGGTCTTGCCGACGCCGGGCTCACCGATCAGCACCGGGTTGTTCTTGGTACGCCGGCTCAGCACCTGCATCACCCGCTCGATTTCCTTCTCGCGGCCGATGACGGGGTCGAGCTTGCCTTCCATCGCAGCTGCGGTCAGGTTGCGACCGAACTGGTCGAGCACAAGCGACGTGGACGGGTTGCCCGCCTCGCCGCCGCGACCGCCGGTTCCGGCTTCGGCGGTCTCCTTGCCCTGATAGCCGGACAGCAGCTGGATGACCTGCTGACGCACGCGGGTCAGCTCGGCGCCCAACTTGACGAGGACCTGGGCGGCGACGCCTTCGCCCTCACGAATCAGGCCGAGAAGAATGTGCTCGGTGCCGATGTAGTTGTGGCCCAGCTGCAGCGCCTCGCGAAGGCTCAACTCGAGAACCTTCTTCGCGCGCGGGGTGAACGGGATGTGGCCCGACGGTGCCTGCTGGCCCTGGCCGATGATCTCCTCGACCTGGCTGCGCACGCCTTCCAGCGAAATGCCCAGCGACTCCAGTGACTTGGCGGCTACGCCCTCACCCTCGTGAATAAGTCCCAACAGGATGTGCTCGGTGCCGATGTAGTTGTGGTTGAGCATCCGGGCTTCTTCTTGAGCCAGGACGACGACCCTGCGGGCGCGGTCGGTGAATCTCTCAAACATCGGTGGTTACCTGCTCTCCATAAAAAACTCGGTCGGTGCGTAGCGCGGCTGCACTCCACGCAGCGCACCTGCCGTCCACTCTAATGGGCGGCGGTCCCCGGTGCCCCGCTTGCCTGCGCTTAGCCGACAAGAGACCGAATGCCCGATCGCGCGACATCCGCCCAGTACCTGGGCTCCATACATCAGCAACGCCCGGCTCGGAGAAATCGTTGCCCCAGGTAGTTCGCCACTAGCGAAAGCACGTTCGGTGCTTCAGATGCCGATCTCGAGTTCTGGCAACGACGAGTTATGTTGCCAACTCAGCTTGCAGCGTGAAATGCGTCGATGACGTCTGCGGGGATCCGGCCGCGGGTGGAGACATTGTGGCCGTTGCGCCTGGCCCAGTCGCGGATCGCGGCACTCTGCTCGCGATCGATAGCTGCGCGGCCCCGTCCCGTGCCTGCCGAACGGCCACGGCGGCGTCCGCCGACCCGGCGACCGGCATCGACCCACTGCTTCAGATCCGCCCGCAGTTTCGAAGCATTCTTGGAAGAAAGGTCAATCTCGTAGCTCACGCCGTCGAGACCGAATTCAACCGTTTCATCGGCAGAGCCTTCACCGTCGAAATCATCGACGAGGGTGACGGTCACTTTTTTCGCCATTTGCCCACACAAACCCTTCTGGCGAGCACACAGTGCTCAGCTGATTGTTTGAACCTTGCACCAATGTGCCATACGGCAGCGGGCCATTCAACAAGGGGGCGCGAAAGCGCGGATCAGTTGCTCTGTCGGCGAACAATCGGGAACAAAACCGTCTCTCGAATTGACAGTCCGGTCAGCGCCATCAACAACCTGTCGACGCCCATTCCGGTGCCGGTCGTAGGCGGCATCCCATACTCGAGAGCGGCGAGGAAATCCTCATCGAGCACCATTGCCTCGTCATCGCCCGCAGCCGCCGCGCGGGCCTGAGCGGCGAACCTTTCCCGCTGAATAACCGGATCCACGAGTTCGGAATACCCTGTGGCCAGTTCGATTCCGCGAATATAGAGATCCCACTTCTCGGTGACGCCGGGAATGCTGCGGTGAGCACGGGTAAGCGGAGCGGTCTCCACAGGGAAGTCGCGGACGAATGTGGGCGCCCAGAGCTTGTCGCCGACGGTGTGCTCCCAAAGTTCCTCGACCAGCTTGCCGTGGCCGTAACCCCGATCCTTCGGAATCTCGACACCTAGCCGGTCAGCGAATTCCTTTAGCCGAGCCACCGGCGTCTCCGGGGTGACTTCTTCACCGAGCCCTTCAGACAACGACGGATACATTTGAATCGACGCCCATTCACCGTCGAGATCGTAGGTTGAGCCATCAGGCAATGGCACCGCTCTGGTACCAATCGCCTCATCGGCAACTTCTTGAATAACCTCGCGGGTCATCGTCGCGGAATCGTCATACGTCCCGTAGGCCTCGTATGTCTCGAGCATCGCGAATTCGGGTGAATGCGTTGAATCAGCACCTTCGTTTCTGAACACCCGATTCAGCTCGAAGACCTTCTCCAATCCACCCACCACGCATCGCTTCAAGAAGAGTTCCGGTGCGATACGAAGGTAGAGGTCGGCATCGAGTGCATTGGAATGTGTGACAAACGGGCGCGCAGCGGCGCCGCCCGCAAGCGTCTGCAGGATGGGCGTCTCGACCTCGAGGAAGCCGCGTCGTTCCAGCGCAGAGCGCACCGCCCGCACGACGGCGACCCGCTGCCTGGCGATGGTCCTGGCCTCCGGTCGGACGATCAGATCGACATAGCGCTGCCGAACGCGCGACTCCTCGCTCATCTCCTTGTGGGCCACCGGCAGGGGGCGGAGGGCCTTGGAAACTATTTGCCAGGATTCGGCAAGCACAGACAGTTCGCCACGCCTAGAACTGATCACCTCGCCGCGCACGAAGACGATGTCGCCCAGATCCACATCCGACTTCCATCGGTCAAGTGAGTCCTGTCCCACACTAGCCAGGCTGATCATCGCCTGCAGGTGGGTGCCGTCGCCTTCCTGAAGGGTGGCGAAGCAGAGCTTGCCCGAGTTACGCGCAAACACCACGCGGCCCGCGACGCCGACGACGTCGCCGGTCTCGGTGTCGATGGGCAGGTCGGGGTATGTGGCGCGGATCTCTGCGAGGGTGTGCGTGCGCGCGGCCTCGACGGGATACGGCTCGCGGCCCTCTGCGAGCAACCGCTCGCGCTTGGCCTGACGAATCCGGAACTGCTCGGGGATGTCGGCTTCGTGGTTGGATGTCGCCGCCGGTGCGGCTCCGGAGGTATCGGGCTGCTCAGGTGGTGTCACGACGTGCCAGCTTAAATGAACGGATGACGGGAGCGATCGACGCAGCCGCGGTGGCGGCGCTGTCGGACGAGCCACTGGACTGGAAATACAAGGGCCTGCCCGCATCGTGGTGGGGGCGGACGCCTGTGGAGATCTGTGCGACGGGGGCCGATCTGTTCGGCGGCGCGGTCGGCCCGGTGTGTGCGCTGAAGGCCGATGCCCTCGCCCACAACCTCGAGACGATGGCAGGCTGGTGCCGCGATCGCAGCGTCGAGCTCGCGCCGCACGGCAAGACCCATATGGCCCCGCAGCTGCTGGCGCGCCAGTTCGAAGCGGGCGCGTCCGCGGTGACCGTGGCAACCGTCAGTCAGGCCCGCGTCTATCGCGCGTTCGGCGTCACCGACATCGTGCTGGCCAACGAGGTAGTCGACGAAGCCGGTTTGAGGTGGCTCGGTGCCGAGCTCGACGCCGACCCCGACCTCCGGCTGGTCTGCTGGGTGGATTCTGTCGACGGGGTGGAGGCGATGACGTCAGCGCTTGACCGCGCTGACAGGCCGCTGGACGTATGTGTCGAGGTCGGCATGGCGGACGGGCGCACGGGTTGCCGAGGGCAGACGACCATAGACGAGGTGGCCCGCGCGGCAGCCGCATCGCCCCGGCTGCGACTCGTCGGGGTGGCCGGCTACGAGGCAGCGCTCGGTCACGGCATCGGGGCCGATGCGGTCACCGATGTCCGCGCCTATCTGTCCGAGGTCCGCGCCGCCATGGTGCGGCTGGCACCTCTGTTCGAGACCGACCACGCGATCGCCACCGCAGGGGGCAGCACGTACTTCGACGTCGTCGCCGACACACTCGAGGGTGACTGGCGGACGATCCTGCGCAGCGGTTGCTATCTCACCCACGACGACGGGTTGTACCACCGGACATCACCGCTGCGGGATGGGCTGCGCCCCACACTCTCTGTGTGGGCGCAGGTGCTCTCGCAGCCGGAGACCGGCCTGGCCCTCGTCGGTATGGGCAGGCGCGATGTGTCCTTCGACCAGGACATGCCCGTGCCCTACGGGCTGATCGGCAGCCGAGTCGTCAAGCTCAACGATCAGCACGCCTACCTCACTCTCGACGGAGGCGACCACGTCGACATCGGCAACTGGATCGAGTTCGGGATCAGCCACCCGTGCACCACGTTCGACAAGTGGCAGATGATCCCGATGCTGGACGCCGACGGCCGCGTCGTCGACCTGATCCGGACCTTCTTCTAGCGCGCTTGTTTCAGCCTGCCTCGCTGGCTGTCGCGGTTACGCTCGAACACCAGGCGCAGCCCGTCGAGGGTCAGGTGGCGGTCGTAGTCCCGCACAGTGTGCAGGTCGGGCAACAGCAGCGGCGCTGTGTGGCCGGTGGCCACCACCGCGACGTCGTCGTCGCCGAATCCGTCGATGTCCTCCCGGATCCGCGACACCAGCCCGTCGACAAGGCCCGCGAATCCGAACACCGCGCCCGCCTGCATGCACTCCACGGTGTTCTTGCCGACCACCGACCGCGGCCGGGTCAGCTCGACGCGCCGTAGCGCCGCCGACCGTGCCGCCGCCGCGTCGGACGACACCTGTACGCCGGGTGCGATCGCCCCGCCGAGGAACTCGCCCTTGGCTGAGACCACGTCGACACAGATCGACGATCCGAAGTCGACGACGATCGCCGCCTTGCCGTACTTGTGAAAAGCGGCAAGGCAGTTGACGATCCGGTCGGCTCCGACCTCCTTCGGGTTGTCGACAAGCAGCGGAATCCCGGTCCGCACACCGGGTTCGATCAGCACGTGCGGCACTGACGGCCAGTACTGCTCGAGCATTTCCCGCACTTCGTGCAGCACGGACGGAACGGTCGAAAGCCCGGTGGCTCCGGTGAGCCGTTCGGAATCATCGCCGATCAGGCCGTCGATGGTCAGCGCCAGCTCGTCGGAGGTCACCTCCGTTTCGGTGCGGATTCGCCAGTGCTGCACCACCTTTGCGTGATCTCCCGAACCGGAGATCAGACCAACCACGGTATGGGTATTGCGGACATCGATCGCTAACAGCATGAGGTCACCTCAATTCCTCCAGGGTAATTCATGGCTGTTGTCCGATCCGACGGACAGCATTCCGTCCGCGCCGACGGTCGCGCCGATGTCTATCGCGATGTTGTCGAGCAGCCGGGTGCCGCCAAGGCGCGCGGCCACCAGCATCCGAGCCGCACCCGCTGACGGCGCGGGCCCGAGCCCGGGGTCGCGCACTTCCAGGTAGTCCAGGTCGAACGCAGGCACCTCGTCGAGCACCGCGCGCGCGGCGTCCACAGCGGCGGGCACGCCCCCCGACGCGGCGTACATTCCGGCCAACAGCGCCGCCGAGAGTGCACCGGCCTGTTCGCGTTCGACGTCATTGAGGTAGCGGTTGCGAGACGACATCGCCAGCCCGTCGGCCTCGCGCACGATCGGCACGCCGACGATCGAGGTGTCGACATTGAGGTCGGCGACCATCTGACGGATCATCACCAGCTGCTGGTAGTCCTTCTCCCCGAAGAACGCCCTGTCCGGCCGGACGATCTGGAGGAGCTTGAGCACCACTGTGAGAACACCCGCGAAATGCGTTGCCCGCGAAGCGCCTTCCAGCTCCGCCCCCAACGGGCCGGGATGCACCGAGGTGCGCGGCCCGTCCGGATACATCTGCGCCGCCGTCGGAGTGAACGCGATATCCACCCCTTCGGCGCGAAGCGCCGCCAGGTCGTCGTCGAGGGTCTGCGGGTACTTGTCGAGATCTTCGTTCGCGCCGAACTGCAGTGGGTTGACGAATATCGACACCACGACGACCGCACCCTGCACGCGCTTGGCGTGCCGCACCAGCGTCAGATGCCCGTCGTGCAGGGCGCCCATGGTTGGCACAAGCATCACCCGTCGTCCGGTCTGCCGAAGCGCCCGCGTCACATCGGATACGTCGCTGGGTGCGCTGTAAACGTTCAACTCCCCGTTCCCGAACTTCGGCGGCTTGCGAACGGTCACCTCTAGCCCGCTTCCTCTAGCACGTTGAAGACCTCGGCAGGTGCGTGCGCACGCTGCGCGGTACGCAACGAGTTCGCGCGATAAGCCTGCGCCAGTTGCGGATCCACTTCGGCGAGCGCTCGCAGGTGATCGGCGATCGCCGCAGCGTCGCCACGGGCTACCGGTCCGGTCAGCGCCGCCTGGCCGCGCTGTAGCGCGTTCTCCAGCGATGCCCTCGCCAACGGACCGACCACGCGTTCGGCGATGCCGCCTGGATCGTTTCCGACGAGTTCCTGGCCGAGCAGCTCCTGTCCCCACAGTGCCGAGCGCAACGCCTCGACGGCGTCAAGCACGACGGTCACCACGTGGTTGCTCGCATGCGCGAGAGCGGCGTGGTAGAGCATGCGGGCGTCCTCACGTACGCGGAAGGGTTCGCCGCCGATCTCGAGCACCAGCGACTGCGCGATCGCGTAGCCGACGTCGTCGGCGGCGGTGACTCCGAAGCACGTGTCGGGCAGCCGGGCGATGTCCTCCTCGGCGCCGGTGAACGTCATGGCCGGGTGGATGGCCAATGGGATGCAGTCCTGTTCGGTCAGCGGGGCGAGCACCGCTATGCCGTTCGCACCAGACGTGTGCGCGACGATGGTTCCCGGCCGAACCGCCCGGGTCGCGGCGAGGCCGGAGACCACGGAGGCCAGCTCGGAATCGGGGACGGCGAGCAGCAGCAGCTCTGCGCGGCCCGCGACCTCGTGCACGGGGAGGACCGCGGAGTCGGGAAGCCTGCGCGCCGCCCGCTGCCGGGAGGCGTCGGATACGGCGCTGCACGCCGCCACCACGTGCTCGGCCCGCTCAAGGGCGACGCCAATCGCGGTGCCTACCCGGCCCGCGGAGATGATTCCGACCGAAAGCCGGGCCGGGCGCATTGGTCCGTCTTGGGGATCCCACGCGGGCGTAGATGGCTGCTCCATCGCAGAAGGCCTCGCAAAGGTGTTCAGTGTCGTTCCAGTCCTGCGCTGCGGGTACCGGACGGTCGCTAAGAGACTAACTCAATCCTCACGGCGCCGACGACCGCCGCCGCCCGGCGAGCGCAGTTCGAGCCGCGCAAGCAGCTCGGCGACCGAGTGCCCGCCGGTCGTCTCGTCCTCGTCGAGACTGCGGTGGCGGGGGGCGGGTTCATCTGCCGGCTTCGTGGGCTGTGGCGGCGCGTGAGTAGCAGGCGGCGGAGGCGCCGCGAGCGTGGGCGGTGGATGATTCGGCCGCCCGGGGTCGGCGGCGTCGGCAGGCGCGGAGTGGCGGCCGCGATGCGCATCCGCCGGCGGTGTCGTCATCGCCGGTTCCGCTGCGCGTCGCCTGCCGACGTATTCGCCTGCGGATCCGTTCTCCGCAGCCGACGGCGACCAGTTGCTGCCCGGCATCCCGGCAGGAATCCATTCGCCTTGCTCCGGCGCAGGGCGCCAATTGGCAGCAGCCTCGGCCTGCCTGGCTGCCTCCTCCTCCGCGGCGCGCTGTGCTGCCGCACGCTGCTCGGCGATGGCACGCTCTTCGGCCGCACGCTGCTCTGCGATTCGCAGTTCCTCTGCCGCGCGTTCCTCGGCGGCCCGCTGTTCGGCCACCCGGCGCTCCTCTGCGGCGCGTTCCAGTGCCGCACGCTCAGCGGCACGTCGTTCTTCTGCCCGCTGATCCGCTGCCCTCTGCTCAGCAGCCCGCTCTTCGGCTGCCCGTTGTTCGGCCGCGCGCTTTTCGGCGGCGGCCCGCTGTTCGGCCGCCCACGCCAGCCGCTCCTCTGCGGTCGGCTCGGCCTCCGACGCCCTGCGGTGCGATCCGCCGAACAGCGGCGTCGGCGACCATTCATGTTCTGGCGCATGGGGTTCGGCCGAGACGTCGATGATCGGGTTCTCTTCGGTCCGTTGCGTCGGACCCTCGTCGGTGTCGATCCTGCTGCTGACGATGCGGCCTGGGAGCGCAGGCGCTTGTTCGGTCTCGATGGCCGGACGCTGGCTCAGGTCGGCATCGAAGAGGTACTCGAGGTTGGCGCGGAGGGCGGCGAGCTCGGCGCGCAATGCGGCCATCTCGTCGGCGGCCTGGGCGCGGATCTCAGTGGAGAGCTCGCGGCGCAACTCGGATTCGACCGTCAGCTCGTACTCACGGCGCGCCGAGATCTCTCGGTCGAGTTGCAAGTCGTAGACGAGCTTGAGATCCCGCGCCTTGGCCGAATCGACGTCGCTCTGCCTGCGGTAGATGACCGATACGAATGCGGCCACCACAGCAGCCCACAACGCGAGGATGACCGCCAGCTTCAGCAATTCCACCCGGTTGGTGAACACCAGCGCCGAACTCGCCATGATTGCCAGGACCAGCAACACCGTTAACAGCAGCCAACCCGGCCTGCGACCGCTGCGCCGCGGCCGCGCACCACGGGTCAGAACGGTCATGGGGCGACTGTACCCGCCACAGGTCATTCAGCGTGTCGTGCACTCCGGCGATTCGTGATCCGCTATTGTCCGTCAGCTACTCCGTGGCGCCTTCGCCGTCCTCCGGCGGTTCCTGCGGTGCCTTGCAGCAATGTTGCAACCAGAGCGCGGCGACCAACAGGGCAAGTGCGCTGACCGCAGCCACCACCGCGCCTGCCGAGTCCTCTCCGGCCACTCGCAGCGAGCCTCGCCGTGGCAAAAGGTAGATCAACACTCCGACCCACCACCCCAACACGAGGGCGCCGACCCATGCCGAGGCCTTGGCGATGGTCACCGAACGGGCGACGGCCAGCGGATGCAACCAGCCCGGCCCATCCCCGATCCGGCCGTCGTTGATCTTCGCCCGCACATAGAAGGCCCAGCCGCCCTCCGCGATGGCCACCGCCAGCAGCGACAACCCCGTCCACACCGTGATCGGCGGGAACCATCCGTAGAGCACAGTCACCAGCACATACCCGAGGGCGGCCGCGATCACCGTTGCGGCCGTCAGATCGCGATTGCGGGTCGGACGCATCAGGTCAGCACCAGCTCGGTCAGGCGGACCCCGTCGCGTTCGGCCGCGTCGAGCCCGGCAAGCAGCTTCTCGACGGGCCGTCGCTCGCCGTCGACGCTCAGCGCTGCGTCCGGGTCGACGGCCAGCCACGGGACGAGCACGAAGGCACGCTGGCGGGCCAAAGGGTGCGGAAGCGTCAGGTCCTCGTCTGCCAGAAGCACCTCGACGTCGCCGTCATGACACGTGACGAGGTCGACGTCGAGGGTGCGTGGACCCCAGCGCTCGTCCCGCACCCGCTCTGCGCCGCGTTCGAAGTCGTGTGCGCGCTTCAGCCAGGCATGGGCGTCCAGGTACGGGTCGTCGGCGACCAGCACGGCGTTGAGGAACGCGCCCTGCTCGACACCGCCCCACGCTTCGGTCTCATAGACCGGAGACACTGCGCGCAAGGCCGCGCCGAGCCCGTCGACCACAGACTGCAGGTGGGCCTGCCGGTCGCCGAGGTTGGACCCGATCGACAGCACGACTGAAGTCATTGTGGCGGCGCCCCACGAGTTCCGCGACGAGATCGTCGCGCCACCACGGCCACATCGGCGAACCGCTGCGGAATCGGTGCGGCGGGCTTGTGCACGACCACCTCGACGGCCTGCACCCGCTCGTCGGTCATCACGTCGTCGGCGATGTCACCTGCCACCGCTTCGATCAGATTCCGCGGCGGGCCCGCGACGATGTCGGCGGCCCGGTTGGCAAGGGTGCCGTAGTCGAACGTGTCGGCGAGATCATCGCTCGCCGCCGCCGCTGCGAGGTCGATCTCCACCGTGATGTCGATGACGAAGTCCTGGCCGTCGCGACGCTCATGGGTGAACACACCGTGGTTGCCGCGAACGATCAAGCCGCGCAACTCTATTCGATCAGTCATCGCCGCCAGGATCCGTCCACGCTTCGACGACCTTCAGCGCGTCGGCCGATGCCCGTACATCGTGCACACGGACGCCCCATGCACCGTGCTGCGCGGCGAGTGCGGAGATCACCGCGGTGGCCGTCTCGCGGCCGTCCGGCTGACGAGGTTCGCCGTCGGCGTCCGCCAGCAGGGTCCCGAGGAAGCGTTTGCGCGATGCGCCGACGAGCACCGGAATTCCCGTGTCCACGAGCTCGGGCAGTGCGCGCAGCAGCGCCCAGTTGTGCTCGCCGGTCTTCGCGAACCCCAATCCGGGATCGATGATCAGGTTGGCCGGGTCCACCCCGGCGCGCACGGCAGCGTCGACAGCGGCAAGCAGTTCTTCGCGCACCTCTGCCACCACGTCGCGGTACGGCGGCACCTCGTGGGGCCGTTCGGCACTGACCGAGCGCCAGTGCATGAGCACCCACGGCACCTTCGCGTCTGCTAGTACTTTCGCCATCTTCGCGTCTGCGCGACCGCCCGACACGTCGTTGACGATCTGGGCCCCGTTCTCGAGCGCAGCCTGTGCCACGTCCGAGTGCATCGTGTCGATGCTGACGGTAAGGCCTTGTCCGGCAAGCGCTTTGATCACCGGGAGAACACGGCCCGACTCCACCCGGGCGTCGATGCGGGTGGCGCCTGGACGCGTCGACTCACCGCCGACGTCGATGATCGCGGCACCCTCAGCAGCCAGGACCATGCCGTGTTCGACGGCGCGGTCACGGTCGAGGAACAGTCCCCCGTCGGAAAAGGAGTCGTCGGTGACGTTGACGACTCCCATTACCCGCACGTGCGTTTGGCTCACTTTCGCAGGATCAGATCCAGCGCCTCGGACCGCGATGCCGCATCGCACTTGAACTGCCCGCGCACAGCGGAAGTGGTGGTGATCGCGCCGGGCTTTCGGACTCCACGCATCGACATGCACAGGTGCTCGGCTTCGACGATCACGATGGCGCCGCGCGGATCCAGCTTGCGCATCAACGCATCCGCGATCTGCGCGGTGAGCCGTTCCTGCACCTGCGGGCGTTTGGCGTAAAGGTCAACCAACCGGGCGATCTTCGACAGACCCGTGACCCGGCCGTCGACGCCGGGGATGTACCCGACATGGGCGACCCCGTGGAACGCCACGAGATGGTGCTCGCAGGTGGAGTACAACGGGATCTGCTTCACCAACACCAGTTCGTCGTGCTGCTCGTCGAATGTGGTGTTCAGCACCGTATCCGGATCGGTGTAGAGCCCGGCGAACATCTCTTTGTAGGCGCGCGCGACCCGGGCCGGTGTCTCCTCCAGACCGTGCCGATCGGGATCCTCCCCGACCGCGATCAGCAGTTCCCTGATGGCCGCCTCGGCGCGCGGTTGGTCGAACTCCCTGGTGGAAAAGGTCGTCGCAGAGTTGTTGTGCGGCCGCGTCATCGAAGCCTCCGTTGCGTCAGCCGTGGGACGGCGGGTTGGGCCGGTTGGACTCCTGGCCGGCGTCCTCGTTGTTGGGCCCTGGCGCGCCGCTCGGTCCGCCATGCGGCGGCTGCTGCGGGCCCGGATACGGGTAGGGCTGATACGGCGGGTACGGCGCCGGAGGCGCTCCGGCGCCGACATTGGGCGGTTGCCAACCGGGCGGTGGAGGTGGCGGCGGATACCAGCCCTGCGGCTGATACGGGTCTTGCGCGTTCTGCGGCGGCCAGCCCGGCGCATGCCAGCCAGCCGGTGCGCCGTAGTCGGGCTGCGTCGGCCCGTTCGGCGGAGTTCCGTTGGTAGCCGAGCCATTTGAGCCGTTCGGCCCCGACGCTTCTGCTGCCGCGGCCTTGCTCGCCTGCGCGATCGCTGCCTTGAACGCGGGCTCGGGCACGGGCTTCGGCCACTCTTCGCCGCGCTCGATCGCCAGCTCGCCCGGCGTCTTGATCGGCGGTTTGTCGGACGGGATTCGCCCGCCGAAGTCGTCGAACATCGTCAGCCGCGGTCGCTTCTTCACGTCGGAGAAAATCGCCTTGAGTTCGGCGCGGTGCAGCGTCTCCTTCTCGAGCAGCTCACCGGCCAACGTGTCGAGCACATCGCGGTACTCCGTGAGCACCTCCCACGCCTCGGTGTGCGCGGCCTCGATGAGCTTGCGCACCTCGTCGTCGATGATCTGCGCGACTTCGTGGCTGTAGTCGGCCTGCGTTCCCATCGTGCGGCCGAGGAACGGGTCGCCGTGTTCTGTGCCGTACCGGACGGCGCCGAGCTTGGAGCTCATGCCGTATTCGGTGACCATCGCGCGGGCGATCTTGGTGGCCTGCTCGATATCGGAGACTGCACCCGTCGTCGGCTCGCGGAACACCAGTTCCTCTGCGGCACGTCCGCCCATCGCGAACACCAGCCGGGCGATCATCTCCGAGCGGGTCATCAGACCCTTGTCGTCCTCCGGGACCGCGACGGCATGTCCGCCGGTGCGTCCGCGCGCAAGGATCGTCACCTTGTAGATCGGCTCGATGTCGGGCATCGCCCACGCCGCGAGCGTGTGTCCGCCCTCGTGGTAGGCGGTGATCTTCTTCTCGTGCTCGCTGATGATCCGGCCTTTGCGGCGCGGCCCGCCGACGACGCGGTCGACGGCCTCTTCGAGCGCGGCGCCGGTGATGATGGTCCCGTTCTCGCGGGCGGTGAGCAGCGCGGCCTCGTTGATGACGTTGGCCAGATCCGCGCCCGACATTCCGACGGTGCGCTTGGCCAGCCCGTCGAGGTCGGCTTCCTCCGAGATCGGCTTGCCCTGCGAGTGCACCTTGAGCACGGCACGACGGCCCGCGATATCGGGGTTGGACACCGGGATCTGCCGGTCGAAGCGGCCAGGCCGCAGCAGCGCCGGGTCGAGGATGTCGGGCCGGTTGGTGGCCGCGATGAGAATGACACCCTGGCGCTCGCCGAAGCCGTCCATCTCGACCAGGAGCTGGTTGAGGGTCTGCTCGCGCTCGTCGTGGCCGCCGCCGAGGCCTGCGCCGCGCTGGCGGCCGACGGCGTCGATCTCGTCGACGAAGATGATGCAGGGACTGTTTTGTTTGGCCTGTTCGAACATGTCCCTGACCCGCGAAGCGCCGACGCCGACGAACATCTCGACGAAGTCGGAGCCTGAGATCGTGAAGAACGGCACGCCTGCCTCGCCTGCGACGGCGCGGGCCAGCAGCGTCTTGCCGGTACCGGGCGGTCCGTACAGCAGCACGCCCTTGGGGATCTTGGCGCCGAGTGCCTGATACCGCGTCGGGTTCTGCAGGAAGTCCTTGATCTCGTAAAGCTCCTCGACCGCCTCGTCGACGCCTGCGACGTCGGCGAACGTGGTTTTGGGCAGATCCTTGTTCAGCTGCTTGGCCTTCGACTTGCCGAAGCCGAAGCCCATCCGGCCGCCGGACTGCATGCGGGAGAACATCACGAACAGGCCGACGAGCAAAAGCAACGGCAAGAGGTAGATGAGCAGCGACCCGAGGACGTTGCCCTGGTTCACCACGGTGTTCACCTTGGCGTTCTTAGCGCTCAGCGCATTGAAGAGATCGACCCCGAACCCGGTCGGGTACTTGGTGATGATCTTGTCGCTGTCTTGGGTGTCGCCGTTGCCGCTCTTCAGGTCGAGGCGAACCTGCTGCTCGCGGTCGTCGATCTGAGCGCTCTTGACGTTGTCGCTGTTGATCTGGGCCATCGCCACCGAGGTGTCGACGGGCTTGTAGCCGCGGGTGTTGTCGCTGAAATAGAAGAACGACCAGCCCAGCAGCAGGACCACCGCGATCACGGTGAGCGTGCGGATCACATTTTTGCGGTTCATTCAGTATCGGCCCTGGGCTTCGACTTTCTCGGCCGCATGCGGCCGGTGTACTTCCATTAGTGCAGCTTGAATAGTCAAGGCTACCGCTAGACCAACGTCCGGCGGTTCCCGACGGTTCTCCGGCGCTGTTCGCCGAACGAGTCTCGAATACGAAAACGGGCTCTACTCCAGCTGGGGTGATCCACAGCTGGACATGGGGCTCGCCGCCTCGACCGTGCGATTACGTACGCGACACGCGGCTGCAACGGCGTACTAATCGGCACAGTCGACGCCGGATCCGCGATCTCGACGGCCCGGTCGCCCTGTGCTTGGCTGACTTCGTGCTCACCTCCGCCGAGCGGTTCGTCGAGACCAACGGTGTCCGACTGCGGGTGATCGAGGCAGGCGAACGCGGGGCGCCGGTGATCGTGCTGGCCCATGGTTTCCCCGAGCTGGCCTACTCGTGGCGCCACCAGATACCGGTGCTTGCCGAGGCCGGCTACCACGTGCTGGCGCCCGACCAGCGCGGCTACGGCGGCTCGAGCCGACCCGACGCCGTCGAGGACTACGACATCCACGCCCTGACCGCCGACCACGTCGGCCTTCTCGACGACGTCGGCGTCGACAAAGCCGTGTTCATCGGCCACGACTGGGGCGCCATGGTCGTCTGGCACACCGCGCTGCTGCATCCCGACCGCGTGCGCGCCGTCGCCGGGCTGTCCGTTCCGCCGATCCCCCGGGCCAGGACCCGTCCCACCGAACGCTGGCGCGAGAAGTTCGGCGAGGACTTCTACATGCTGCGCTTTCAGGAGCCCGGCGTCGCCGAGGCCGAAATGGAGGCCGACGTGGCCGCCACGATGCGTGAGATGTTCGCCGGGCTCGTCGACGGAGACGCGCCGCTACCCGACTGGATCAGCGCCGACGAGTTCGCCCACTACGTGACCGAGTTCGGCAGAACCGGGTTCACCGGAGCGCTGAACTGGTACCGCAACTACGACCGCAACTGGGCGTCGACCCCGCAATTGGCGGGCGCGCAGATCACCGTGCCCGCACTGTTCGTCGGCGGTACGGCCGACCCGATCGGCCCGACGATGAACCCTGCCCGCGCGCGCGAGGTGGCAGCCGGTCCGTACACCGAGAAATGGGTCGACGGAGCCGGGCACTGGGTGCAGCAGGAGCGCCCCGACGACGTCAACCGGCTTCTTCTGGAGTTCCTGCGCGAAGTTGAGGGGCGGTGATGCGCGCCGCGGTACTGCGCGGCGGCCGGATGGTCGTGCGCGACGACGTCGCCGAGCCGGTGCCCGAGACCGGCCAGGTGCTCGTCGCGGTGAAGGCATGCGGGATCTGCGGCTCGGACCTGCATTTCGCGTCGCACGGTGACCAGATGGTCAGGCTGACGCGGGAGATGACGGGGATGCCGATCGAGGGTGGTCTGCCCGTGGACCTGGCCGAGGACGTCTTCATGGGACACGAGTTCAGCGCGGAGGTGCTCGAAGCGGGCCCGGACACCGAGGCGCCACCAGCGGGGACCGTTGTCACGTCGCTTCCTGTGCTGTTGTCGCCCAGAGGATTTGAGCCCATCCTGTCGAGCAACACCACTATCGGCGGCTACGCCGAGCGAATGCTGCTCTCGGCGCCGCTGCTGCTGACGATCCCCAACGGCCTTGACCCCCGGCACGCCTCGCTGACCGAGCCGATGGCAGTCGGCCTGCACGCAGTGAACAAATCGTCGATCCAGCCCGGCGACGTGGCGCTGGTGATCGGGGCAGGCCCCATCGGCCTCGCGATCGTCGCTGCGCTTCGCCATCGGGGCGTGGAACACATTGTGGCCGCCGACTATTCGCAGAAGCGGCGCGAGCTGGCGACGACGATGGGCGCCCACCAGACGGTCGATCCGGCGCAGGGTTCCCCGTTCGACAGCGTCAAGCCCGCGGTGGTGTTCGAGGCTGTCGGCGTGCCAGGAATCGTCAGCGACGTGATGCGGCGGGCACCGATGGGCACCCGGCTCGTCATCGCGGGGGTGTGCATGGAATCCGACCCGATCCTGCCGCTGTTCGGCATCGCCAAGGAAATCAACGTGCAGTTCGTGAACGCCTACGACGCAGCGGAGTTCGCCGAGTCGTTACGCCTGATCGCCGAGGGCGAGGTCGACGTCGCCCCGCTGATCACGGGTGAGGTCGGGCTCCACGGCGTCGGGGCCGCGTTCGACGACCTGGCCAATCCCGACGCGCACTGCAAGATCCTCGTGACGCCGTGACGGTATGGTGCCAGGCATGCCGATCGCAGCGAGAGCGAAACTTGCGAACCGATTGATCGTCCTCGCCGCGGCGGGATTGGTCGTCGCCGGACTGGCGGCATGCGACGCGTCGTCGAAGGCGGGTCCGTCTTCGGTGGTCCCGGCGGCTGACTCCGCCACCCGCCAGGTCACGGTCGTCGGGACCGGCGAGGTACAGGGCAGGCCCGACACGTTGAGTGCGCAGGTGTCGATCGAGGCCACCGCGCCGGACGCCACCGCCGCGATGAACCAGACCAGCGACAAAATGCAGGCGGTGATCAACGCCGTTGTGAACTCGGGCATCGACCGCAACGACATCGCGACGACGAACGTGACGCTGCAGCCGCAGTACGGCGGCGGCGACAACCCGTCGATCATCGCCTACCAGGCGAGCAACTCGGCCACCGTCAAGATCCGCAACCTGAACAACGCGTCGCAGACGTTGGCACTCATCGGCACCACCGGCGGCGACGCCACCCGCATCAACTCGGTGAGCTACACGATCGACGACGACTCGCAGTTGGTTAAGGACGCCCGCACGAGGGCGTTCGACGACGCCAAGGACCGCGCCGAGCAGTACGCGCAGCTGGCCGGACTCACTCTTGGCGACGTCATCTCGATCACCGAGTCGGCAGGGGCGACGCCGCCGACCCCGCTGCCCACGCCGATGCCGCGCGCGGCTTTCGAGGCCGTGCCGATGGAGCCGGGTCAGCAGACCGTCAGCTTCTCGGTGACGGTGATCTGGGAGCTGACGTAACTCAGCCCTTCAGTCAGCCGGGGCGATATCCACCGGAATGCCGTTGAGGACAGCGGTGCCCGACAGGGGGTCGAGCTGACTGCCGTCGTTGAGCTGATTGACGTTGACGCCCGGCTGGCCTGCCGCGACACCCAGTCGGGTGCCACCGCGGTCGTGACCCCAGCCGTGCGGTAGCGAGACCACACCGCGACGCATCCCCGGCATCGGCTCGACCGGCGCGAGGACTTCCCCGCCGGGACCCTTGACCTTCGCGGTGTCGGCCAGGCCGAGTTCGGCGACGTCGTCCGGGTGCATCTGAAGCGTGCACAGGTTCGTCCCGCCCGCCAGTGCGGGGACGTTGTGCATCCAGCTGTTGTTGGAACGAAGGTGACGCCTTCCGATCAGCACGAACCGGTCGACCTCGCGGTCGAGCGCATCGCGAAGCCGCTCAGCATCGGCGATCAACGGCTCGGGCGCGAGTTCGATTCTGCCGCTTGGTGTTCGGAGAACTTCAGGCAGCCGGGGCTGCAGCGGACCGAGGTCGATGCCGTGCGGTGCCGCCTTGACCCGTTCGAGCGTCAGGCCGTCGGGCCGTGCGCCGAACGCGTCGCCGTACGGCCCGAGGCGCAGCATCATGTCGAGGCGGCGTTCGTAGCCGGGCCCTGGCACAAGCAGAGCGGTCAGCTCTTCGACCGGGCGGCCCGCAACCGGCGAGTTGGCGTCGGCGCTCTCCTTGGCCAGCGTCGTCGCGATGACCTGTTCGTCGACGAGCGCCGGATCACCGTCGACGCCTACGCCGTAGAGGATCAGCGCGATGCGGGACAGGATCTCCGCCTCGCCCGGCCTGCCGTCGAGCGGCAGCACCGGCGGTGAATAGCGGACGTTGTTGCGGACCGCGAGGTTGTTGAGGGCGAAGTCGAAGTGCGCACTCTGCGAGGGCGGAGGGGGCGGAAGGATGACGTCCGCGTGCCTGGTGGTCTCGTTGAGATAGGGGTCGATGGAAACCATGAAGTCCACCGTGTCGAGCGCACGGTCGAGGCGGTCGCCGTCTGGCGCGGAAAGCACGGGGTTACCGGCGATCGTGATCATCGCCTTGATCTGCCCGTCGCCCGCGGTGTCGATCTCCTCGGCCAGTGCGGCAGCCGGCAACTCGGACAACGCCTCCGGATGGCCCGAGACCCTGCTGTGCCAGCGGCCGGTCTTGAAACCGCGGCCCGGTTTGGGCGGCCGAGGCGCTGGCGACGTGGCGCCGAGTGGGAACATCGCCCCGCCGGGCCGGTCGAGGTTGCCTGTCAGCACGTTGATGACGTCGACCAGCCAACTGACCAGGGTGCCGAATTCGACTGTGGACGTGCCGATACGGCCGTAAACCGCCGCGGTCGGCGCCGCAGCGAGCTCGCGGGCGAGTACCCGGATCTCGTCGGCGGCCACGCCGCAGTACTCGCTGACATCGTCAGGCGAGAACCCCTCGGCGAGGCGGCGAACGTCGTCCAGGCCGTTGACGTGATGGGCGATGCCGCCGAGATCCGTTGCGACAAGGCCCTCTTCGAAGAGCACATGCACGACCGCGAACAACAGGGCGCCGTCGGTGCCCGGCCGGGGTGCGACGTGCCGATCGGCCAGTTCGGCCGTCCGTGTGCGGGCCGGGTCGATCACGGTCAGCCGGCCGCCCCGCTTGCGCAGTGCGCGCAGCTTGCCGCCGAAGTCGGCCGCGGTGGCCAGGCTGCCGTTGGAGACAAGCGGGTTGGCGCCGATGATCACCAGATAGTCGGTGCGGTCGAGATCGGGCACGGTGAACGCGACCGGGCTGCCGAACATATGGCCCAGCGCAACGTGTTTGGGCATCTGGTCCAGGGTGCTGGCGGAGAACGCCTGATGGGTCCCGAGGCCGCGGATGATCAGCGGCGGGTACAGGCTGCCCGCGACGGTATGTGCGTTCGGGTTCCCCAGATACACGCCGACCGACGCGCCGCCGTGCACGCGAACGACCTCGCCAAGCCTATCGGCGACCGCGGCGAAGGCCTCATCCCATGTCGCCTCGGTCAGCGCACCGTCGCGTCGGATCATCGGCTGCTGCAGGCGGTCGGGATCGTTGTCGAGTTCGGCGAAGCTTGCGCCTTTCGGGCAGATGAATCCGGCACTGAAGACGTCATCGCGGTCGCCGCGCGCGCCGGTCACCCGGCCGTCGGAGATCGTCAGCGTCAGGCCGCAGGTGGCCTCGCACAACGGGCAGATCCGTAGGGCTGTACGGCTCATGTCCCCAGCTTTCCCGCGTAACGCGCTAGAACTCCTCGTACACCTTCGGGTCGAGCGTGCCGATGTAGGGCAGGTCCCGGTAGCGCTCGGCGTAGTCGAGCCCGTACCCGACGACAAACTCGTTGGGGATGTCGAAGCCGATATAGGCGATATCCACGTCGTCGCGCACGGCGTCGGGCTTGCGCATCAGCGTGCACACCTTCAGCGACCGTGGGTGCCGGGTCGCGAGGTTGCGCAGCAGCCAGGACAGGGTCAGCCCGGAGTCGACGATGTCCTCGACGATCAGCACGTCGCGATCGTTGATGTCGCGGTCGAGGTCCTTGAGGATTCGCACCACACCCGACGACGACGTCGACGAGCCGTAGGAGCTGACCGCCATGAACTCCAGCTGCGTGGGCAACGGGATCGCACGGGCCAGGTCGGTGACGAAGAAGACGGCGCCCTTGAGCACCGTGACCAACAGCAGATCCTGCTCGTTGGCGGCGACGGCGTCCCGATAGTCGGCGCCCACCTGCGCGGCCAACTCGGCGACCCGCGCCTGGATCTGTTCCTCGGAGAGCAACACCGATTTGATGTCGCCCGGATACAGCTCCTCTGATGGCACGTCCACAGCGTGCCACGTGCGACCGCCCTCGACCAACGTCACCTCGCCCTAACGGCCCTCAGACGGGTTCGCGGTACAGGGTCAGCGCGCCGTCGCGACGCCCCGCGAACAGCCGTTCGCTCCGCAACGGGGAGCTCACCGCGACCCCGCCCTGGCCCCGCCACTTGGTGACCAGCCCGTCGACGCCGCGAATCTGCTTGTCCGTCAGGTCGCGGGCTCCCCCTGCGAGCAGCCAGCCGCGGATCACTCTGCGCCGGACGGCCTCAGGCAGCGCCGTCAACGGCTCCGTTTCGAGGTCGTCGCCCGCTGATACCGCGGCCAGTGCCGTGGCAGCGAGTTCGTCCAGCGTCTCGTTGTCCTCACGCAGCGCGGTCGCGGTGCGGGCCAGCGCCTCGGCCACCCCGCCGCCAAGAACATCCTCGAGCAGCGGCAGCACCTCGGTGCGCAACCGCGTGCGGGTATAGCGGCGATCGGTGTTGTGCGGGTCGCGCCACGGTTGGATGTCCAGCTCATCGCACACCTGATGGGTGACCGCGCGCCGGACGTCCAGCAGCGGCCGACACCACGGCGGGTCATGCGGCCGCATCCCGGCGATCGACCGCGCACCCGAGCCGCGGCCGAGGCCCAACAGCACGGTCTCGGCCTGGTCGTCGAGGGTATGGCCGAGCAGCACCAGGCTATCCGCCCGCGCCGCGTCCAGTGCGCGGTAGCGGGCGGTCCGGGCGGCGGCCTCGGGCCCTCCCGCTCGACCGACGTCGACGCAAAGAACATGTGCGGCAATGCATCCCAGCGCCATCGCTTGGCCCCGCGCGGTCGCCGCCACCCGCTGCGAGTCCTGCTGCAGTCGATGGTCGACGATCAGCGCTGTCGTCGGCTTCAGCGTGGCGGCGACCGCCGTCAGCGCCAACGAGTCAGGCCCTCCCGACAACGCGACGCACCACCGGTCGTCCGCGGCGGCGTATCGAGCGTCGAACGCCGACACCGCGTTGCGCAGCGCGCCTACAGCACCCTGTCGATCCATCGCTGCGGCTTCTCGATTTCTTCTGGCAGCGGGAGTGTCTCTGGTCCCGTCCAGATGGTGTTGAACCGCGCCATTCCGACGCGTTCGACGACGTGGTCCACGAATGCCTTGCCGCGCGTGTACTGGCTCATCTTCGCGTCGATACCGAGCAGTGTTCGCATGATCCGTTGCAGCGGTGGTTGCTTACGCTTGCGCCGTTCCTCGAATCGGCGCCGGATGGTGACCACGGACGGCACGACGGCGGGACCGACTGCGTCCATCACGTGATCGGCGTGGCCTTCCAGCAAGGTGCCGAGCACGAGCAACTGGTCGAGGGCGCGTTGTTGGGGCTCGGATTGGACGGCGCGCAGCACCCCGAGCACGCCCGTCGAATTCGGTTCGGCCGGAACACCATCGCGGCGATCGCGGACAAAGCCCGCCAGCCTGCCGATCACCTCGGTGACGTCGTCGCTGCTTTCCTCGGTCAGCACCGCGAGCGAGTTGGACATGTGGTCGGCCAGCCACGGGTTGGCACGGAACTGCACACGGTGCGTCACCTCGTGCAGGCAAACCCAGAGCCGGAAGTCGGCCGGCACGACGCGCAGCTGGCGCTCCACCGCAATCACGTTGGGGTACACCAGAAGCAGTTCGCCACCGTTATCGGCGAAGGGGTCGTACTGGCCGAGGATGCCAGAGGAGATGAACGCGAGCACCGCTCCCGTCTGGGCGCCGGTGATGCGCCCGGTGATGAAGTGCGGCTTGTCGCCGTTCCCGCCGTTCTCTCTGCCACCCGTCATCGCCCGCATGGATTGGGATGCGGCCCTGATCCATTCGGGTCGATCGATGATGCGGGCGTCGGCCACGTCGCCGCCCTCGTTCAGCCCGGTCACTTCGCGCACCGGCATCTCGGCGCTCAGCGCGGAGCTTGCCAGCTGCTCGATCGCCTGGCGGCGGGTGTAGTCGGTGGCGGGCGGAGCAGGCCTTGCGAGTTTGGCGCCGAACGCCGCGGCGAATCCCCAGTCGACGGTGCGGCCGACGGTCACCTTGTTTGCGGGGCTCATGTGCTACACCCACACGATCTCAACGTGGAAGCGAACGCATCGATGGCGGTCCTGCCCGACGGGCCCGCGTCGTTGGAGAGCAGCGCGAAGGTCAGCACCCGGCCGCTGGCGTCGGTGACGATGCCGACCAGCGAGTTGGTGCCCGTCAGAGAACCGGTCTTGGCGCGCAGCCACCCGGCCGACTCGCGACCGGCGTCGGTGTCGAGGAAGCGGTTCGAGAGCGTGCCGCTGCCGCCCGCGATGGGCAGCAGGTCCACCAGCGGCCGCAACGTCGGATGGTCGGGACCGGCTGCGGCGCTGACGGTCTCGTCGAGAGTCTCCGCGGTCAGCCGGTCATCGATGGACAATCCGCTGCAGTCCACCAGGTGCGAACCGCCGGTGTCGATCTTCGCGCCGTCCAACTCCTCGAGCACCGCGCGCACGGAGCCCGCGAAACTCTGCGACTTTCCCTGTTCGGCAGCAACTTCGCGGCCGATCGATTCCGCCATCACGTTGTCGGAGTTGTTCATCATCTCCCGCAACCGCTCGATCAGCGGCGGCGACTGCACCGACGCGATCTCGTCGCCCTCGAAGGCCGACGACATCACCGTGACCTTTGCCGGGTCGATGCGAAGAGCCATCGCGAGCGCGCGACCGGCGTCCAGTGCCGGTGTCGTGGAGCGGCGGGATTCGTCACTGACCGGCTGGGTGCGTCCTCCGTCGAGCATCACCGCTTCCATCGGCGCGATGTCACCGCCCTCAATGTCGAGTGGATCCCAGCCCGGCGCCATCGTCGGGCCGCTGTATGCGCTGACGTCGACCGCGACCGAGGTGACCTTCGTGCCGTTGCGACGCACCTGGTCGGCGAGGTCGCTGATCCGCGCCGCGCCGCGGTACCAGGTGTCCTGCCCCTTGGGCGCAGCCGATAGCGTCGGGTCACCGCCGCCCTTCAGCACGACGACACCCGGTCTCCCGTCGGAGGCCAACACCGTCGTCGTGAGACGGTGGTCGCGGTCAAGGCCGAGCAGAGCCGCCGCGGTGGTCAACACCTTGGTCACCGACGCCGGTTGCATCGGCACATCGGCGCCTTGCGTCCACAACTGCTCCCCGGTGGCGGCGTCCGCGATTCGGCCGGTGAAGGCGCCCAGGTTCGGGTCGGCGAGCGTCAGCGCGATGGTTTCGGCCAGTTTGTCGGGCGTCGGCTTGTCGGCGGTGTCGGACACCGGCTTGATTCCCGGGTCTGCGGTCGCGGGCGCGGGCGCGGCGGGGATCGCGTCGGCGTCGCTGGAATTGCTTCGCAGCAGCGCGGCAGCCACCACGATGGCGACAACCAGCAGCACAACGGCCACCCCGACGACAACGTGGGTGGACCGTCGCCACGTGGTGGGACGCATGATTCTCCTGACTCCGGCCTGCCAATGCAGGATATGCGTCGATTAGGGTGACGTCGTCACCAAGACAGAGCACAGGGCAAGGAGCCGCGACGGTGGAGTTTGACGTTGTCATCGAGATCCCGAAGGGCTCGCGCAACAAATACGAGGTCGACCACGACTCCGGAAGGGTCAAGCTCGACCGCTATCTGTACACCGCGTTCGGCTATCCGGCCGACTACGGCTTCATCGAGGACTCCCTCGGCGAGGACGGCGACCCGCTGGACGTCCTGGTGCTGCTGCCCGAGTCGGTGTTTCCCGGCTGCATCGTCGAGGCACGGCCGGTGGCCATGTTCAAGATGACCGACGAGGCCGGCGGCGACGACAAGGTGCTGTGCGTGCCTGCGGGCGACGGGCGCTGGGACCACATCCAGGACGTGGGCGACGTGCCGTCGTACGAACTCGAGGCGATCAAGCACTTTTTCGTTCACTACAAGGACCTGGAGCCCGGCAAGTACGTGAAGGCCGCCGACTGGGCGGGCCGCGAGGACGCCGAGGCCGAGGTCGTCAGGTCGCTCGAGCGGTTCAAGACGCAGGGCCACTGAGGCTTCGGCCGTCACTGGGTCAGGAGTTTTCCTCGCTGTAACACGGCGTAACGCCTGCGTGCTCTTCTGCGCAGATCATGAGTGTGTGTTGATGCACAAGGGCATGGGGTTGGGCGTCTTCAACGAGATGCCCATGCGCCGCGCCGTGCACGCCGTCTACGAGTGCTGTTACAGCGTGCCCCTGGCGGCCGACCTTGCCCGCGCCCGTCCGTATGCCGATCACGACGCGCTGTTCCGGCAGGCCGACCAGTTGCTGTTCGCGCTGGCCGAGCCGTCGGTCGACTCGATATTGCAGGCCTACCCGGATGTGCTGGCGACGGTCGCAGGACTCATGCTCAACGACGTCGAGACCGAGCGGAAAGCCGTCCGCAACGAGTTGGCCCGGATCAACCGCACCCGCCTGGAACGCATGCTGGGGCCAGAAGGCGGCTACGACAACTGGTGACCGCCTGATACGGCCCGATGGTGAATCTGACGACGGAAATCGCCCTCAAGCGTCGTCAGATTCACCAACCACGCCCTAAGTTCGACCGCATGACTTCCGCCGTGAACGGACACTGCGACTCCCGATTCGACAAGGTCGCCGATGCGTTGGCTGACGAACTCAGTACCGGCAACGAGGTCGGAGCGGCCATCGCGGTCGACGTCGACGGCGAGTCGGTGCTCGACATCTGGGGCGGCCACGCCGACGCGGCAAGGACGGTGCCGTGGCGCGAGGACACCATCGTCAACGTCTGGTCGTCGACGAAGACGGTGACCAGCCTGGCCGCGCTGATGCTGGCCGACCGCGGTCTGCTGGATCTCGACGCGCCCGTCGCCACCTATTGGCCCGAGTTCGCCGCCAACGGGAAGCAGGGCGTCAGGGTGCGCCACCTGATGTCGTACACCTCCGGCGTCGCGGGCTGGCAGGAGCCGATGACCATCGAGGACCTCTTCGACTGGGACGCGGCAACCTCGCTGCTCGCCGCGCAGGCGCCGTGGTGGGAGCCGGGAACCGCGTCCGGCTATCACGCGCTCAACTACGGCTTCCTGATCGGGGAGCTTGTCAAGCGCACCGCGAACAAGTCATTGAAAGACTTCGTGCGCGACGACATCGCGGGCCCGCTGGACGCGGACTTCCAGTTCGGCGCAGGACCGGACGACTACGGGCGGATCGCAGAGCTCATCCCTCCGCCGCCGTTCGAGATCCCGTTCGACCAACTGCCCGAAGACAACCCGATGCGCAAGACGCTGACCAATCCCGCTCCTGAGGCCACCATCGCCCACACGACAGCCTGGCGAGAAGCCGATCTGGGCGCGGTCAACGGGCACGGCAACGCTCGCTCATTGGCACGCATGCTGTCGCCGATATCGCTGGGCGGCACGGTAAATGGCGTCGAGCTGTTGTCGGCGCAGACGATCGAGCGAATCTTCGAGGTCCAGTCGCACGGACCCGACCTGGTGTTGGCCGCTCCCCTCAAGATGGGCATCGTCTACGGCCTCTCCACACCGGAGGTGCTGCCGTTCCTGCCTCCCGAGGAGCGGGTCTGCTTCTGGGGTGGCTGGGGCGGTTCGATGGTGTTGATGAATCCGGGTCGCCGCGCCACCGCAACCTACGTGATGAACAAGATGGGGCAGGGCACCCTCGGCAACGAGCGGACCGCACGATACGCCCAGCTGATCTACGAGGCGCTTTCCTGACGATGGCATGCTGGGGCGGGTGGAGAACATCTTCCACTTCTGGTGGCTGATATTTCCGCTCGCCGGCGTGGTCGGCGGCGCGGTGCGCGGGGTCGCCGCGGCCAATGAGCGGCGCGCCGACCGTCGGCTGGAGCGATACCGGATCAAGCAGCAGACCAAGATCGCCGTCGCTGAGGCGGCCGGCCGCACCCGCACCAACGAGGTCAAGTACCGGCGCGAGCTGACGAAGGTCATCGAACGGCACGGGCAGACCGATGCGCGGTGGCTCGACTACGAGATCGACATCGCCAAGCTGCTCGACTTCCCGCTGATGACCGATATGCGCAACCCGCTGACGATCGAGTTCCACAAGGCTCGGCGGCGGGCGGATCTGCTGCGGCCGGACAACGCCGATGATCTCGACGGCGACCGCGACGCACAACTGGAGTACCGCGACGCCGTGCACGACTACGTGACCGCGTTCGACGTGGCAGAGGCCGAGGCGATCCGGCTGCGCCGCAGCACGTTCTCCAACGAGGAACAGCAGCGCATCGCGCGGGCCCAGAACCTGCTCAAGCTGGCCGAAGACGACGGCGCCACGCCGCAGGAACGGCAGAGCGCCTACTCGAGGGCCAAGGTCGAACTCGACGGGCTGATCGCGCTGCCCGCAGTCACAAGGGCCAGCATCGAGCGCAAACTCGCAGGCGAGCTCGAGGCGTAGTCGACAGGGCCCTCAGGGGCGTCAGGCAGCGCCGGCAAGCGGTAGGCGACGTGCGATGCGATCCAACGCCGCAGCGGCCAGCTGCCGCATGTCCTGTTCCGGCGTAGTGCAGGGCGTCGAGCCTGCTGCAGGTCGGGAGCCGCGAGGCGCACCGCCGCGGTCTCACCGGCGGTGAGCTCGCTCCAGTTGTCGCCTTCGGCGTCGGCCACGAACAGCCGCAACCCACGATTGCGTTCGCTTACCACGCCGCCAGGCTAAGAGCGACATCCCTGTCCGACAACGGTTGCGCTCAACAAGAATCCAAGCGCGCTTAGTACGTTGTAGGCGTGGCGATGCCGGAGATTCCCGAGCAGTACCTGTTGTCGCCGCACGCACCGGAGCCGCGCACGCTGGTGGACATCCTCTACGACACCGCGACGCGCTACCCCGATGCGCCCGCGATCGACGACGGATCGGTCCAACTGACCTACAGCGAGCTGATCACCGACATCGAGGACAGCGTCGCGTGGTTGGCGGCGCGCGGCATCGGACGCGGCGATCGCGTCGGCATCCGCATGCCGTCGGGCAGCTACGCGCTCTACGTCGCGATCCTTTCGACGCTCGCCACCGGAGCCGCCTACGTGCCGGTGGACGCCGACGACCCCGACGAGCGGGCCGCGCTCGTGTTCGGCGAGGCGGGCGTCGTCGGCGTCATCACCGACAAGGGCCTGGTCCGCGGTGCAGGTGACTCCCGCGGCTGGCGCGCCGCGTCGCCGTTGGGCCGCGACGATGCGTGGATCATCTTCACCTCCGGATCGACGGGAACCCCGAAAGGCGTGGCGGTCATGCATCGCAACGCCGCGGCGTTCGTCGACGCCGAGGCGCAGATGTTTCTGCAGGACAACCCGATTGGGCCCGGCGACCGGGTGCTGGCCGGGCTGTCGGTCGCCTTCGATGCGTCCTGCGAGGAGATGTGGTTGGCCTGGCGCAACGGCGCCTGCCTGGTGCCCGCACCCCGATCGCTGGTGCGCAGCGGGATGGACCTGGGGCCGTGGCTGGTGTCGAAGGACATCACGGTGGTCTCGACGGTGCCGACGCTGGCCGCGCTGTGGCCGGCCGAGGCGTTGGAGGCGGTGCGGCTGCTGATCTTCGGCGGCGAAGCCTGCCCACCGGACCTCGCGGAGCGGTTGGCCGCCGGACCCGACGCCGCGGGCCGCGAGGTGTGGAACACCTACGGCCCCACCGAGGCCACGGTCGTCGCGTGCGCGGCCAAGCTCGACGGCCTAGGGCCGGTCAGCATCGGGCTGCCGCTGCCGGGCTGGGACCTGGCCGTCGTCGACAAGGATGGCGCGCCCGTCGACATCGGCACGGTGGGCGAGCTGGTGATCGGCGGCGTCGGTCTGGCCCGCTATCTCGATCCGGAGAAGGACGCCGAGAAGTACGGGCCAATGCCGACGCTGGAATGGAGCCGCGCGTACCGCAGCGGTGACCTGGTACGGCTGGAGCCCGACGGGCTCTACTTCCAAGGCCGCGCCGACGATCAGGTCAAGGTGGGCGGGCGTCGCATCGAACTCGGCGAGGTGGACTCCGCTCTTGTGAACCTGCCCGCAGTGAGCGGCGGTGCCGCGGCGGTGCGCAAGACCGCCAGCGGCACGCCCCTGCTGGTCGGCTACATCGCCAGCGCCGACCCGGCGTTCGACGTTGCGGCCGCTCGCACATCGCTGGCGGAGTCGCTGCCTGCCGCCCTGGTGCCGCGCCTGGTTCTCCTCGACGAACTGCCCACCAGGACCTCGGGCAAGGTGGACCGCGACGCCTTGCCGTGGCCGCCGCCGGGCGAACCCGAGCAAGAGGCAGCAGACCTCGGCGGCACGATGGGCTGGCTGGCCGGATTGTGGCGCGACGTGCTGGCCGCGCCGGTGGACGGACCGGAGGCCGACTTCTTCGCGCTGGGCGGTGGATCGCTTTCGGCGGCGCAGTCGGTCGCGGCGCTGCGCGAGCGCTATCCGCAGGTGACGGTCGCCGACGTCTACGACCACCCGCGGCTGGGGTCACTGGCCGGGTTCCTCGACGAGCTCGACCCGCCCCCACAGGTCGAGACGCGGACGGTACGGCCGATGCCGTTGCTGTCGCAGGCATTTCAGGTCGTCATGTCGCTGCCGCTCGCCACGCTGACCGGACTGCAGTGGGTGGTGTGGCTGGCGCTGATCAACAACGTCGCCGCAACCGTGAGCCCCGCGCCGTGGCTGATCCTTATCAACTGGTGGTGGGTGCTCGGCGGGTTCGCGCTGTTCGTCACGCCGCTCGGCCGGATGGGCATCGCGGTGTTGTCGGCGCGGATTCTGATCGGCTTCCTGAAACCGGGCACGTACCGGCGCGGCGGTTCGGTGCACATGCGGGTGTGGCTCGCCGAGCGTCTCGCCGATGCCAGCGGCGCGGAGAACCTGGCCGGTGCGCCGTGGATGGTGTACTACGCGCGGGCGCTGGGTAACAAGGTCGGCAAGGGCGTCGACCTGCATTCCGCGCCCCCGGTGACCGGCATGCTCACACTGGGCCATCGCAGTTCGATCGAGCCGGAGGTGGACCTGACCGGGCACTGGATCGACGGTGACCACTTCCACGTCGGCACAGTCACCATCGGCAACGACGCCACCATCGGTGCACGCACGACACTGCTGCCCGGCGCGTCGGTCGGCAAGAACGCTGACGTCGCAGCGGGGTCGGGTGTGGTCGGCCGGATGAAGAAGGGCCAGTACTGGAAGGGCTCTCCCGCGGTGAAGTCCGGCAAGGCCCGTCATCCGTGGCCGGAGGAGCGCCCTGGCCGGGCGCCGTTCTGGGTGATCGTCTACGGCGTCACGTCAATGCTGTTGGGCGCCTTGCCCCTTGCGGCGCTGGGCTGCGGGCTGGCGGTCATCGGTTGGGCGATCCGGGATTCCGCGTCGGTGACCGATGCCATCGTGCCCGCCCTGATCTGGATTCCGGCGGCGACGCTGGCGGCGCTGGTGGTGTATGCGGTGTTGACGGTCGTCGGGGTGCGTCTGCTGTCGCTGTGGCTGCGCGAGGGATACCACCCGGTCCGCAGCCGCACCGGCTGGCAGATATGGGGGACGGAGCGTCTCATGGACGCCGCCCGCCACTATCTGTTCCCGCTCTACGCAAGCCTTCTCACGCCGACATGGCTGCGCGTGCTCGGCGCGAAGGTCGGCCGCGGCACCGAGATCTCCACCGCACTGCTGACACCGAAGTTCACCGTCATCGAGGACAGCGCGTTCCTGGCCGACGACACCATGGTGGCGTCCTACGAACTGGGCGGCGGCTGGATTCACGTCGCCAAGGCGACAATCGGAAAGCGCGCGTTCCTCGGCAATTCCGGAATCACGCAGCCGGGCCGGAAGGTGCCCGACGACGGCCTGGTGGCTGTGCTTTCGGCGGCCCCGCGCAAGTCGAAGGCGGGCTCCTCGTGGCTCGGCAGCCCACCGATCCGGTTGCGCCGCAAACCGACTGCCGCCGATGCATTGCGGACATTTCATCCGCCACTGCGCCTGAAGATCATGCGCGGCTTCGTCGAGACCTGCCGACTGGTTCCGGTGATCGTCACGTTCGCGATAGGGGTGAGCGTGCTGTTCGCGTTACAGTTCCTGGTCGTCGAATTCGGCTACCTGTGGGCGACACTCGCCAGCGGCGTGGCGCTGCTGGCCGCGGGAGCTGTCGCCGGCGCCATCGCAGTGATCGCGAAATGGGTTGTGGTGGGACGCATCCGGGCCGTCGAGCACCCGCTGTGGTCGGCGTTCGTCTGGCGAAACGAAGTCGCCGACACGTTCGTGGAGACGGTGGCCGGACCGTGGTTCGCCAGGGCGGCCACCGGCACGCCGGTGATGAACCTGTGGCTGCGGGCGCTTGGCGCCAAGATCGGAAGGGGTGTCTGGTGTGAGTCCTACTGGCTGCCCGAGGCGGACCTGGTCACCTTGGAGAGGGGGGCCACGGTCAATCGCGGTTGTGTGGTGCAGACCCACCTGTTCCACGACCGTGTCATGCGAATGGACACCGTCGTGCTCGAGCAGGGATCGACGTTGGGACCGCATTGTGTTGCGCTGCCCGCCGCACGCCTGGGTGCGGGCGCGACCGTCGGCCCCGCGTCGTTGGTGATGCGCGGGGACGAGGTTCCGCCGTCGACCCGCTGGCAGGGCAATCCGATCGCCCCGTGGAACATGTTCGGAAAGAAGCGCGATGACACGCAGCCAGAGGACACCACCGAAGAAGCCGTCGCGTGACCCGGTCGAAGAAGGCGGCCAAGAAGGTCCCGGTGATCGACCCCTACCTGCCCCACGCAGGCAACTTCGGCTACCGGGTGTCGCGCTACGAACTCGATCTGGAATACAAGGTCGCAGTCAATCGGCTGACGGGAACGGCGACGATCACCGCTGCCACGCTCGCCGCGCTGCGGACCTTCACGCTGGACCTTTCGGCTGCCCTTGCCGTGACCAAGGTTTCGGTGAACGGGCGTCGGCCCGCGGCGTTTCGCTGTTCCGGCGGCAAGCTGCACATCACGCTGTCGACGTCGCTGCCCGCGGGAGCGGCGATGACGATCGTCGTCCGGTACGGCGGCACTCCCCAACCCGTCCGATCGGTCTGGGGTGAGGTCGGCTTCGAGGAGTTGACCGAAGGGGTTCTTGTCGCCGGGCAGCCCAACGGCGCATCGTCGTGGTTTCCGTGTGACGACCATCCGAGCTCGAAGGCCAGCTACCGGATCCAGATCGCCACCGAGAACCCTTATCGTGCAATCGCCAACGGCGAGTTGAAGTCCCGGCGGACCCGAGCGGCGATGACGACGTGGACCTACGAGTTGGCGGAGCCGACGTCGACGTATCTGATTACGCTTCAGATCGGGGTGTACGAGTCCTATCGGCTGCAGAAGTCCCCGGTGCACATGCACGCCGCGCTGCCCGCCAGGTTGAAGCGCACCTTCGACCACGACTTCGGCCGTCAGCCGCAGATGATGAAGGTCTTTGTGAAGCGGTTCGGCCCGTACCCGCTCTCGACTGGCTACACAGTCGTCGTCACCGACGATGAACTGGAGATTCCGCTTGAGGCGCAAGGAATTTCGATCTTCGGCGCCAACCATTGCGACGGGCATCGGGGGTCGGAACGGTTGATCGCCCACGAGTTGGCGCACCAGTGGTTCGGCAACTCGGTGACGGCAAGGCGGTGGCGCGACATCTGGCTGCACGAGGGTTTCGCCTGCTACGCGGAATGGCTGTGGTCGGAGGAGTCCGGCGGCGACACGGCCGACCAGTGGGCGCACCACTACCATCAGCGTCTGGCTGATTCGCCACAGGATCTACTGCTGTCGGACCCGGGCCCGCGGGATATGTTCGACGACCGGGTGTACAAGCGTGGAGCGCTCACGCTGCATGCGCTGCGAGGCATCGTCGGTGACGAGAATTTCTTTGCACTGCTGCGGGATTGGACCACCCGGCACCGCCACTCGACCGCGGTGACCGACGACTTCACCGGCCTTGCCGCCAACTATGCGGATGTGTCGTTGCGGCCGCTGTGGGACGCGTGGCTGTATTCCACGGACGTGCCACCGCTGTGACCGACGCGGCCACTCCCACCGGCCCGATCACCCGCGGAAGCGTCGCACGAGTCGGCACCGCCACGGTGCTGACGGCGCTGTGCGGATACGCCGTGCTGTATCTGGCGGCGCGAGACCTCGAACCCGCAGGCTTCTCGGTATTCGGTGTGTTCTGGGGGGCGTTCGGGCTAGTGACCGGTGCGGCCAACGGTCTGCTCCAGGAGGCGACGCGGGAGGTGCGGGCGACCGGCTACGTCGAAGTGGTGTCGGGCCCGCGCACGCACCCGGTGCGGGTGGCGGCGATGGTCGGTGTCGTCGCCGCCGCGGTGATCGCGGGTAGTTCGCCGCTGTGGTCGGGGCATGTCTTCGTCGAGTCGCAGTGGCTGAGCGTCGCGCTGCTGAGCGTCGGGTTGGCCGGCTTCTGCCTGCACGCGACGCTGCTGGGAATGCTGGCCGGCGTCGGCCGATGGACCCAGTACGGCGCGCTGATGGTGACCGACGCGGGCATCCGGGTGGCGGTGGCGGCGACGACGTTCGTCATCGGCTGGGGGCTGGTCGGCTATCTGTGGGCGACCGTGGCCGGCGCGGTGGCATGGCTGATCCTGTTGGTCGCCTCACCGTCCACGCGTGCGGCAGCGGCGCTGATGACGCCCGGCGGGACGGCGACGTTCCTGCGCGGCGCGGCGCATTCGATCGCCGCGGCCGGTGCCAGCGCGATTCTGGTGATGGGCTTCCCGGTGCTGCTGAAGGCGACGTCGGGTGACCTCGGCGCCGCGGGTGGTGTGGTCATCCTCGCCGTGACGCTGACCCGTGCGCCGCTGCTGGTGCCGTTGACGGCGATGCAGGGCAATCTCATCGCGCACTTCGTCGACCAGCGCACGGAACGTCTGAGGTCCCTTGTGGCGCCTGCGGCCGTCGTCGCGGGGTTGGGCGCCCTTGGTGTGGTGGCTGCCGGGATCTTCGGGCCGTGGTTGCTGAGGGTGGCGTTCGGCGAGGAATACCGTGCGGCCGGCGCGCTGCTGGCATGGCTGACGGCGGCGGCGATCGCGATCGCGCTGTTGACGTTGACGGGCGCGGCGGCGGTGGCGGCGGCGCTGCACCGCGCGTATGCGGCGGGTTGGATCAGCGCGACGGCGGTGTCGATGTTGTTGCTGCTGCTGCCGCTCGCCCTGGAGACTCGCACGGTGGTCGCACTGCTCTGTGGGCCGATGGTGGGAATCGCCGTGCATCTGGGCGCGCTTGCCAGAAGACCGGCACGGTGACCGTGTATTTTGGTCCGCATCGATATGCGCTACCAGGATGTTTGGATCGTCGTACCCGCCTATAACGAGGCGAGCGTCATCGGCGACGTCATCGGCGATATTCGCTCGGTTTTCGACCACGTCGTCTGCGTCGACGACGGCAGTAGGGACGACACGGGCGATCTTGCGCTGCGCGCAGGGGCGCACGTCGTATCGCATCCGGTGAATCTCGGCCAGGGCGCGGCGATCCAGACCGGCGTCGAGTACGCCCGTAGCCGGCCGGGCGCACAGGTGTTCGCGACGTTCGACGCGGATGGTCAGCACCGGTTGAAGGATGTCGTCGCGATGATCGACCGACTGTCCGCCGATGACGTCGACATGGTCGTCGGCACACGATTCGCCGAGCCGATCGCGAGCAAGCCACCGCTGCTGAAGCGGATCATCCTGCGTGCCGCGGCGGCGGTGAGCCCGAACAGCCGGGAGTTGGGGTTGACCGACGCGCACAACGGGCTACGCGTGTTCAACAAGAGGATCGCCGACGAGCTGAACATCACCATGAACGGGATGAGCCATGCCAGCGAGATCATCGCGCTGGCGGTCGAAAACCGTTGGCGGGTCACCGAAGAACCGGTGGAGATTCTCTACACCGATTACTCGAAGTCCAAAGGGCAGCCGTTGCTCAACGGCGTGAACATCGTGTTCGACGGGCTGCTGCGAGGGAGGTTGTCCCGATGAATTGGATTCAGGCGCTGCTGATCCTGTCGATCATCGCGTTGTTGGTGTACCTGTTGCGGTCGCGCACCAATGCGCGTACCAAGGCGTGGGTGAAGGTCGGCGCTGTGCTGTTCGTGATCGCCGGGGTGTACGCGGTCCTACGGCCAGACGACACCACTATCGTCGCGAATTGGCTTGGGGTGGACCGCGGTGCGGACCTGATCGGCTACGTGTTGATCATCGCGTTCGTGTTCACCACTCTGAGTACCTACATGCGGTTCAAGGACATGGAGTTGCGTCAGGCGCGCTTGGCCAGGGCGGTGGCGCTGCAAAGCGCCCGCGCGCCCGACGACGCTCGTTGACACTGCGCTCTGGGCGGCGCCCACTCGCACTTTGGCGCCACCAGCGCAGTCTCAATGCTTGGAAATTGGTGACGGTGGACTTCCGGAGGGGCTGTAACGGTGGACCTTGGCCTGAGTGGGAAAAGTGTTGTCTCTCAACAGTTTGAGTACGCCCTCGCAAGGTACTTGACGGACGGACATTTCGTCCAATTTGATGGACCCCTCACTCTTCTGCCTCATGATCGGCGCATCGCCATAACGCCCGATTACGATCCACCCGAGCTTTTGACCCGGTGCGCGATCTGGTCGAACAAGTGGTCACCGAGTCGATTGTCGATGAATTAGGCGTGCTTTCACTCTCATTCGATACCGGCGCAAGGATCGTGATTCGTAGACGACAAGCGCGGTTGGCCAGGTCTGTGGCGCTGCACAGCGCCCGCGCGCCCGACGACGCTCGTTGACACTGCGGTGATGGCGGAGCCCACTCGGGCAATGTCAAGTGGTTAGTGCAACATCGGTCAGGCTGCTTCTTTTAGCAGGGCT
>CADEGF010000006.1:0-73969 GCA_902826815.1 uncultured Mycobacteriaceae bacterium
GTCACCGCTGTGTGCCATCACTTCAGCGAGCAATCCTGGAGCTTGCGGCGGAGGTCGCCAATACTGGTGATCGGCAAGGTCTCGCAGCCCTGCGATGATTTCGGATGTCGACAGCTTCGCTTTGCGGCGTGCCAGCTCGTCGATGGCGCGATCCGGATTTCCGCGACGCGCTCCCAGCAACGTCATCTTGAGGGTTCCGTCGGCCAGAAAGCTCAACAAATGGGCGCTCACTGTCTTCACGTCCCAGCCAGCGCAGAGGCCTGGGGTCGCCAGCTGAGCCTCGTCGAGGTCGTCGATCAGATCCGCGACACGACGACGTTCGCCTGCGGTCGCGGTGAGAATCTGATCACGCTCCACCGCAAGAGAATACGGCCATCTCGTACCGAGGAGTCCGAAATAGGAAGGGTCTCCCGCCTCGTGAGCGCGCCCGCGAGCAGACACAAAAACCCCTAATTCCGCGAGGAATTAGGGGTTTCTGTGTCTGCTCGCGCAGAGAAATTACCTAGTGGTGATGCCCGTGGCCGTGACCATGACCGTGGCCGTCGTCCGCCTCTTCGGCAGGCTTGTCGACGACCGCGGTCTCGGTGGTGAGAATCATTCTGGCCACCGACGCGGCATTGAGCACCGCCGAGCGGGTCACCTTCACCGGATCGACGACGCCGTCGGCGGCGAGGTCGCCGTACTCCAGCGTCGCGGCGTTGAAGCCCTGTCCGGCAGGCAGTTCGCTGACCGTGTTGACGACGACCGCGCCGTCCAGTCCCGCGTTGGTCGCGATCCAGTACAGCGGCGCGGACAGCGCCTGCGAGAACACGTCGACACCGAGCGCCTCGTCGCCGGACAGCGAGTCCTTCAGCGACTTGAGCGCCGATCGGGCCTGCACCAGAGCGGCGCCGCCGCCGGTGATGATGCCCTCTTCGACCGCGGCCTTCGCGGCCGAGACGGCGTCCTCGACGGCTTCCTTGCGCTTCTTGAGGTCCGTCTCGGTGGCCGCGCCGACCTTGATGACCGCCACGCCGCCCGACAGCTTCGCCAGCCGCTCCTCGAGCTTCTCGCGGTCCCAGTCGGAGTCGCTCGCCTCGATCTCGGACCGCAGCTGAGCCTTACGGCCGTCGACGGCATCCTGCGTGCCTCCGCCGTCGACGATCACGGTGCTGTCCTTGTTGACCACGACCCGGCGCGCCGACCCGAGCACGTCGAGACCGACCTCGCGAAGCGCCAGCCCGACGTCGGGGTTGACCACCTGAGCGCCGGTAACGATGGCGAGGTCTTCGAGGAACGCCTTGCGGCGGTCGCCGAAGAACGGCGCCTTGACCGCAACGGCCTTCAGCGTCTTGCGGATCGCATTGACGACAAGTGTCGAAAGCGCTTCGCCCTCAACGTCTTCAGCGATGATCAGTAGCGGCTTGCCAGCCTCGGCAACCTTCTCGAGCAGCGGAAGCAGGTCGGGCAGCGAGCTGATCTTGTCGCGGTGCAGCAGCACCACCGCGTCCTCGAGGACCGCCTCCTGGGCATCGAAGTCGGTGATGAAGTACGCCGAGACGAAGCCCTTGTCGAAGCCGACGCCGTCGGTGACCTCCAGCTCGGTGTCCAGCGTCGAGGATTCCTCGACGGTGACGACGCCGTCGGCGCCGACCGTGGTCATGGCCTCGCCAACCAACTCGCCGACCTGGTCGTCGCGCGAGGAGACCGTGGCGACCTGAGCGATCGACTTCTTGTCGGTGACCGGGGTGGCCGACGCCAGCAGCGCCTCGGATACCGCATCGGCGGCCTTGCTGATGCCCGAGCCCAGCGCGATCGGATTGGCACCCGCCGCAACGTTGCGCAGACCGGCCTTGACCAGCGCCTGCGCCAGCACGGTCGCGGTCGTCGTGCCGTCACCTGCGATGTCGTTGGTCTTGGTGGCCACTGACTTCACCAGCTGGGCGCCCAGGTTCTCGAACGGGTCCTCCAGCTCGATCTCGCGGGCGATGGTGACGCCGTCGTTGGTGACCGTGGGGCCGCCGAACGACTTGGCAAGCACCACGTGCCTGCCGCGCGGGCCGAGGGTTATGCGTACCGCGTCGGCGAGCTTGTCGACGCCGGCTTCCATTGCGCGGCGCGCGGTTTCGTCAAATTCGATAAGTTTTGCCATAAGCGTATCCGTCCTTGCGAAGCATGACGCCCCGGAAATCCGCCGCTGTCATGCGGGGATCACCGGGGCGGTCAAGCTCGTCGATTATTTGTTGACGATGGCCAGCACGTCGCGCGCGGACAGGATCAAGTACTCCTCGTTGTTGTACTTGATCTCGGTGCCGCCGTACTTGCTGTAGATGACGGTGTCGCCCTCCGACACGTCCAGCGGAATCCGCTTCTCGCCGTCCTCGTCCCACCGGCCGGGACCGACTGCGACGACGGTGCCCTCCTGCGGCTTCTCCTTGGCGGTGTCGGGGATGACCAGACCGGACGCGGTGGTCGTCTCGGCCTCGTTGGCCTGTACGAGGATCTTGTCCTCGAGTGGCTTGATGTTCACGCTCGCCACGATGGAGCCCTTCCAGTAGTTCGGGTGTTGACAGCTCTATTAGGTATTGGCATGCGTCCCTGCCCTCGCGCCGTCGTCGCGGGTGCCGGTCAAGGGCGTGGCCGCCTGCCACCTAGCACTCTATACATGAGAGTGCTAGCACTCAAGGTCGCCCCATGCCTATCGCCCTTGGCGAACACGCAGATCGCCGAAATATGCGATGACCAGCGTATGAACAGGTCGCCTACTTCTCGAATGCCTTCGGGTCCACCATCAGGTGGGCCGATACGTCGCCGATCATCTGGATCTCGACCTTGCGCTCGGTGAAGTGCCACCCATCGTCGTCACGGCCGAACCTGTCGTAGTAGCGGCCGACGACGATCGGCTGTATCGGCACGGTCTCGGTGTCCTGAACCACGCAGAACGTCGATCGGGTGGTTGCGGTGCCGTCGTCGTTCAGCTCGACGATCGGGTTGAGCACCATATGCCGTGTGCACGGGGTGTTTCCATGGTCCGGATAACGGCGGGTGGTCATCGCGAACAGGTTGGCGATGTTCTCCTCTCCTGACACCGAACCGGACGCCGGGCCGCCGAAGGTGGATCGGGCCAGCAGCCGGCCAACGCCGTCGAAGTCACCGGCGTCGATGAGCTCGGCGTAGCGGTAAAGCAACTCGGTGATCTCGAGTTTGTCTTGTGGACTCACAGCTGTCCTTTCACCACCGGCAGACCCGGATCGCTTGCGACGTCCAGCGGGGACGGCGGCGCACCCGCCGCGACCAGATGCGCCGCGAACGACGCGATCATCGCGCCGTTGTCGGTGCACAGCCGCGGCCGTGGGATGCGCAGCGTCAAACCGTTTGCCGCACAGCGTTCCTCGGCCAACTCACGCAATCGGGAGTTGGCGGCGACGCCTCCGGCGATCAGCAGCGTCGACACCCCGAGGTCGGTGGCGGCCCGCACCGCCTTCATGGTCAGCACGTCGGCGACCGCCTCCTGGAACCCGGCGGCGACGTCGGCCTGCGGTGCGGAGGGATTCTTCTCGACGAAGCGTGCGACGGCCGTCTTGAGTCCGGAGAAGCTGAACGAGTACGGGTCATCGCGCGGCCCGGTCATCCCGCGGGGAAACGCGATCGCCTCACGGTCGCCATCGCGAGCGAGATCGTCGAGGACCTTGCCGCCCGGGTAGCCGAGGCCGAGCAGACGCGCGATCTTGTCGTACGCCTCCCCCGCGGCGTCGTCGACGGTGCTCCCGAGCTCTTCGATCGGCTCGGCCAGCGACCGAACGTGCAGCAGGTTGGTGTGACCGCCCGACACCAGCAGCCCGATGCATTCCGGCAGCGGACCGTGGTCGTACACGTCGGCGGCGAGGTGCCCGCCGAGGTGGTTGACCGCGTAGAACGGCACCTGCCAGGCGACCGCATACGCCTTGGCCGCGGCCACGCCCACCAGCAGGGCGCCTGCCAGCCCTGGGCCGATCGTGGCCGCGACGACGTCAGGCTTCGCGATGCCAGCAGCATCGAGCGCGCGCCGCATCGTCGGCCCCAACGCCTCCAGGTGCGCACGCGACGCAATCTCGGGGACGACGCCACCGAACCTCGCGTGCTCGTCGACGCTGGAGGCCACCTCATCGGCCAGCAGCGTCACCGTGCCGTCGTCGGCCAATCCGGCGATACCGATTCCCGTTTCATCGCAGGAGCTTTCGATGGCCAGGATGGTCGTCACTTCTGCGCTCCCTTCGCGGGTCGTTGCATGGTGTAGGCGTCGGCACCGCTGACCCGGTAGTAGCGCTTGCGCAACCCGACGTTGACGAAGCCCGCGCTCTCGTACATCGCAATCGCAGCTACATTGTCCGTCCGTACCTCGAGATAGACCGAGTCGTCCGTGGCGACGCTGAGAAGCCGGTCCAACATCTCGCGGCCGATGCCCTTCCCCTGATATGCGGAATCGACACCGATGGTGTGAATCTCGTACTCGTACGGCGGCGTTCGGCCGAGCCGAGCGATCCCCCCGTAGCCGACGAGATTGTCGTCGGCGCGTGCCGCGACATAGTGGATGTGCGGTGCGGCCAGTTCCCGGAGGAATGCCGCCGCGGGCCACGGGTCGTCGCCGTCGAACAGCTGCGCCTCGAGTTCCGCACACCGCGCCGCATCGCTCGGCGCCAGCTCGTCGTAGGTGACCGTCATGACGGTGCCGCTCGAGCGACGATCTGCGGCTTGGCGTCCGGCCTGCGCAAGTACAGAGGGACGAGCGGCGGCGGCGGCGCCGACCAGTCGACGACACGCACCAACCCCGATGCCGTCGGGTAGACGGCGGGCTGCCGCGGCAGCGCGAACATGGCGGCATGCTCGGGCGAACCGGCGACGGCGCCGACGTCGGTCGGCACGTCGGCTGGCGCACAGACCGCTGGTCCGTCCGTACGCAGCCCGTCGCGGTAGCGCGCCCAGTACACTTCGCGACGACGGGCGTCGGTGACCACGAGCACCTCGCCAGCCGTGTCGACGCCGATCGCATCGAGGCTGCACACGCCGTACACCGGTACACCGAGGGCCTGCCCGTATGCGGCGGCGGTGGCCATTCCCACCCGCAGCCCCGTGAAAGGGCCTGGGCCGCAACCCACTACGACGGTGTTCAGGTCGGTGACCGCCATTCCCGCATCGGCGAGCGCGGCCAGCACGTTGGGAGTCAGCCGTTCGGCGTGCGCACGTGCGTCGACGGTCACCCGTTCGGCCAGCACGTCGATGCTGTCACCGTGGCGCCGGACGATTCCCGCGGTGACGGCGGGCGTTGCGGTGTCGATGGCGAGGACGACGTTCGTCATGACCTGCTCCACCGCCAGATAGCAGTCCGCACTTCGGTATCGACGGCGCGCTCGAGCCGAATGTCGAGATACCGGTCCGAGAGTCGTTCGACGATGCCTTCGCCCCATTCGACGACGACTACCGCATCGGCGAGGTCGGTGTCGAGGTCCAGCGAGTCGAGTTCACCGAGCAGATCGGCGCCCGCGTGGTCCAGCAGCCGGTACATGTCGACATGCACCATCGCGGGGGAACCGGATTTCCGCGGCCGGTGAACCCTGGCCAACACGTAGGTCGGCGACATCACCGGGCCGTAGACGTCCATCGCCTCAGCGATTCCCTTGGCCAGCACCGTCTTACCCGCACCCAACGGCCCGGACAGCACCACCACGTCGCCTGCTCGCAACTGCCCGCCGAGCTTCGCGCCGAGCGTCTTGGTGTCCTCGGCGGTCGACAGTTCCGCGGTGCCCGCCGACTGGTCAGCCATGGGGTCGTGCCCGTTCGCGGATCCGGCGTGTCATCGCGACGAGCTTGGACGGCGTCGCGCGCTCGACCAGCCGAACCAGGGCGTCGTCGATGACCTCGGGTTGTTCCAGCTGCACCAGATGCCCTCCGCCGCCGACGATCACCAGCTCGGATTTGGGCAGCGCGGCGGCCATCGCCCGCGAGTGTTCGGCCGGGGTGATCAGGTCGCGGTCCCCGCAGGCGATCAGCGTCGGCACCTTGGCCAGCGTGCGAAGGCCCGCGTCCTCGTCGTGCACCTCGAGGGCGTGCAGGAACTCCACAAGGGTGACGATCGACGTGCCGTGCATCATCTTCTCGGAGAAGGCGACGACGCTCGGGCTCACCTCCCGGTCGCCATAGGACGCCGCCCGCAGGATCGGCGCGATTACCGACTTGGCTGCACCCCTGGTGCGGTGCACGGTCTTCGGTGCGTAGCGCACCGCGAACCGAACGGCCTCCAGCACAGGGTTCTTCAGGATCTCCGTCAGGGGCGACCTGTCGACGCCCGCTGCCGCGGATGAGATCAGCGCCGCGCCGACGATGGGGGTGGGATAGCGCTGCGGGTACTGACGGGCGTGCGAGAGCACGGTCATTCCACCCATCGAGTGCCCGACGAGCACCACCGGACCCCTCGGCGCCGTCACGGCGAGGATGGTCTCGAGATCGCGGCCGAGCTGCTCGATCGAGTAGGTGTCCGGTGGCGCCTCGCCGGACTGGCCGTGGCCGCGCTGGTCGTAGAACACCATGCGCACCTGTGGGTTCCACTCCTGAGCGAGCCGTACCCGCTGGAAGTAGAAGGCGCCCATGCGAAGACAGAACCCGTGTGAGAACACCACGGTCAGCGGTGCCCCCTCGGGTCCGACCTCGCGCACCGCGAGATCGACTCCGTCGGGTGTGGTCACCACGGAGCTGCGGTCGGCGTCGAGAAGCTCGAAGTCCTCGCCCTGGTACTCGTCTTCGCTGGTGGTCCGGCGGGTCATCGACCGCGCGACGGTGACCCCGGCGATCGTGCCGACCGCGGCCAACCCCGCGACACCCGCCAACAGGCCCTTATTGCCCAATGTCATCCGCTCCGCGGTATGACCTGACGACCCGACCTCGCGGGCTGGTGACGACCTCGTAGTGGATGGTGTCGAGCATGTCGGCCCAGTCCTGCGCTGTGGGTTCCCCGTCGGCGCCGGGCCCGAACAGAATCGCCTCGTCGCCCTCGCTGACGTCGCCGGCGTCGGGACCGAGGTCGACGACGAACTGGTCCATGCAGATTCGGCCGACGTTGGGCCGCAGTCTGCCGTTGATCATCACGCTCATCCGTCCGCTCAGGGGGCGGAAGACGCCGTCGGCGTAACCGAGCGGCACAAGTGCCAGCGTGGTTTCGTGGTCGGCGACCCAGGTGTGCCCGTAGGACACCCCTTCGCCGGCGTGAACCGATTTGACCAGAGCCACAGGGGCTTTCAACGTCATCGCGGGTCGCAGTCCCAAATCGCCGCGCTCGGGGATCGGGCTGAGCCCGTATACCGCGATGCCGGTTCGCACCATGTCGTATGCCAGGTCGGGCCGCGTCATCGCCGCGGGCGAGTTGGAAAGATGCGCGATCTCGAAATGCACCCCGTGATCGCGCGCCTGATTGCGCATATCGGTGAGGCGTCGCGCCTGCAGGTCGTTGACGGGGTTGTCGGGGTCGTCGCCGTGGGCGAGGTGCGACATGATGCCCCGCAGCAGGATCGCCTCATCGGCCGCCGCGCGGCTCAGTGCCGTCAGCATCGCCGGATACTCGGCAGGGCTGACCCCGTTGCGGCTCAGCCCGGTGTCGACCTTGACGGTGATGTTCGCGGTCACTCCGGTGAGCTTCGCCGCGACCAACAGATCGTCCAGTTGCCGCGGTGAGGACAGCGCCACCTGGATGTCGGACTGCAGGGCCGGGGCGAAGTCGGTGCCTGGCCGATGCAGCCATGCCAGCACCGGGGCGGTGATGCCGTCGCGGCGCAACGCCAGCGCCTCCTCGATGGTGGCGACGCCGATCTCGGCAGCGCCCGCGGCGAGCGCGGACCGCGCGACCTGGGTGGCTCCGTGGCCGTATCCGTCGGCCTTGACGACGGCCATCACCTGCGCCGAGCCGGCGTGTTCACGCAGCACCCGGACGTTGTGCCTGATCGCTGCGAGGTCCACCGCCGCCTCGGCGTTCGTGCCTGGCGTCAGGGAAGTCGTCGGTTCGGTCGTCGGCATGGTCATGTCACCTTTGCCGATTGTCCCAGACCGGCGATATGGACCCCACCAGCGCAGCTACTGGGCGGTGCGCTCAGCGCTCACTGCGAACCCAGTCGCGGGGCCGCAGCCGCCACGTCGCCCTCGCATAGTCGAGTTCGGAGTGTGGCCACTGGGTGACGATGCGGCCCGTCGGCGACCGGTAATAGCTGTCGCAGCGCGTCCAGATGGTCTGCTTCAGCTCCGTGGCGATCCTGTCGTTGTATCGGCGTTCCACGTCGGGATGGACGTCGACGAAACCTCCCTTGCCTGCGATGCGATTCACCGCGCTCGCGACCAGCCGGGCGCCCGCCTCGAGGATGTAGATGATCGAGTTGGCTCCCTGGTTGGTGTTCGGACCGTAGAGCATGAAGAAGTTCGGAAACCCGCTGACGGCGGTACCGAGGTAGGCCTGCGGATCCAAACCCCAACGCTCGTGCAGGCTTTCGCCGTCGACACCGATGACGTCCAGACCCGACAGGTAGCTGGTGGTTTCGAATCCTGTCGCCAGCACAATGACGTCGACCTCGAATGCCTTGCCGTCGGCGGTCACGAGAGCGGATTCGGTGACATGGTCGATGCCGTCGGCTACCAGTTCGACGTGCTCGCGCTGCAGTGCGGTGTAGTACTTCTCGCCGAGCAGCACGCGCTTGCACCGGAACGGGTACCTTGGCGTCAACGCATCGCGCAACCGCTCGTCGTCGACGTGTTTGCGCAGAAATCCCTCTGACAGCTGTTGGACGACCGCCATTCGCGGGTTATCGGGGGTCAGCGCGGTGTTGTCGTGCTGCAACTTCCACAACCGCCACCGTTCCCGCACCGGCGCCCATGGCAGGCGGCGGTACCGCGACAGCTCGTCCGCGCTGTACGGCCGGTCCTCCTTCGGCACCATCCACGGCGGCGTGCGCTGGAATACGGTCAACTCCGCTGCGACATCGGCGAGTTCGGGAACCACCTGAACGCCGCTGGCGCCCGTGCCGATCACGGCCACCCGCTTACCGGTCAGGTCGACGGAGCCATCCCACTGCGCCGTGTGCATCATCGTGCCTGCGAAGTCCGTCAAGCCTGCGATATCGGGATAGCGGGTGGCGCCGAACAGCCCGACGGCGCTAACGACGACATCCGCCGTCACGGTGTCGCGGTCGGTGAGGTTCACCTCCCAGCGCGACGCTTCGGTGTTCCACCGAATGCTGCTCACTTCTGTTTCCAGCATCAGGTGTCTGCGGAGGTCGAAGTCGTCGGCGACCTTCTCCAGGTAGGCGAGAATCTCCGGTTGGTATGCGTAGGTGCGGCTCCACGCCCGGTTCGGCGCGAACGAGAACGAGTAGAGATGGCTCGCAATGTCGCAGGCCGCGCCAGGGTAGGTGTTGCGCCGCCACGTCCCACCGACGCCGTCGGCACTTTCGATGATGGTCAGGTTGTCGATTCCCTTGCGCCGCAACGCCACCGCGGCAGCGAGGCCACCGAAGCCCGCCCCGATGATCACCACCCGGGGCGACGGCCTTCGGCGTGTCAGCGCCAGTATCCGCCCGGCCAGATAGCGACGTCTCGTCACGAAACCTCGAATCCCTCCGGTGCGCCGTTGGCCCTCGATGCGGCGAGGATGTCGGCGTATTCGGTCGGGCTGCCGAAGAAGAAGCTGCCCTGCCGGGTCTTCGCGGTCGCCTGGCCCTCCCTGTTGTAGTAACCGGGCGTGCAGGACTTGGCGCGTTGGGCACTCGCTGCCGAGCGCTCCACGATGGTGTCGACCCAGCCGGCTACGGCATCCGCTGATGCCTCCAGCGTCTTGGTTTCGCTGCGCAGGGCCCATGCGATCACCCAGGCCGCGTGTGTCGCCTGGACGTCGAGCAGGTAGGGGAAGTTCACGGTGAAGCCCGACTGGGCGATGCTGAACACGAAGCAGTTCGGGAAGCCGCGGACGTTGATGCCGTGCAGGGTGCGGACGCCGTCGCGCCACGCGTCGGTCAGCGTCAGGCCGTCGCGTCCGACGAGTTCGAACCCGGTTCGCCGGGAGTAGTCGGTGCCGACCTCGAATCCGGTCGCGAAGATCAGGCAGTCGATGAGGTGTTCGGTGCCGTCGACGACGACGCCGCCTTCGGTGATCCGCTCGACGCCTAGGCCCCTGGTGTCGACGAGCGTGACGTTGTCACGGTTGAACGTCTGCAGGTAGTCGTCGTGGAAGCACGGCCGCTTGCAGAAGTAGCCGTACCACGGCTTGAGGCCTTCGGCGGTGGCGCGATCGGTCACGATGGCGTCGACGCGGGCCCGGATCTCCTCCATCTTGGCGAAGTCGGCCATTTCGACTGCGCGCAAACGATCTTCGTCCGACATTCCCGCGACGCTGCGCTGCCGCATCACGAAGAGTTTCTTCACGATGCTGGTCCATGCGTCGTTGACCAGATCCTCGTCGGCCTCGCCGCCGGTCGTCAGCAGCTGGAAGTTCTCGATGCGGTGGCGCTGCCAGCCGTCCGTCAGCTCCGTCGACCAGTCCGCGTCGGTCGGCCGATTGCCGCGCACGTCGACCGTCGACGGGGTGCGCTGGAAGACGTACAGGTGGCCCACCGACCGGCCGAGGTGCGGCACGCACTGGATCGCTGTCGCGCCGGTGCCGATGATCCCCACCCGTTTGTCGGCGAGCTTGGCCAGATCGTCGCCGGTGTAGCCATAGTCCCAGCGACTGGTGTGGAAGGCGTGCCCACCGAAGTCCATGATTCCGTCGATGCCGGGGAGTTTCGGCTTCTGCAGGTATCCGTTGGCCATGGACACGAACCGCGCCCGGATCTCGTCGCTGTGGTTGGTAGCGATGATCCAGCGGGAAGCCGGCTCATCCCAACGTATTTCGGTGACCTCGGTCTGCAGGCAGGCATCGCGGTACAGGTCGTAGTGCTCGGCGATGCGGCGGCAGTGCGCGAGGATCTCGTCGCCCTTGGAGTACTTCTCGGTCGGGAGGTAGCCGAGTTCCTCGAGCAGCGGCATGTAGACGTAGGACTCGACGTCGCAGGCGATGCCCGGGTAGCGGTTCCAGTACCAGGTGCCGCCGACGTCGGCGGCTTTGTCGATGAGCCGGATGCTCTGCACGCCCAGCTCACGCAACCGCGCCCCGATGAGCAGTCCCCCGAACCCGGCGCCGATGATCGCGACATCGACATCGTCGGTCAGCGGCGCGCGGGTGAACCCCGGGTCACTCCAAGGGTCCTTGGCGAAGTCGGCGAACGACCCTGCGATCTCGACGTACTGGGCGATCCCGTCGGGCCGCAGTCTCTTGTCGCGCTCATCGGCGTACTTCTGCCGTAGCGCCTCTACGTCGAGTGCCACCTCAGGGTAGGCCACGGATCGTCTCGTCAGTGCGAGAAGGGCTGTTGCTCGTCGAAATGGCCGCCAGGCTTGAGCTCGTCGAGGTGGCTCAGCGCGGTGAGGGTATCGTCGCGCAACACCCGCGCCAGGTCAATGGAGAAACCTTCGCGCACGACGATCCGCAGCACGGCGATGTCGGTGGCATTGTCGGGCATTGTGTAGGCAGGCACCTGCCACCCGTAGGACCGCAGCTCGTGCGAGACGTCGAACTCGGTATAGCCCGGGTCGCCCTTCAGCCGGAAGCTCACCACCGGGATCGCCGACCCGTCGGAAATGAGCTCGAAGTGCTCGCTGTCGCGCAGTTGGTCACCCAGCCACCGCGCGGTCTGCGACAGACTTCCCATCACTTGTCCGTAGCCCTCCCGACCCAGCCGCAGGAAGTTGTAGTACTGGCCGACCACCTGATTGCCGGGCCGGGAAAAGTTCAGCGTGAACGTCGGCATGTCCCCGCCGAGGTAGTTGACCCGGAAGACAAGCTCTTCGGGTAGGTGCTCGGCGCTGCGCCACACCACAAAGCCGATGCCGGGATAGGTCAGGCCGTACTTGTGGCCGCTGACGTTGATCGACACCACACGCGGCAGCCGGAAGTCCCAGATGAGGTCGGGATGAAGGAACGGGACGACGAAGCCGCCGCTTGCCGCGTCGACGTGCACGGGTATGTCGAGCCCGCCGTCTGCGGCGAGTTTGTCGAGGGCTTCGCAGATTTCGCCGATCGGTTCGAGCTCACCGGTGAACGTGGTGCCAAGGATCGCGACGACCCCGATGGTGTCCTCGTCGATGTTCTCCAGCACCTGCTCGGGGGTGATGACGTAGCGCCCCTCCTCCATCGGCAGGTATCGCGGCTCGACGTCGAAGTAGCGGCAGAACTTCTCCCACACCACCTGCACATTGGAACCCATCACCATGTTGGGTCGACGGGAGCGCCAGTCCTTGCCGACCTTTTCGCGCCAGCGCCAGCTCATCGCCAGACCGGCCAGCATGACGGCCTCACTCGAACCGATCGTGGAAACACCTGTGGCGCTTGACGCATCGTCATCGCGCAGCCCCTCGGCATGGAACAGATCGGCGACCATGCACACGCAGCGGGCTTCGATTGCGGCGGTGGCCGGGTATTCGTCCTTGTCGATCATGTTCTTGTCGAACGTCTCGGCCATCAGCTTCTCGGCCTGCGGGTCCATCCACGTGGTGACAAACGTCGCCAGGTTCAACCGGGAACTGCCGTCGAGCATCAGCTCGTCATGGATGAACCGGTAGGCGGCATCGGGATTCATCGACTCGTCAGGCATCCGCAGCGACGGGACCGGCGCCATCGACAGCCGACCGGTGTATGCCGGTGCGATCTGAGGGCCGCGGGAATGTCTGGGGGCCATGAAGAGTCCTTTCGGTGACTGCTAGAGGCGAGCGATTGCGGTGCGGACGTGCGCAAGGATGCGCGACGCTGAGGTGGGGGCGGGCCGTGGGCCGGGGTCGGCGGCGGACAGGTTGGCGGCGCGGGCGTGCACGAACGCCGCCGATGCCGCCGCTTCACCGGCGGGCAGGCCCGCCGCGAGCAGTGCGCCGATGATGCCGGACAGCACGTCACCCGATCCTGCGGTGGCCGCCCACGACTGGCCCGCAGGGTTGACGTAAACCGACCCACTCGGGTCGGCGATGACGGTGACGTTGCCCTTCAGCAGCACGGTGGCGCCGAACTGGTCGGCGAGCCTGCGGGCGGCTGCGACACGGTCGTCGCCGGGCGGCGAGCCTGCCAGCCGGGCGAACTCGCCGGCGTGCGGGGTCAGCACCGTCGGCGCGCTGCGGTTGGCGACGAGGTCGGGGTGCGCGGCCAGAATCGTGAGCGCGTCCGCATCGACGATGACAGGCAGGTCGGTATCGAGCGCGAACCACAGCGCCGACGCGCCGACGTCGTCGGTGCCAAGCCCTGGCCCGACGACCCAGGCCTGCACCCGGCCTGCCCCCGCCGGTGTCGGTGTTGCAATGACCTCGGGCCAGTGCGAAAGCACCTGCTGTGCAGCGCTTCCCGCATAGCGGACCATGCCTGAGGTGGCGGCCACCGCGGCGCCGGTGCACAGCACGGCCGCGCCGGGATAGGTCGCCGAGCCGGCGAGGACGCCGGTCACCCCCTGCGTGTACTTGTCGTCCTTCGGCCCTGGCATCGGCCAGCGCGCGGCGACGTCGGCCGCGTCGAGGCTCATCATCTCGGGCTCCGGAAGATCGAGGCCGATGTCGACCAGTTCGACGCGGCCGCAGTCGCCAAGCGCGTGAACGGGTTTCAGTCCGCCGAAGGTGACGGTCAGCGCGGCTTTCACGGCAGCGCCTTCGACCGCGCCGGTGTTGACGTCGACGCCGCTGGGAATGTCGACCGCCACCACCGGGATCGCCGCGTCCTCGACGGCAGCGAAGACGTCGGCGGCGGCGGGACGAAGCGGGCCGGAGCCGGATATGCCGACCACACCGTCGATCACCAGATCGGAAGCCGCGGGCACGGTCGCAACCACACGTCCGCCCGCCTTCCGGAACTCGGCCAGCGCCTTCTGGTGGGCACGCTCGGGATTGAGTAGGACCGCGGCGGCCATCGCGCCTCGGCGACGCAGGAACGTCGCGGCCCACAGCGCGTCACCGCCGTTGTCGCCGGAGCCGACGACCGCGCACACTGACCGGCCCGCGATTCCACCGGTGAGCGCCATCAACTCGCGGGCGATAGCGTTGGCCAGGCCGTTGGCGGCCCGCCGCATCAGGGCACCGTCTGGCAGCGACGCCAGCAGCGGTGCTTCGGCTTCGCGGATCACATCAGCGGAGAAGTAGTACCGCATCAGGAACAGGATTCCACAGGCGAGGCGGCGACCCACCCAAAGTCGGCCTGTTCAAACCATGGCGCCCGAAACGTGACTAGTTGGGTTCGTACCATCCGTCGTAACTGTTAGAGGTGCACCACAGCTTGACGATGACATCTCCCGGTTCGCTGCCCCAGTTCGAGGCCGTTCCACCGGTGGTGCCGATAGCGAACTGGGCCGTGGATTCTTGCACCGCGGCGATGGCTGGGTGTTTCCCGGTCCCCCCCGGCGGGTTGTACGGAATGCGCGGCCCCATTTGTGTACCCATTGTCACGCCGATCCCGCCCATCTCGATGACCTCGAGACCGTTGGGGACGATACGGCCGGGTGAGTAGTTGTGGTTCTTCAGATACGGTGCGTTGGCCGGACATTTCTGCGCCGATAGGTTGATCTTAATCCCACCGGGGACGGCGGGATACTTCTGCTCAACCGTGGTTTCGTCGGCATATGCCGGGCCTGCGGCGCAGAGCGCAAGGCCCGAGGCGACCGAAGCTACTGCGATCGTGGCGGTCAGAAAGCGGCGAAGGCCGCCGCTGCCAATGTTGGACATGTGAATCCTCCTATAGTGGTTTTTTTGGGTTGGCCCCATCACGGTGGCGCATGACGTCGGTGGTGTAAGTCGGGCGAATGGCCGTCTCAGGGGACCAATCTCATGTCCCCCGATCGGACGAAGCGGACGCTCATTTCGACAACATCTGCTGCGGTGCACCCGCTGTCGCCGCATCGCAGGCGGTGCGCACCGCGACAGTGAGTACCAGGTGGTGAACCGTCCCGATCGCATTCCGCATGGCGTTGCACCCCTGTCTGACCGATATCTGGCTCGGTTGACATCCTCGGCCGATCCAGCAGGGCCGATACCCGTGCCGGACTACCTGGATTTCACCCGCGCCACCACACCGATTACTCAGCTACCGCCCCGACTACTCGCTTCCGGCGGTTGGCGTTTGCGCCCGGAATGGCTGAGTTGTCGGATCACCGAGGACAGGTCGGATCTCGTAGCAGTACCGGCCTTGACGCTGGCCCGGTACACATGTCCTTCGACGGTGCGGACCGAGAGCGATATCGCCTCGGCGACCTCCCGATTCGACAGGCCCTGAGACACCAGCACCGCGACCTCACGCTCACGCTGGGTGAACGGAATGGTGAGCCTCTCCGCTGCCAGGGCGGGACTGCTTGCGCCTCCGCAATCGCTGGCGAGCTGATGTGCGCGATCGCTGGATGTCAACGCACCGCCGCGCCGACCAGCATGGCGATAGCAAGTGGCTGCCTGTGCTGCGGCGTCGGCCGCGGCCAAGACATCGCCCATACCTTCGAATTCCCGCGAGGCCTCTTCCAGGCCTGCGGCGTCGTCATTGGCCAACGCGCGGGCATACCTCGCCGACACCGACGCACGAGGGCCGTCCACCAGAGCCACCAACTCGGCCAGCCTCGCATCGACGTCGGTGTCGCCGAACTGTGCCGCGGTCTGCAGGCACATCACCTCGCGCGCCGGTTGTCCGTGCGCTCGGGCGAATTCTGCTGCACGGGAGGCGATCGCGCACGCCTCGGTGACCCGTCCGCGAGCCGCCGCCACCCAGGCCTCCGACAGGAGGAAGGCCGACTCGACGTACGCGTAGGCGGGATGTCGTGCTCGACGCATCGCCGCCAACGCCGTCAATGCGGCGTCGACATCTCCGGAACGGGCCAACGCCTCGGTGTGCAGGATCCTGAACCGGTAGAAGATGCCGCTGATTTCGCCGTAGCGCCCGATGTCGGTGCTGGCCGCGCTCAAACACCGCACTGCGGTGGTGAGATCACCCTTACCGAGTGCTGTCATGCCCACGACAGCGGTCGCCATCGACCGTGCCAGTCCGGGCAACCCGGCGCATTGCGCGAGGCGGTCCTCGGCGACGGCGAATGCGTCATCGACGTACCCGCCGGCCATCAGGGCAAATGCATGGAATTCGGTCAGTCCCGTGCCCTGAAACGAGTTCTGGGGTGATTCGCCGACAACGAGGTAACCTGCGGCGGCCTTGGCGGTGGCCCGCTTCGGCTGTCCCAGGTCGGCGAGCGCGAGGGTCTCGGCACAGAGGCCAAGGATCTGGCCGAACTGGTCCAGTTGGCCGTAGTCGACCGCGGCGGCGGCCGACACGGTATCGCTGGGCCTGGCTGCCAGGGCCAGCTGGACGGTGCGGAACGCGTGAAGATCGTCGGCAGGCGCACCGTTACGTTGGTTGAGGGCGTTTTCGACGAGATCCCAAGACGTTTCGGGGCTCCGCAACACCCACAATTGGTTGGCGGACCGCAGGATCGTCGGGTTCACGAAACCCGTTTCGGGCCTATCTTTGCCATCAAGGGTGTCGAGGAGTTCTTCTGCGTCAGTTCCCTTTTCGAGCAGAAACAGGATGTATGCGAGTAGCAGCTCGGTCGCCGCACCGGCGTTGGCCGCCACCGCTGCGCGCGCCAGCCGCTCGGCTAGCTCCAGGTCGAGCCGCGAGCGCGCGATATTGGCCGCGCGAGACAACAGTTCCGGATTGGCCGGAAGGTCCGATTCGAGCCAGAGCAGACCGAGCCGAAGAGGGTCGGCTTGCGCAGAGCGATCACCGCTTGCCATCGCGGTCGCGATGCTGCCCCGCAGCCGTCGCAGCCGCAGGGGCCCACATTGATTCAGTCGAACCTCTGCATACAGCGGATGACCCACGTAGATCGTGTCTGTGGTCGACGAGGCGCTGATCAGCCCACGTTCTTCGGCCTCTTCGATCGGTCCTGGGGCGATCAGCGACGCCAGCGTTGACCGGTCGATGGGTTCAGCGACCGCGACCAGGTCGACGACCTCTTGCACGCGATCGGGCACCGCGCCGATCACGAGTTCAACCAACTCAGTCAGCGACGGCGACACCGATGGCGTACCCGTCCAACACCATTCGCCGGTCTCGCTCGTCAGCCGGCCCGACGAACGTTCCTGCTCGACCAGGTGGCGAAGGAAAAGAACGTTCCCGCGGGTCAGCTTCCACATTCGGGCTGCGCAGTCAGCGCTGACGGTTGCGTCCAAAACGGACCGGAGCAGTTCATCGGACTCCGCTCTGGACAACGGCTTCAGCTCGAGGCGCGTGAGTGCCCCGCTCTTCCACAGTGACGTGACGGCGTCGGGCGCGGGTTCACCGCTGCGGATTGTTGCGACAACGGTGGCGATCTCCTGCATGACCAATTGGTGCATGACCAACGCCGACATGCCGTCGAGCAGGTGGGCATCGTCGATGAGGACGAGCAGGGGCGCATCGCCCGCGCCGGCGGTCAACCCGGTGAGTACCTGGTGAACCATCGCCAGTGGGGTCGCGTCGAAGTCGTCGGTCCACCGTGCGAATGCTCCCAGCATCACCGGCCGCCCGGTCGCTGTGCCTGCCAGCCGGCTCACCGCCCAGCCCTTGGCGGCCATCGCCGCAGCGGCTTCATGGGCCAACCTGGTCTTACCGACACCTGCCTGGCCGGCGACGATAACGCCGTTGTGTTCGCCGCCGGTCAGGGCTTCGTCGACAACACGCAGCTCCGCTCCCCGGCCGATCAATGGCCAGCGGTTGCCCATGACCGCGATTTTACGGCTCGTCCAACCGCGACACGTCCAAGCTCGTGAATTCTGCCTGCAACTTCAACCGAGCCAAGTCGAGTAAGCCCGGCAGACCTTCGGGTTCGATCTGCAGATACTGGCAGATCACGTCGTCGGCAACTCCGACGTGCCGGAGTCGCAGCGCGAGCGAATGTGCGTCGGGAAGCCTCCGTAGCGCGGCCTCATACCGCCCACCCGCATCGTCGAGACCGTTCTCCGATTGCGTGGCCATGGCGATTCCTCCCGTCGGCACATCCGGCACCGATCCGAATGGTCAACGCCGACACTGCAGCATTCGGCGATCTGCGCTACCCGTGCCCGACTACCTGAATCCGAACGGGGAGGCATCCGACTACTCGGGTCTGGTCTCGACCGTCGCCCCGACTACGCACACGTCTCACATTCAGCTGGTCGATTGCATGTCGTGCCGACCAGCATGCCGGAGACTTATTCCTTGCCCTCGAAGTTTGTCGTGCGTCTGACATGGACGTCGTCGCCGAACTCGGCTTCCCATTCGTGGTAGCGGTCCTCGATGAAGTCCCGGAACGCATGGGGGGTGATCTGCGGCGTGCTGGGGCCGGAGGAAGTGTTGGAACCCGTGCTCATCGCTACATGGTAAGACCTATGTCTCATCGGCCTCGTCCCAGAGTCGGCGCGCCCGCTGCGCGATCTCGTCCGGGTACTCGCCGTTGATGGCGTGCGACGCATCGGGCCACAACTCGACGTCTCCGCGCGGCAACAGCCTGCGGGCGGTAGCCGCCGCACGGGCCGGGTCGAGCATTACGCTGCGGCCGGCGATCAGCGCCAGCACGGGTCGGTCCAGCGAGCGCAGCTGGTCATCGCTGAATACCTTGGGCATGGCCTTTCTGATGACGAAGTCTTTGGCCGCAGCCGAGATGAGCGCGGCTTCCGGCAGCGAATCGTCGACATCGGCGCCGCCCGAGATCCAGCTCAACGCCCGTCGCCGCAACGCCTCCGGCACACCGGGCGGGAACAACGCCAGCGAAGCCAGAATCGCCTTGGCGGGTATCGGCGCGAACGTCATCACCGGATCCAGCAGGGTCACCGATGCGATCCGGGCGGGACGACGGAGCACGCCGTTGGTCGCCGTCCAGCCGCCGATCGAGACGCCGAGAAGGTGCGCCCTGTCCAGCCCGAGGCCGCCCAGAGCGTCGTCGAGCCACTGCGCCTCGTCGTCGGCGCCGGTGATGGGCCTTCGCTGAACCGACCGCCCCGCCTCACCGAGCAGGTCGATCGCGATCACGGCGCGGTGCTCCAGCAGCGGGACGATGTTGGCCCGCCACATCGGCGTCGACGCGTTGCGGCCCGGCAGGAGCACGACCGGCCGATCGCCCTTGGGACCCTCGAACCGGTATGCCCGGACAGTGCCGAACGACGTTGACACGTCGACTGATTCGCGCACCGGCGGCAGTTCGGCCATCGCGGACTCGTAGACGGCCATGAAACGCTCCTGCGCAGCATGGCTGCGGAAATGCCCTACCTTGCGCTGCGCCCGCATGCCTACTCGACGGTGACGGACTTGGCCAGGTTGCGCGGCTTGTCCACGTCGTAGCCGCGGGCCTGGGCGACCCCGGCGGCGAACACCTGCAGCGGAATGGTCGACAGCAGCGGCTGCAGAAGTGTTGACACCGCAGGGATTTCGATCAGGTGGTCGGCGTACGGCCGCACGGTGTCGTCGCCCTCTTCTGCGATCACGATGGTGATCGCACCACGCGCCTGGATCTCGCGGATATTGCTCAACAGTTTGGAGTGCAGCATGGCAGCGTTCTTCGGCGACGGCATGACGACGATGACCGGCAGGTCGTCCTCGATCAGCGCGATCGGCCCGTGTTTCAGCTCGCCTGCCGCAAAGCCTTCCGCGTGCATGTAGGCGAGTTCCTTGAGCTTCAGCGCGCCCTCGAGGGCGACGGGATAGCCGACGTGGCGGCCGAGGAACAGCACGGTCTGCGACTTCGCGAACCGGTGGGCCAGCGCGGAAACCGGTTCGACGGTTGCCAGCACCCGCTTCACCAATTCGGGCATCGCCTCCAGCTCACGGTATTCGCGCTCCACCTCATCGGGGTACTTGGTGCCGCGCGCCTGCGCGAGCGCAAGCCCGACAAGGTAGTTGGCGGCGATCTGCGCCAGGAACGTCTTGGTCGACGCGACGCCGATCTCCGGCCCTGCCCGGGTGTAGAGCACCGCGTCGCATTCGCGCGGGATCTGGCTGCCGTTGGTGTTACAGATCGCCAGCACCTTGGCCTTCTGATCCTTGGCATGCCGGACCGCTTCCAGGGTGTCGGCCGTCTCGCCGGACTGCGAGATGGCGATCACCAGCGTGCTGCGGTCCAGGACCGGGTCGCGGTAGCGGAACTCGCTGGCCAGTTCGACCTCGACGGGCAGCCGCGTCCAGTGCTCGATCGCATACTTGGCGAGCAGTCCCGAGTGATATGCGGTGCCGCAGGCGACGATGAAGACCTTGTCGATCTCGCGCAGCTCCTGGTCGGACAGCCGCTGCTCGTCGAGCACGATGCGGCCGTTCACGAAGTGCCCGAGCAGGGTGTCGGAGACCGCGGCAGGCTGCTCGGCGATCTCCTTGAGCATGAAGTACTCGTAGCCGCCCTTCTCGGCGGCGGAGAGATCCCAGTCGATGTGGAACGGGCGGGCACTCGCGTCGTCGGGACGGCCGTGGAAGTCGGTGATCCGGTACCCGTCGGCGGTGACCACCACGGCCTGGTCCTGACCCAGCTCGACGGCGTCGCGGGTGTGCTCGATGAATGCCGCGACGTCGGAGCCGAGGAACATCTCGCCGTCGCCAACGCCGACCACCAGAGGGGTGGACCGGCGGGCCGCGATGATCGTGCCCGGTTCGTCGGCGTTGGCGAAGACCAGCGTGAAATGGCCCTCCAACCGCGGCAGCACCGCGAATACGGACCCGGTGAAATCGCCTGCGGCATCGCCCTTGCGGTACTCGCGGGAGACGAGATGGACGGCGACCTCGGTGTCGGTGTCGCTCGCGAATTCGACGCCGTCGGCTTCCAGTTCCCGGCGCAGCTCGGCGTAGTTCTCGATGATCCCGTTGTGGACGACGGCGATCTTGCCCGTGGAGTCGCGATGCGGATGCGCGTTGCGGTCGGTCGGCCTGCCGTGGGTGGCCCAACGGGTGTGACCGAGGCCGGTGCCACCGGTGAGGGTGGCGGCGTCCGTCTCGGCCAATGCGACCTCGAGGTTGGCCAGCCGACCGGCGCGGCGCCGGACCGTCAGGCCGCCTTCACCGTCGAGCAGGGCGACCCCGGAGGAGTCATATCCGCGGTATTCCATCCGGCGCAACGCGTCGACGACGACTCCGCGAGCGTCCCGCGTCCCGACGTAGCCGACGATTCCACACATAGGTATCAAGGGTAGTGCAGGAGCCAGCTAACGCCACATTTACGGCGACTCTGCGCATAGGGCGGGGTTTACTCGGGCAAAGCCGCCTTGGGCGCAGAGCCAACGGTCGCCGTGGCTATCTCGGCCAGCAGCGCGACAACCACCCCGAACGCGAAATATAGCGCGGCCCGGTGTGAACCAGCGCGGTGGTGACGTAGATGCCGATGACCGTCGCCAGGGCGACGTGGCTGTGGTCGCCGACGAGCGACGCCGCCGCTCCGATAATGAAGAGGAACACCGCATCGGGCCAGCGCAGTTTCACAGCAAGGACCCTAGCGCCGCCGCCATCCGTGTGGGCTACGGTCGTCAGGTGGCCGCCACGAAGAAGCTCTTCGCCGCTTTGAAGCGGCGCGGGCCGCATCGCGTGCTGCGCGGTGACCTGTCGTTCGCGGGCTTGCCTGGGGTCGTCTACACCCCCGAGTCCGGGTTCAACCTTCCGGGCGTCGCCTTCGGCCATGAATGGATGACCGGTGCCGACCGCTACACGGGAACGCTCGAGCACCTGGCCTCGTGGGGCATCGTCGCTGCCGCCCCTGACACCGAAAAGGGCGTCGCGCCTTCGGTGTTGAACCTGGCGTTCGATCTCGGCACCACGCTCGACATCATCGCCGGGGTTCGGCTGGGCGACGGGAAGATCAGCGTGCATCCCACCAAGCTCGGCCTCGTCGGCCACGGCTTCGGCGCATCGACAGCCGTCTTCGCCGCCGCAGGGATGCCGGTCAAGCCGAAGGCCGTCGTCGCGGCGTTCCCGACCGTCACCAAGCCGCGCGCCGAGGAGGCCGCAGCGACGCTGAAGGTGCCTGGCCTGATCCTCACCGATCCCGGCGATCCGATGACGTTGCGCTCCAACGCTGTCGAGTTGGCACGGGCGTGGGATACGGCGACGCTGCGCGCTGTTCCGAAAGCGAAGGCGGGCGGACTGGTCGAAGGCCGTCGACTGGCCCGGGTGGTCGGCCTGCCCGGCGCCGATCGGAGCACTCAGAAGATGGTGCGGGCGTTGATGACCGGATTTCTGCTGCACCAGCTCACCGGCGACAAGACCTACCGCGACTTCGCCGATCCCGAGGCGGCGCTACCCAAGGCGGCGACGATCGATCCCTTCTCAGACGACCCCGTTGACCTGGAGAACAAGGTCGTCGCGCTGCTGAAGCCCTGATTCGTCCCAACCAACTGGTTGGGTGTATAACGTGTGGGTGGCTTCTACCTCGTCTGCCTCGGCAACCTCCACCATGCGGACCGGAATCTTTCTCAACTACGCCGGCGGTTTTCTCGAGGCCGTCGACGAGGTCGTCGAGCTGGAGAAGGTCGGCGTCGACATCGCGCTCGTGGCCGAGGCCTACTCGTTCGACGCGATCAGCCAGCTGGGATTCCTTGCGGCCAGGACATCACGGATCGAGCTGGGCTCCGGTGTCGTGCCGATCTACGTCCGCACCCCGTCGCTGCTGGCGATGACGGCCGCGGGCCTGGACTACGTCTCCGACGGCCGGTTCCGGCTGGGCATCGGCACGTCCGGCCCGCAGGTGATGGAGGGCTTCCACGGCGTCCCGTTCGATGCTCCGCTTGGCCGTACCCGTGAGGTCGTCGAGATCTGCAGGCAGGTGTGGCGTCGCGAGAACGTGGAGTTCGACGGCAAGCACTACCAGATCCCACTTCCCCACGATCAGGGCACAGGGCTGGGCAAGTCGCTGCACCTGATCAATCATCCTGTCCGCGAACGCATTCCGATCACGATCGCCGCGCTCGGCCCGAAAAACGTCGAGCTGACAGCGGAGATCGCCGAAGGCTGGCAGCCGGTGTTCTTCTATCCGGAGAAGGCTGACGACGCGTGGGGTGACTCACTGCGCGCCGGACTGGCCAAGCGCGACCCCGAACTCGGGCCGCTCGACGTCATGGTCAGCGCAACCCTGGCCATCGGCGACGACGTCGAGGATCGGCTGGCGTGGGCGAAACCGCAACTGGCGCTATACATCGGCGGCATGGGTGCTCGCGGCAAGAATTTTTACCACAACCTGGCGACCCGCTACGGGTTCGGCGACGTTGCCGACCATATCCAGGATCTCTACCTGTCAGGCAAGAAGGCCGAGGCCATCGATGCCGTGCCCGACGACTTGGTGCGCCACGTATCGCTCATCGGGCCAACGGGTTTCGTCAAGGAGCGCGTCGCGGCCTACGCCGAGGCGGGCGTCACCACACTGCTTGTGCATCCATTGACCGGCGACCGTCGCGAATCCGTCCGCTTCGTCGAGGAACTCCAGGGGCTGCTGCCCTAGTTCGGTTTCACGCGCCGAAATTGCGTCCACGGTCGTTACTTCGAGAGATTCACGACCCTGAGTGCAATTTCGAGCTGCTAGGGTCCCGCCTGCGGCAGCTCGTCGGCCGCGATCTCGCACGGCGTTTCTGCGCCTAGCGGATCAGCGGTCGGCGGCGGCTCCACGACAGGTTCTGGCGGCGGCATGGGTGCCGGCGGGGGCGTCGGCGCCGGATCGGGCGGCGGCGGTTCCTCGACTGGTTCGTCTTCCGCACAGGCATCGACGGGCTCGTCGGTGGGTTCGTCCGTCTCGGCGAGATCGTCTGCCTCCTCGTCGGATTCGGCTTCTGGATCCTCTTCGTCGTCCGGCGCCTGCTCATCCGTGTCGACGGCTTCGTCGTCCAACTCCGGCGGATCAGGCAGCGCGTCGTCAGGGCGATCGAGCAGCCCACCGATCGCGTCGGCTAATTGCGAACCGAGTCCCGCGAGTCCGCCTGCGCCGCCGGGCAATCCGCCACCCATCTCGCCGAGTGACGGCATCGAAGGCATGGATGGCATCGCAGACGTGGGCGCCGATGCAGGAGCGACGGCGCTCGGTACTGCCGGCATCGGGGTTGCGAGCGCAGGTTCCGATGTGGCAGGAAAGACCGGTGACGCCCCCATAGGGCTCGAAGGAGGCGGCGCGGACGGCGCAGGCGTCGACCAGCCGCCGGGCGCGGTGCCTGCGATGTCGGCGGCGGGAGAGCTGCTCGCAGGAGATGACTGAATCGACGATGGCCCGAGGTCTCCCGGCACGTCGAACGTTGCGGGAAGATCGCCGGTCAGGGCGCCGGTCGCGGCATCGAATGCGGCGGAGACGGCTGCCATCGCCTTCTGCATCGCGCTCAGCCAGTCCGACCGAATGTCGTTGTCCACGAACGGCTTCACCTGCTGGTCGATCAGCTCACTGGCCGCCGCACGGTCGCCCGCTCCCGTCGTGACCGTCTGCGTCGCGGCCTGCCATTGCGCGCGCTCGGCTTGTCGGCGATCATCGATCGCCACGGCGGAGGCGACCTTCTCGTCGACCGCGCGCCACAGATCGTCGCGGAGTGCGGAGAGGGCGTCGACGGCGTTGCGCACGGCCGACGCCGCGGCCGTCGACGCCTCCCCGTGGCGCAGCAGAAACTCCCGTGAGGCCTCGCCGCCGCGACCCCGCCATGCTTCGGACAGCGCGTCGATCTGCCGCTCCTGCAGCTGCCGGGCACCATCCGCCGCCGTCGCGACCGACTCCAACGCGGCGCGATCGGCCTCAAGCGCGCGAAGGTCCAACCCGTCTTCGCTCCCGTACCAATCCCGCACCTGCGCTGAGTGCAACGTGAGATCCGGATTCTGATAGCCCAGCAGGTGGCATGCCCACACATAGTCGCCGACGTTCTCGACGGCGGGACGCCCCTGCGCCAGTCGCGCGTCGACGTCGAGCGGTTCGGCCATCGCTCAGCCGATCCGTCGGGCGCCGCGGGCGTCGACGTCGACATATCGATCAGCGCACGACCGCAGTTCGGCCGCGATCTCCGCGCCTGCGCGCGCCCACTGCTGCAGCCGGTGCGCCAGATCGTCGACCGCGCGGCGCAGGGCGTCGCCTTGAGCGGCGTGAACGCGGCCTGCGACCGCGCCGTCGAACCGCAATCCGGTCAGGTGAGTGCGAACGGCGGCGTCGACGATGTCGGAAGCCGTGTCGTACTGGCGCGCAACGTCGAGCACTGCCGCAACGTCGACACGCGCGTTGTCAGGTTCTCCCACACTGACTACGACGAAACCGAAACCCGCCGGGTTCCACCCAATGTCAGCGCTGCTCGCTGACCGACTCGGCGACGCGGATGGCCACCTGGCGGGCTGTGTCCTCGTCCGCGGCTTCCACCATCACCCGAACCAACTGCTCGGTCCCCGAGGGCCGCAACAGAATCCGCCCCGTGTCGCCCAGCTCGGCTTCGGCCTCGGCGACGGCGGATCGCACCTGGGGCGCATCGGCCACGGTGGCCTTGTCGTCGACCTCGACATTGATCAGCACCTGGGGCAGCTGATGCATGGGCGAGGCGAGTGCGGCCAGCGACGTACGCGTCTGCGCCATCCGCGACATCAGCCGCAGCCCGGTGACGATGCCGTCGCCGGTGGTACCCATCGCGGGCATCACGATATGACCGGATTGCTCACCGCCGAGCGAGTATTCGCCTGCACGCAGTTCCTCGAGCACGTAGCGATCGCCGACGCCGGTGGTGAGGACCTCGATGCCTGCCGAGCGCATCGCCAGGTGCAGCCCGAGGTTGCTCATCACGGTGGCGACCAGGGTGTTGGACGCCAGCTCGCCTGCCTCCTTCATGGCAAGCGCCAGGATCACCATGATGGCGTCGCCGTCGATGATGTTGCCTTCGGAATCGACAGCCAGGCAGCGGTCGGCATCGCCGTCGTGGGCCAGGCCAAGATCGGCACCGTTGGACACCACCGCCTGCTGCAGCGTCTCCATGTGCGTCGAACCGCAGCCCTCGTTGATGTTCAGCCCGTTGGGCTCGGCATTCATCGCGATGACGGTCGCGCCTGCGGCCCGGTATGCCCGTGGTGCGGCCGCCGAGGCGGCGCCGTTGGCGCAGTCGACGACGACGGTTAGCTCCTCCAGCCGGGTGGTGACGGCTTTGCTCGCGTGGCGGAGATAGCGATCGAGTGCGTCGTCGGCGTCGACGACACGGCCGATGGCGGCGCCGACGGGCCGCTCGCCGGAACCGGCAGCGAGCAGTTCCTCGATACGGTCCTCAGTGGCGTCGTCGAGTTTGTGCCCGCCCGCGCCGAAGATCTTGATGCCGTTGTCTGGCATGGGGTTGTGTGACGCCGAGATCATCACGCCGAACTCGGCGTCGTAGGCATTGGTCAGATAGGCGACCGCGGGCGTCGGCAACACTCCGACCCGCAGCGCGTCGACGCCCTCGCTCGTCAGTCCGGCGATGACCGCGGCCTCGAGCATCTCGCCGCTGGCGCGCGGGTCGCGGCCGACCACGGCGACCCGGCGGCGGGCCCGCGAGGAGTTTCCGAGTCGACGGGCAGCCGCCGAGCCAAGGCCAAGTGCCAGCTCAGCGGTCAGATTGCGATTGGCGACCCCGCGAACTCCGTCGGTGCCAAACAGTCGACCCATCGGACAAATTTCTCATAGATGACCCCCGATAACACAACCGCCGCCCCGCTATCGATAGGGAAACACCCTATTTTTCTGCCGCTGGCCGGTCGATAACGTCACCACCGGCGAAAGGAATCCCCATGCGCAGCGACCTGTTCTCCCCGCAAAATGCCGAGGCCCAGACGCAGCAGCCCGGTATGAAGTTGCAGAACGGCAAGATGCTCAAAGTCGCCCTCAACGGGGAGATGAACGTGCGGCAAGGCGCCATGGTGGCCTACCAGGGCAACATCCAGTTCCAGGGGCTGGGCGCCAGCGGAGTCGGCCAATTCGTCAAGCAGGCGCTGACCGGCGAAGGCATCCCCTTGATGAGGTGCACAGGCAGCGGCGACATGTTCCTCGCCGACCTGGCCTCCGACATCCATCTCATCGACCTCGAGGGGCAACACGACGGCCTGACGATCAACGGAAAAAACGTGCTGGCCTTCGAGCCGAGCCTCGGCTACGACATCCGCCGCGTGCAGGGTGCCGGGATGCTGTCGAACGCGGGCCTGTTCAACTGCGTGTTCTCCGGCCAGGGCCGCATCGCCGTCACCACCAAGGGCACCCCTGTGGTGCTGCAGGTCGACCAGCCGACCTACGCCGACCCGCAGGCCGCTGTGTGCTGGTCGGCGTCCCTGCAGACCGGCTTCCACCGCGCCGACCAGTTCGGGCTCGGCACCTTGATCGGGCGCAGCACCGGCGAGGCGTTCACGATGTCGTTCAACGGCCAGGGCTTCGTCGTCGTGCAGCCATCGGAGGAAGCGCCAGGCGGTTTCGTGGGTGGCACCGGCGGCGGCCACCAGGCCGGCCAGCAGGGCTCCACCGCGGGGGCGATCCTCGGCAACTTCCTCGGCCGCTGACGCACACCGCCCGGCATGCACGTGGCATACCGGGCGGTGAGGTAAAGCAGATCAGCGCTTGGAGTACTGAGGCGCCTTGCGGGCCTTCTTGAGTCCGTACTTCTTGCGCTCGATGGCGCGCGGGTCGCGCGTCAGGAAGCCCGCCTTCTTCAGCGCAGGCCGGTCCTCGGGCTGCACCACGATCAGTGCACGGGCGATCGCCAGGCGCAGCGCGCCTGCCTGCCCGGACGGGCCGCCGCCATCGAGGTGGGCGTGGATGTCGAACGCGTCGACCCGGTCCACGGTCACCAGCGGAGCCTTGATCAGCTGCTGGTGGACCTTGTTCGGGAAGTAGGCCTCCAGCGTCCGTCCGTCCAGGTGGAACTGGCCGGTGCCGGGCACCAGACGCACCCGCACCACGGCCTCCTTGCGGCGGCCGACGGTCTGGATCGGGCGGTCGAGGATGACCGGTTCGCGCGGCTCACGTACCTCGGGGGCCGCGGTCTCGGCAGGGGTCTCGACGGCCGCGGTGGCCTCCACCGCAGGGGCTTGCGCAGCTTCCTGGGACTCGGCGGCTTCCGTGGTTTCCGGGGCCTCCGTGGTTTCCGTCGTATCGGTTGACTCGGTCACTGGCTCACCTGCTTGATCTCGTACGGGACCGGCTTCTGCGCGGTGTGCGGATGCTCCGACCCGGCGTAGACCTTCAGCTTCTTCTGGATCTGACGGCTGAGTTTGTTGTGCGGGAGCATGCCGACGATCGCCTTCTCGACCACGCGGTCGGGATGGCGCTGCATCTCGACGCCGAGCGAGCGCTTGTGCAGACCACCGGGGAAACCCGAGTGACGGTACAACTGCTTGCTCCGCAATTTGTCGCCGCTGATCGCGACCTTGTCGGCGTTGATGACGATGACGAAGTCGCCACCGTCGACATTCGGCGTGAATGTCGGCTTGTGCTTGCCACGCAGCAGATTGGCTGCCGCGACAGCGAGCCGGCCGAGCACCACGTCGGTGGCGTCGATGACGTACCACTCGCGAGTGGTGTCACCCGCCTTCGGCGTGTACGTAGGCACAGCGCGTTCCTATCTATCTCGGGTTGGATCCCGGTATGACCCGGGGTGTCGGTCAGGGCGTCTGCGGTGAACGCGCCCCGGCGACCGACATCGACCCGAGACCCGCGTGCCCGAAGGCTCACCGCACGCCAACCGAGCAGCATACCGGCGGCCGTCCTCGCAGGTCAAAACGCATGCCTTCTGTGAATCGGGCGCGTTTTGCGACGCTGGCGGTGGGTTTGCGCGCCCGATTCGCTTCAGATCAGAAGAAGCCCTGCGCCTTATTGGAGTAGCTGACCAGCAGGTTCTTGGTCTGCTGGTAGTGGTCGAGCATCATCTTGTGGTTCTCGCGGCCGATACCGGACTGCTTGTAGCCGCCGAACGCCGCATGCGCGGGGTAGGCGTGATAACAGTTCGTCCACACCCGGCCGGCCTTGATATCGCGGCCCGCGCGGTAAGCGACGTTGCCGTCGCGCGACCACACTCCCGCCCCAAGGCCGTAGAGGGTGTCATTGGCGATGCTGATCGCGTCGTCGTAATCGTTGAACGACGTCACCGCGACGACAGGCCCGAAGATCTCCTCCTGGAAGATCCGCATCTTGTTGTTGCCGGTGAAAATCGTTGGGGCGACGTAGTATCCGCCGTTCAGGTCGCCGCCCAACTCGGCGCGCTCGCCGCCGGTGATGCACTTGGCGCCTTCGCTCTTACCGATGTCGATGTAGGAGAGGATCTTCTCGAGCTGATCGTTTGACGCTTGGGCGCCGATCATCGTCTCGGTGTCCAGCGGATCGCCCTGGCGGACAGCCTTGGTGCGGATCGCGGCCAGCTCGACGAACTCGTCGTAAATGTCGGACTGGATCAGGCTGCGCGACGGACACGTGCACACCTCGCCCTGGTTCAGCGCGAACATCGTGAAGCCTTCCAACGCCTTGTCCTGGAAGTCGTCACCGGCGGCCATCACATCGGAGAAGAAGATATTGGGGCTCTTACCGCCGAGTTCGAGGGTGACCGGGATCAGGTTCTGGCTCGCGTACTGCATGATCAGCCGGCCCGTGGTCGTTTCACCGGTGAACGCGATCTTGGCGATCCGGTTCGAGGATGCCAGCGGCTTTCCGGCTTCTGCGCCGAACCCGTTGACCACGTTCAGCACGCCGGCGGGCAGCAGGTCACCGATCAACGACATCAGGTACAGGATCGAGGCGGGTGTCTGCTCGGCGGGCTTGAGCACGACGGCGTTACCGGCCGCCAGCGCGGGCGCCAGTTTCCAGGTGGCCATCAGGATCGGGAAGTTCCACGGGATGATCTGGCCGACCACGCCGAGCGGCTCGTGGAAGTGATAGGCCACGGTGTCGTCGTCGATCTGGCTCAGCGAGCCCTCCTGCGCGCGGATGGTGCCCGCGAAGTACCGGAAGTGGTCCACTGCCAGCGGGATATCGGCGGCCAGCGTCTCCCGGACCGGCTTGCCGTTGTCCCAGGATTCGGCGACGGCGATGGACTCGAGATTCTCCTCGATGCGGTCGGCGATCCTGTTGAGGATCACCGCACGCTCGGCGGGTGACGTCTTGCCCCACGCCGGGGCCGCGGCGTGTGCGGCGTCCAACGCCTTCTCGATGTCGGTCTCGTCAGAGCGCGGGATCTCGCAGAACGTCTGACCGGTGATGGGGCTCGGGTTCTCGAAGTACAGGCCGGCGTTGGGGGCGACCCACTCGCCGCCGATGTAGTTGGCGTATCGGGACTCGAAGGACATCAACGAGCCTTCGGTACCTGGCCTGGCGTAGACAGCCATGAAGTTTCTCCTGCTTTCGCGACGTAAATGTGTCGGACGTCACTCACGCTAGGCATCGGACCGTTGCAGCACGGTTGCACACCGTTGCAACCCGTCGGCGGGCCTCAGGCCAGGTCGAAGTCCAGGCCGGCCAGATGGCCGGTGGCCTGCGCACGCATCACCGATCCGGGAGGCGTGCTGTCGTGCAGGGTCCGCCAGCCGTGCCGGTCGTCGCGGCCCTCCGGGGAGTCCAGCCAGCGGCGGAGAAGTCGCAGGTCTGCCGATGCGATGACGGCTTCGCGGACGCTCGCCGACAGTTCGGTGCGCAGCCGCGCGACCCCCGGCGAGACCGACTGCGGAAGCAACGCACCGCTGTAGGTGCTGACCGCGGCGTCGACGTCGCCGGCTCGCAGCGCATCGACGACGTCGGCCATGTCGGTGCGGATCGGGGTGAGAAGGCGGTAGGGGCGGGATGCGACGAACTCCGCTCCGATGACACGGCGCAGACGCGATACCTCGGCGCGAACGGTCACGGCATCGAGGTCGTTGTCGTCGAGCAGCATCGCCAGGTGGTCGGCGGACAGCCCTTCGGGGTGGCGGCTCAGCAGTACGAGGATGTCGGCGTGCCTGCCGGTCAGCCTGGTGGTGTGGGTGTGGCCGTCCGCGTCGGTCACCTGCCACTGCGGCCGGTCGGCGCCGAGGACGCTGAGCTGTGCGCCGGGAACCGGTGCGGCAGAAGGAGGTTGGCGCAGCTGCAGAAGCGCGAGGTGGTTCTCCACGGCGACGGCGGTGGCGCGGATGAGTGCGAGTGTCTGGGGTGTGGCGACGTCGGTGCCGCCGGTCAGATCGATCGCGCCGATGAGGGTGCCGGAGATGGGGTCGTGCACGGGCGCCGCGGTGCAGCTCCACGGCTGCACGATGCGGGAGAAGTGCTCGGAGCCATGGATCTGCAATTCGCGGTCGAGAGCCAACGCCGTGCCGGGGGCGTTGGTGCCCGCGCCGCTCTCGCTCCAGTCGGCGCCGGGTACGAAGTTCATCGCCTCGGCCTTGCGGATGGCGTCGCGGTCGCCTTCGACCCACAGCAGCGTGCCGTCGGCCGCGGTGACGGCGACGACCACACCTGATTCCGTCGCGTCCTCGATCAGCAGTCGGCGGATGACGGGCAGCGCCGACGCCAGCGGGTGGGCGGCGCGCATCTCGTCGAGGGCGACGGCGGCGGCTGCGCCCTGCGCCGCGCCGATGTCGGGGTCGACGCCGGTGGCCAGGCTGCGACGCCAGCTGTCGGCGACGACGGGGCGCAGCGGGGTGGCGTCGAGATCGACCTGACCTGCGACGAAGAGCTCGTGGACGGCGCGCAGGTTCGACAGCCGAGCCTTGGCCCGGCCGCTTGACGACCTCGAAATTGCCACCGGCGAATACGATCCTCGCTTCTGACCCCTGTGCGCAAGCTCACGCGCTGGGCCTTTGGTCCGTCGCCGCTGGTAACAGAACTGTGCGGTCCCACGGGCTCCCCTCCCACAGGACCGCACAGTGGTCTGTCGGGCTAGCCGCCCCACGCGCCCGCGGCGCTGCGGTCGGTCGTCGCGACGTCGTCTGCGCCGTCTCGCACCGCATTTCCGAGGTTGAACAAGATGTCGTTCAGTGCGGCCGACGCCTGATCCCATTTGGCCTGTTCGATCCTGTACGCCTCGGCGGCCTCACGGGTCCAGATTTCCTGCAGCGGCATGATCTGCGACCGCAGATCGTCGCACGCTGCGTTGAGTCGCGCGGAGGTGTTGTGAATCTCCTGCCGGACGGTGTACTCGATCTCGTCGAAGTTGTAGGAAAGAACCGGTTCCATTTCAGACTCCTCAGATGTTGGTTCCGACAGCACCGATTTGGTGTGAGTGACTCTCGGCCGCCTCGCGCAGCGAACGCTCGTTGACGCGCATGGTCTCGGCGATTCTCTGCAGGGCGACGTGAAGTTTCGTCGACTCGGCGTTCCAGCGGTCCACGACGTCCCTGAATCGCGTCGCCGCCACGCCGCCCCAGACCGACGGTGGCACGCTGACCATCCGGCCGATGAACAACTGCAGCATGGCCCGGATTTCGTCGTTGCGGGTGTCGATCTTGCCGGCGACGGCCGTCATGAGATCGAGGTCGGTGGTGAGCGATCCACCAGCGGGTGTTGTCATCGGGCCCCTTTCGCGTTCTTGATCGAGTTGTGTTTACGACGGAGCGCGGACGCGTTTGGTTCCCGCGAATCAGATAACGGCGCGCGCAGACCTGATGGCTGCCTCGCAGACAGAGCGAACAGTGTCCTCCGCGCCGGGCGCACTCTGGCATCCGACGGCGATTCGCAGGCTGTCGTCGACGAACACCGCCCAGTCGATCTGGCGCCCGTCGCGAAGCTCCCGATAGGTAGCGGCTTGTCGATCCCCACGACGATCTTCGGGATTGAATCGGCTGAAGACGCCCTCCTGCTGGTCGTCCAGCGCGTTGCTCAACATCGCCGCGGTGGTCGACAGCGTCTCGCCGTCGCGCACCTGCGACTGGGTCACCAGCAAGGCGGTCGAGCCGTCCGGTGCCATCACCTGCACCCGCGCTGACCCCTGTCCGGAGGTGATGCGCCGCACCGCCCAGAACGCCGGCACTTTCAGCGCAACTCGGCCCTCGACGAGAAGCGTCGTCGGAATCGCGGTCGGGTCGGGTTCGTCCGCGCCGAACGCGAGACCGAGGGATACGAGTGCCACCGAAACGACCAGCGCGGCAAGTAATGCCGGCCGCTCGCCCCTGAACTGCGGCGGCGCCACCACATGCGGACGCTTCCTCGACTCCTTGTCGGCGCGCAATACCTGGCCTTGGTGAACCGTCGTCACAGCGGCGCCGTCGGCTCGAAGTCGTTCGGAGATAGCCGCGGCGAGCTCGACCGCGCCTGTGACACCCACCGGTGCGTCCACCATGACCGTGGTCGACGGGCCGATGTGATCGGCGACCGAGCGTGCGATGTCCGCCGTTTCGCCGATTCGGGGATCGGCTGCGACGACGCCGCCTGCCAGCGCGGTCACCACGAATTCGGGCGCAATCTCGACGACGGTCGGATTGCCGGACAGGCCACCGCTGAGCACCTCGGCACGTTGGCGCACAGAGACTTTCGCGGCTCCTGCCGCTGCCGCTTGTCGCACGCGTTCGATGCGCGCCTGGGGCCACCATGTCGGACAGACCAGCACAGCTGCCTCGAGCCCTTCGGGCAGTGCCGTGCGGAACACCTCGCGCCAGACAGCTTCCACTGCGACGGGCGCGTCGTCGAGGACTGCGACCTCATCGTCGATGCACGCCAGTGCGGTCGCCACCACATCCTGCGCCACCGGGCACGGCCCGCGGACAGTCGCGGGCCCCACCTCCACGACGCATTCGTTCACGCCGGCTCGGCCCATGCCACCTGAATGAGCTGTTGCGGTTGCGCGCGAGTCACCAACGTGCCCCGACCTGGCGGCAATTGCGACGGTCGGACCGCGCCGAGCAGAACGCCTTCATCCGGGCTTGCGCTCATCACCAGGCCCATGCATCCGAGGTCGCGCAGCCGGCCCAGCACCGGATCGAACATGGCGCGTGCGGCGCCCCCTGAGCGCCGCGCCACCACAACGTGCAGTCCGAGATCCTTTGCGTACGGCAGGAAGTCCAGAAGCGATGCGAGTGGATTCGCGCCGTCGGGCGGGGCGACCAGGTCGTAGTCGTCGATGACGACATAGAGCTCGGGACCCGACCACCATGAGCGCGTTCGCAGCTGCTGCTGACTGACGTCCGCACCGGGTGTCCGCGCCTTCAGCCGTTCCACAAGCACCCCCAGCTGTGGGGTCAGTGCGGCTGCGGACGGTATGTATCCGACGAGGTGGTCGGACTCGATGACACCGAGAAGCGTGCGGCGTAAATCGACGACGAACAATTGAGCGGTATCGGCTGTATTCGTACGAACGATCTCACTGCAGAGCGTCCGGAGCGCGCCCGTCTTTCCGCACTCCCCCTGTCCGAGGATGACGAGATGCGCCTCTGCTGCGAAATCGACTGCAACCGGGCTCAACTCGGTCTCACCGATTCCAAGCAGGACCCGGGTGCCGGGTCGGTGCTCCGGCGACTGAGTGATCAATGCGCCGTATTCGACGCGCGCAGGGAGGACGTCAATTCGCGGCGCGGCACGGTCGCCGTAGCGTCGCCGCAATCGATCCGCGGTCGGGGCATCGAAGCGCGATACCGCGATGACGAGCTCGCGCCCATCGCGGGTGATGCCGCGACCGGGTGGGCTCTGGATCAGCTGTCGGGCACGCTTGCGGTCCATCTCCGATTCGGCCGGGTCACCCAGCCGCAGCTCGATACGAGTGCCGATCTGGTCTTTCAGCGCTGGGCGGATCTCGGCCCACCGGGTGGCCGATACGACCACATGGATGCTGTACGAAAGACCCTGGGCGGCAAGCGCGGTGATGGAGGCCTCAACGGTGTCGAACTCTTGACGAATGGTCGGCCAGCCGTCGACGACCAGGAACACGTCGCTATCGGGTGACCGTCGCTGCGCCTCCCTCGCGCGCAGAAGCGATTCCAGCTGCACGACTGTCCGGCGGATCAGCTCGACATCGCGCCTGCCCGCCACGGACCCGACGTGCGGCAGCGTCGACAGCGACGACAACTCCCCACCGCCGAAGTCGAGGCAGTAGAACTGAACATCGCGAGGATCGTGTGTCTCGGCCAGCCCCAGGATCAGTGTCTGCAGCGTCGTCGACTTTCCCGACCGCGGGCCACCGACGACGGCGATATTCCCTGTGGCGCCGGCGAGCTGAGCCACCAACAACTCACGGCGCTGTTCGAACGGACAATCCACCAGCCCGATCGGCACAGTCAGCGGGGCGCACGCACCAACGTGCTGCAACAAGGCTTCGAGCCTCGGCGATTCCGTGATCGGCGGCAGCCACACTTGGTGTGCGGGCGCCCCCCGGCCTTCCAGCCGATCGAGAACCGCGTCGAGAACGGATTGAGACGAGGCGGATGACGTTGGACTCGTCTGCTCGGTCTCCGACACGATGCGGCCCATCGGCGCCGCGGTGTACACGCGCGGGATCCGCGCCGTGGTGGGATTGGCGGGGCGGGCCTTGGGTCTCACGTAAGAGCCTGACACAAAAGCCGTTTGGAACCGCATCGGGTCACCGGCGCCGGTCTTCAGGTACGCCGCCCCCGGTGTGCCCGGCAGGTGATACGCGTCGGGAACACCCAACACCGCCCGAGACTCGGCAGCGGAGAAGGTCTTCAGGCACACCCGATACGAGAGGTGTGATTCCAGCCCGCGAAGCCTGCCCTCGTCGACGCGTTGGCTCGCGAGCAGGAGATGAATGCCGAGCGAGCGGCCGAGCCGGCCTATTGCGATGAACAGGTCAATGAAGTCCGGATGCTGGCTCAGCAGTTCCGAGAACTCGTCGACGACCACAAACAGTGCAGGCAGAGGAGCTCCCCCGGCGCCCGTGGCGCGCGCTGCGTTGAAGTCCGCGATGTTGGCGAAGTTGCCCGCCGCCCTCAGCAGCTCCTGGCGTCTGTTCACTTCGCCGGCAAGCGCATCCCGCATTCGCGCGACGAGGTGGGCTTCGTCGGCGAGGTTCGTGATCACCGCGGCAACGTGTGGTGCCCGCTCGAATCCGAGGAAGGTTGCGCCTCCCTTGAAGTCGATGAGGACCAGGTTCAGCAGCTCGGACGGGTGCGCGGTGATCATGCCGAGTGTCAACGTGCGGAGGAACTCCGACTTGCCGGAACCCGTTGCGCCGATGCACAAGCCGTGTGGGCCCATGCCGCCGGCGGCAGCCTCCTTGATGTCGAGTTCGATTCGCGCACCGTCTTCGGAGACGCCGATCGGCGCACACAACGCACTTTGGCCGCCACTCGGAGTGCGCCGGAACTCAGTCGAGTCGAATCCGTCGACATCGTCGATCCCGATCAGCTCTGACCAGGCGATCGACGGCGAGATACGTCGCGCCGCAGCGGTTGCGAATGCGGGCCGATAGCAGGAGAGCCGCCTGGCGACCGTGAGTGCCTGTCCCATGGTCAGCGCATCGGGGCGCGCGAGTGATGTGTCGCCGCCGTCGCTTCGTGCGAGCAGCTGATCCTCACGGATGACGAGGCGCAGATCGGCGAACCGTTCCGATGTCACGCCGAGCTCGATCGCGGTGACACCGTCGAGTTTGCAAGGAGCCGAACGGCCGTCGACGATCATCTCCCCCTCGATCAGCAGCACCGCATGAGCCGCATCGCAGCGCGCAAGTGCCTTCTCCGCGGCGGAAAGGCTGTTGTACGTCAGGCGCGCCGGACCGCCATCGTCAGCTGTGTACGGATGCTCATGGTGCGGTAGCCATTTCAACCAATCCCACTCCTGCGCGGCGAGCGGGTCGATGACAGCGGCTATCCGTAGATCCTGCGGGCCGTGAATCACCGCCAGTTGACATATCAGCGCACGGAGCAGGCTCCGACCCGCAGCTGTGTCACCCTCGATGGTGATCGCGGCAAGCTCCGTCATGGCGATCGAAACCGGCAAGTCAGGAACCGAAGATCGGTGTCGAATCAACCGCCGCAACTCCATCGACGTGACGGGGTCACAATTCTCCGGCGGCCCGAGATCAGGTGTGACGAGCGGCGTCGACAGGCACTGCGGGCCCAGCCCGATCCGCACGCGCCCGAAGTCGGCGTCATCGAGCCTGCGCTCCCACATTCGCCCGGTACCGATCATCGTCCACAGAAGGCTCGGTTCCGGGCCACCCCACAACAGCGAAAGTCGTTGCTGCTGCGCCGTCGCCGCGACCTGCGAACCCAGCTCCGCGAGGTAGCGCAGATACTCGCGGCGGGCCTGATCGACCTCGGCGCCCCAATTTCCGCCACGTCCCATCGCGACCGTGCCGAGCAGCGAGAAGATCATCATCACAGGGAAGAACATGAACATCGGGTTCCTCGTCGCCGACGCACCCGAGGTGAGGTAGAGAACCATCATGCCGGCGGTGGCGACGATCATCGCCGCGGGAAGCAACCGTGACAGCGGATTGTTTGTGGTATCTCGCGGCAAGTCAGGCGGTGGCTGCACGACGATCTCGCCCTGTGCCGACTGCGGCGCCGACATACGCGGCTCGATAAAGAACTCCATCGGGTAGTAGACGCAGATCCATCTGATCTCGTTCCCTGTCCACAGGCGGAACTTTCCCGCGGATCGCCCCGTGCGCGCGTGGTTACGGTGATCCGCGGGGGTGATCGGACGTGGTGGATCTGTGTCGAGTGACAGTGCTAACGGATCGGTTGGATACGTCAGCGGCGGTGGATCTCGCACTGCCCGCGCGGATGGAGCTCGGCGAGATGATGCCGTCCGTTGTCGATCTGGTCGGCGGGCAACCCAATGCGGGACCGACAGGTCTCGCCGAGTGCTGGACGCTGTCTCGGCTGGGTGGTTCGGTGCTGGATGAGTCGATGACGCTGGACGAGAACGGTGTTCGTGACGGAGACCACCTGCTGCTATCGGCCGAGGTTCCGGCTCCAGCGCCGGATTTCAACGATCTGAGCGGCTACGTGGTCGATGCATCGGCCTGGGCTGGTCGTTACGCCGGTTGGTCGCAGCGGCTGGGCCTTTTTGCGTGGGTGTGGTCGGCGGGACTCGGCGCTGCGACTCTCGTCTGGCCGAACCAGGACGCCCAGAGCAATCGCGCTGTCACCGCCGCGATCGTCGCCGTCGCGGCGATGGTCGCGACCGTCGTCGCGAACCATATCGACTCCGAACCGCTCGTCACTGTGTCCCTGGGCGCGACGGCTGTCGTGTTCGGTGCGTTGGCCGGATACCTGATGGTGCCCGGCGGTCCGACGCCGCCGAACCTCTTTCTCGCTGCGGCCATCTGCTCGGCGGTCGCGACGGTGTTGATTCACGCCGCGTATCGCGGTTCGGCGCTGTTCATCGCGATCACGACGCTGTCGATGATGGTGGCGGTTGTCGCCGCCTCCGCGACGATCTGGCCGATCCCGACGGCGACTATCGGAGCCGCGCTCGCCAGCGTCTCTCTGGCCATGCTGGGCGTGGCGGCCAAGCTGTCCGTCTTCGTGACCGGGTTGTCTCCGCGGATTCCAACTGCAGCCGATGAACCTGACGACGATGAGCCCGTTCCCGCGACCGTGGGTCCCGTGCGAGCGCAACGCGGCCACCAGGTGTTGACGGGTCTGCTGACCGGATTCTCGCTCTCTGCGGCACTGGGCACCGTCTTGGTGATCACCGACCTGCCCGGTGAGAGCACATGGAATCGCATCGCCTTCGCGGGTGTCGTATCGATCGCGTTGATCATCCGGGTGGGTCAGCAACGCGGGGCCACCCGATCGACCGCCCTGCTTCTTGCTGGATTGATCAGTGCAAGTGCAGCTTTCACGTCGGCAGTCATTTCGGCGCCGCAGCACGCCATCTGGTTCTGCATGGTCGCCGTCGCTGCCGGTTCGGTCGCGCTGTGCCTGACGCGCGCGCACCTCGGATCACGGTTGAGTCCATTCACACGGCGCGGATTCGAAGCGACGGAGTATCTCGTGCTTGCGGCCGTAGTGCCGATGGCGTGCTGGGTCAGCGGCGTATTCGGTCTGGTTCGCGGGCTGAGCCTGACGTGACTTCTCGATCGGCGCGTGTCGCAGGCGCAATCATGCTGGCGTCCGCCTCAGTGTGGATGTCACCACTTGCGGCGGCTGTCACCCCGCCCTTGGTCGACGATTCGCGTCTACCTGATCCGCGGCCACCCGCTCCACCAGAGAAAACCGAGCAACGGCAGGCTTGCCTGGTCTCTGCCCCGGCACACGACGGACGCGCTGCCGGCGACCAGCTCGATGTTCTCGACCTGCCGCAGGTCTGGCCGCTCAGTCGGGGCGCAGGCCAGACCGTCGCCGTCATCGACACCGGAGTGGCGCGCCACCGCCTGCTGCCTCATCTGATACCTGGAGGTGATTACGTCTACACCGGCGACGGTACCGACGACTGCGATGGGCACGGAACGATCGTCGCCGGCATCATCGGTGCCGCCGAGGACCCAACGGGCGGTACGGGATTCAGCGGCATCGCGCCCGACGCAACCATCATCGGCATCCGGCAGTCGAGTGTGAAGTTCGCGCCCGCAGGCCAGTCGACTCCCGGCTTCGGCGATGTCGACACGCTGGCGGAAGCGGTGCGGACCGCCGCCGACATGGGCGCCTCGGTCATCAACGTGTCGTCCATCGCCTGCGTTTCGGCGGCCGCCGATCTCGACGATCGAGCCCTCGGTGCAGCGCTTGCGTATGCGGTGGACGTCAAGAATGTCGTAGTGGTCGCGGCAGCCGGAAACGTCGGCGGACTGGGCCAGTGCCCTGATCAGAATCCGCCCGCGGACCCCGCGCGTCCCGGCCAACCCGACTGGGGTTCGGTGAAAGTCGTCGTGACCCCGGCCTGGTACGACGACTACGTACTGACAGTCGGCTCGGTCGATGCGCGGGGTGCGCCATCTCAGTTCACGCTCGGCGGGCCGTGGGTGGATGTGGCGGCTCCGGGTGAGGGCGTCGTATCGCTCGACGCCGACGGCGAAGGGCTGACCGATTCGCTTCCGGTCCTTGAGAATCCCATGCCGATCGTGGGGACGAGCTACGCAGCGCCCGTGGTGAGTGGAATCGCGGCGCTCGTGCGAGCACGATCACCGCATCTGACCGCGCGGCAGGTGATGCAACGCATCAAGGAGACCGCGCACCGTCCCCCGTCGGGCTGGGATCCGTTCGTCGGAAACGGCGTGGTCGACGCCCTTGCCGCGGTCAGCGGTGGCACCGCAACCACGAACATGATCGTGCCGACCAACAAGTCGGCGGCCGGCGTCGATGGTCCAGCCTCGCCTGCTGCCAAACCAGCGCCGGACCAGAGCGGGCGGCGCATCGCATTCGGCGGTGCAGGCGTGTGCGTCGCGGTGGTGGCCGCCGTCGTCGCAATGACAGCTTCCCTCGGTCGGTTACGGCGGCAGGGCGACACTGTCTCGCACGATTAGCGCACTGTCCCTGTTCAGTTCGGGACCGCGAGGTAACCGGGACAGAAGCGGCCATGGGGCCGCAACCGGATCACCCTGTAAGCCGAGAACCTTCGCCGTGTCCTCGTCCCGGATGCCGAAAAGCACTCCGCCATCGGTGACGAGATAGAGCGGACCGGAGCCGTCACTCTCGCGGGCCAACGACGCCGCCCGCACGTAAGCGCTTCGCCCTGACGGCATCACGACGCTGTCGATTGCGGGGCCCTCGCCATCGCCCTGCGCCAGCGCTGTCGGGCTTGCGTCGGTCGGCAGCGAATCACCCAACCACAGAACGGTTCTTGGCCCATCCGGCAGCCACCCCGCGCACAGCGCGCCGCCGTCGCGAGCGCCCAGGATCCTGCCTGCGCGCCGGGGATACGTCGACACTGGAAGCGATTCGACGCTCGCGGATCCACTTATGGCGCCGGGTGAGACGGCCGGGATGTCGCGACCGCCCTGCGCGTCGAGCGAACGAATGAGGTTCGCCGCGACTTCGCCGATGCGCTGAACGCCGTCGGCCAGCACGACGAAGTAGTCGTCGGAATCCAGTCCCGTCACTCGAAGCACCGTCCCGACCTGCACGCCGCCGATGGCGCTGGGCAGGCCCGCGCCGGGTATGTGAGGCGCGGCGATGGGCGGCGCTTCGGGAATGGCGTCAAGAAGCGACCTCGAGACGGGGTGCGGCTCGACACCGTCCAGCCGCAGGGCCCACACGACGCCGGGGTTGCGCAGATCGACCTCTGCCCGCCGGCCGTCGTACAGCAGGTACGTCGTCGCAGCGCCCTCCGAGCGGGCAGAAACCAGAACGCTCGGTTGGCGGTCGTCGCGCACGAGTTCGTCTGACCGACCCGCGATCACCGTGGTGGTCGTGTCGTCGCAGATCGTCCAGGCGGATTCCTCGACGGACAGCGGCTTGGCGATGACGGCGGGCGCGCCCGGGATACCCAACAGCGGGCCGCGCTTTTCACTGTCGATGCGGGCCGCGTTGACCGTCTGCGGATTCGTGGGGCTGCCTGCGACCAAATGCGCCGACGCCAGGTTCAGGACTGGATGCAATGTATCGCCGACGCGGACGTAGAGTGCTCCGGATTCGCGGGCCATCACGATGGCGGCATCGCCCACTGCGGCATCGGGCCGCAGGAAAGCCAGGATCGCGCATATTGCGACCGCGACGACCGCAAGAACGCAGCCGGCGATGAACGAAAGCGACTGCGCCCGCATCGGATCGTTGCGCATGCTGATGTCGCCGCGCAGCAGCGCGTGTTCCATCCTGCGCACCAGAAATCTGTACCCGCTGACTTGCAGCCGGGTAGTCGGTTGACGAGCCATACTCCCCCGGCGCCAAGCCTAATGTCGCTCAGGGGGTAGGGCTTTCACCAGTTTCGGGCGATCGAGACTGCACTCAGGCCGGACGCTTCTCGAACTTTCGCGCCAGGAGTGCAGTCTCGATGCGTTAGGTCCTACTCGGTGTCGTCGCCAGCAGCGGAATTGTTGTCGTCCTTGCCGCCGAGGGCCTTCTTCACCGTGCCCGAGACGGCCTTGACGACGTCTCGCACCGGATGGAAGTCCTTCAACGCCTTCTGCAGCGGACGGTTCGAGTTCGATCCAACCGCAGCACTGTTCTCGCCTGGCTTGGCGAAGAGGCCCAGTCGCAGGTCAGGTGTGCCCAGCTTCGTCGTCGTCGCAGTCTGAAGGACGGACTGGTTCGTGCCGCCCGTGTCCGACAGGGTGGTCAGCGTTTGCGGCCCCTGTCCTGCCGGCGGCGGCAGCGGTGTGCGGCCCGGTGTCAACGCCATGTTGATGCCCTCGGGAATGTCGTTGACCAGATCCACCGCGGTCTTGATGGGGTTGAAGGTTTTCGGCGGAAGGATCGTTCCCGGCTGCGGATTCGCGTAATTCGAACGGTCGTAACCGGTTTCGATAAGCGTTTGCGTTGCGGGAGATAGCAGGTCGGTGATCGGCACGATCAGCGCTGATGTGCCCGTCGCATCACCAAGGTCGACGAACGGCTGGAATATCGGCAGGTACTTGGCCGGAAGCGTGACATAGATCGTGTCACTACCATCCACATGCTGGCAGTACGTCTCCGCACTGCAGTCAGCCTGCGCTGCCGTGACCGCATCCTGGATCTCCTGCGGGGTGTAGCCATACGGCGTCTCCGTGCTCGGGTCGTCGCCGTCAGGCGTGAGGTAGGTGCCGTGCACGTATTGGAAGCCGGCAACCGCATTGGCGAGTGCCAATGGATTGGCCAACCATTGCGGGAAGTCGACGACGCCGTCGTACATCAACGCGAAGTCGGTGGCGCAGATTCGATCGCCGTCATCACACGTATCAGTCAGTGTTGGATCGCCGAACTGCGCGTCAAGGATGGGGACATTGCCGAGGAAAGCCAGCCGCTCGAAGAGCCCACCGCTCGGACGCTGGGGGTTGCCGATGAAGAAGTAGTCGGTCAGCGGTTCGCCGGCTGCGTCGGGGTGAGTGTTCTTGAAATTGCTGGCGACCGTGGCGCCCTGCGAGTATCCGAAGATCGTCACGTGATCAGTTGCCGGGACCAGGTCGTAAGCGTCGGTCAGATGCTCGAGGCCCTGACCCACCGACACGTTCCACTTCTGACCCTCGAGTCCGCCCCAGCCCGGCAGTGGGATCGGCCAGAAGGTGGCGTAGTACTTGACGCCGGTATGAGCGGGACAGTCCGCCACAGGTGTCTCGGCGCAGCCGCCACCTGGGTTGACGTAATAGTCCATCGCGTTGTTGAGGTAGTTGTTCGGCACATAGGGGTCGGGCGTACCCGTGCCGGGCACGATGATCGCCTGAAACGCGGACAGCCCGAGGGATGCGGTGACGGCCGTCGTCAGCGACTGCATCACGCCGATGACCAGTGCGGCCAAGGCCGTCAGGATCGCAAGAATCATTGACCTTGCTAACGATCGGGTCTTGTTCCGCATCAGCGCTCCTCGCCTCGGTTCCCCGAGGAATCCTGCCACTGGGACGCCTTGCGTATGGGCAGAACCGAGCAAACTATCAAGCGTGACAAATTATCGGGAGATGCCTAGCGCCACCTTGACCATACGTACGGCACCAGCGACCGAAGAAAGTCGAGGTCGGATCCGGGCTCGGCGTCGGCGAACGCCTCCTCGAAGTACTCCTCGGCCACTAACAGGATTCCCTCGGCATATTCACCGGCGAAGGTGATGCTGCCGTAGTCATCCATCAGTACCCGAATCTTGGTGACGAGTTCCGGCGTCCGCTCACCGCGCGTCAGACCGAGATACTCGCGTACTAGAGCAAAGTCATCGCCAGTTGCATTCGACATTAAATGCATCAGCGGCAGCGTGCGCTTGCCCTCGTAGATGTCGCCAAGGATCTCTTTGCCGTACGTCCGCTCGTTCCCGACCAGATTGAGCAAGTCGTCGCGGATCTGGAAGGCGGCACCGAAGTGAAAGCCGAAACGCACCAACGGGCCCGGATCTGCCGTGCCCTTCGATCCGACGATCGCGCCGACTCGAAGCGGATGAATCGTGGTGTACCAACACGTTTTGTGCATGATGAGCTCGAGGTAGTTCGACGGCCCAAGGCCCTCCACGTCGTCTAACTGCCAACCAGCCTCTGTCGCTTGCCCTTCCAGAGTCCGCAGCGCCATCATGTCGAACTCGGCCCACACCTGGTCTGCTATTTCCTGATCGAACCGACGGGTCGCACGCCGCAGAACCTGGCCGGCGATGACGGCGAGGCCGTCTCCCGCGTTCAGCGCCGCCGCCGTTCCGTGGGTTGCGGACAAAGTCGGCCTGCCCCTGCGCATCTCGCTTCCATCGGCGACGTCATCGTGCACGAGAAACGCGTTGTGCATCATCTCGATCGCCACGGCGACGCCGAGAAGATCCTCGGTGTCGCCGCCGAACGCGCGACCAGTCGACAGGCAGAGTGCCGGCCGCAACGCCTTGCCCGGCCGTGACGGATACTCCCGCATCGGCGCATACAGCCAACGCACCGGTTCCCCGTCGGGTATCGCGTCCAGCATCGCTCGACGGACGACCTTGCCCACCTCGCGCAGGCGGTCCTCGACACCGGCAATCGGGTCGGCCCGATCCGCGGTATCGGTCATCAGTCCGGAGGCCGAATGGTGACGGTCACTGGAATCGCGAGGTCGGGGAAGCCTTCGGCCATCAGGGTTCCGCAGTAACGCGCGGGCGGAACCTCCTGGTCGACAAGGACCTTGATCGAAACTCCACGGCTGGAACGTCCTGGCATTGGCACCGTTTCGGGATCGAATTGGATTGCCGCTGAACTGATCACGTGTCCGTCGTGAGCGAGGAGTTCGCTGCACCGCAGCCGGACGTCGCCCATGTTTCCCAAGCCTCTGTTGTGCAGCCAGACCTCTCCCCTTGCACAGCCAGGGGAGCCGGATTCCAAGTCGAGCGCCCCTTGAGCCTCGGCTTTCTCCAGATCGAGCCGGGCCGGGCCTTCGCGGGTCTCATCCACCAGCTGCGTCGAACCCCGAATGAATTGATCCGTCATGGACAACCACGACCGCAGAATCGGTTCGATAACCGCACCATCGGCTTTGTCGCCATTACTGTCCGCTGACGACGATTCAACCGGAGGAGCCTTCGAATGTTTCGCACCGTTACCGTTCGGGCTCGCCATCCGGACGAATCGATCGACCAATTCGCTTGCCGCGCGGAAACCTTCGGCTTGGATAGCCGTCAGCCGACGAGCGTTCGCCTCTGGATCCAGGATCGACGCGAAGAACAGGTCTGCGAAGTTGCCATTATCACCAATTTCGCGTTCTGACACGGCATCCGCCTCCCCCGAATAAAGCCCTGCTGACGTCAATTTATGAAGGTATGCTAGGCGCATTCTCGGGGCAGGAGGGGAAATGAGTGCACTGGGTTCGCTCTTGACGCTCTATGGGGCACTCGACACGGCCGTCCAGGAAGCCGACGATCCCCTGGTCCTCCAGACTGTGGACCGTTTCCTCCCAGGCGCCAGCACCCATGCGGGGTGGTCGGAGGAGATTCGCAGGTTCCTCTCGACCGAAGAAAACCAATTCCAGACCACGGGCGATATCGGAGAAGACGTCAGCCTGGCGCTGAACGGAATCACGACGCCGCTCGCCGGGGAACCGCCGCTGTCCATACCCATGAAGTCGAGGATGGTCTACATCCTCGGTGCGCTCACCCATATCGAGGCCGCCAAGTCGGATACCAGGAACCGGCCGGGGTTCATCGACGCACTAACCATCGCGCAGCCGCCCGACACTTCGGTGCGTGAACAGCGCCAACTCGCCGAAGAACTTCTGACCGCACTGACGTTGAACTTCACCGGCTGGCAGGACTGGGACGAGATCACCGCACTTTCCGACCTGCTCGATCCACTGATTGCCGATGTGCCACTGTGTATCCCGGCAGTCGTCAAGGTCGAAGGGTACGACTGCGTCGTGATCGACGCGATCCTGACATCGTCCACGGTCAAGTTCAAGAATTTGAAGGACGTGGTCGACGCACTCAACTGGCCGAAGGCCTACCCGAGCTTCTTCTGCTCCGTGACAGACCTCGGGCTGCGCACGGATAAGTGGCGCGGGATCCTCGAACGCGCGGGACTCTGCCACGACAACTCCTACATCCTCAAGACGCCGCTGAAGTACATCAAGAGCGCGCCGAGCAATATCACCGCGACCCTCGACTATGACCTCATCGAAAAGAACCCGGTCAATGCCATGGCGCTGGGTGGCGACGGCAAAGTGCTCGTCGACAAGGGCTACATCAATATGCGGTGTACCTCCGACGGCCTCGATCCGGACAAGCCCGGCGTGTGGGTGCGGACCAGAAAGGTCGCGCACGTCACGGGACTCTCGCCCTACGCCCAAGCCAAGTTCCTGTGCATCTGCGGATACGGCTACGCCGCCGCCGAGATGATCTTCGGCGCAGCAGAGGACGTGGAGGACCACCCCGGCGACTACCGTCCGTGGTCCGATGACCCGCTGAAGGACGCCGACGAATTGGAGAGCGACATGGAAGATGCCAAAGCCGGCGCACCTGCGCCCGTCGGTCCGGGCGAACCGCCTCCTCCTCCGAACATGGACGCCGTCACGAAGATCGTCAAGAAGTGGAAGGACTGTGTCGACCTCCTGACGACGACGCATCTTGACCTGACCGGCAAGTGGTTGGCCGGACAACTGAGCTACGGCGAGTTGGCGAAGACCGGCGCCCAAGTCGGCGCAAAAATCGGCAGCGATCCGTGGCTGCTGCTCCACGAGTTGACCCAGGCACCGAAGCCGGGTCCGACACCGCCGGGCCCCGTAGAGGGAGGTGGCCCATGAGCCAGCCCTACGACCAGTTCGCCGAATACTCCGCGGCCCTCAAGGATGTGATCAAAAAGGGCACCGAGATGACGGTGGAAGCCGCAAAGCGTGCCGATGCGGACGATTTCGGCATCGACGCCAGGATCAGCACGGCACATGAGTTCGTCGATACGGAGATCAAGGGGCACGCAAAGCTTCTCGAGACCTTGATCAAGGGACCACTGGTCCCGATCGTTTCCAACATCCCGCTTGATTCGGATCCGATATACATCACGCCGGTGCCGTATGACCGCACGGTCGAGGCAAAGGCACCATGGGTGCGAATCGGCCTCAACACCGAAATTCTTCCAGTCAACGTGATCAAGGTTCCAGCAGTGGTGCCCGCCAATTCCGGCTCGTTCAAAATCGGCCTGAAGGACTACAACTACATCGGGGCGAACTACCGGGGCGACCTGGTTCTCAAGAAAGCAGCGACAGGGACGAACGCACTCGCCGACGACGGTGAGATCACTGTCACTGCGGGGCTGTGAACGACTCTGGCCACCCGGCGTCTGTCGACGAACTGCTCGATCGCGCCGTTCAAGCGATCAACCGTGGCGACCGCGCAACTGCCGATGCGCTCGCCGAGCAGGTGCTGGCCGTCGACAGTGACAACGCCGAAGCCGAGGAGCTGCTCGCCGCACCCGACGACAGCGGCGAGATCCGCCGACTGACAATACTTTTCGCCGACCTTGTCGACTCCACGGCGTTGTCGACCCGGGTCGAACCAGAGGTCTACCACCTGGTGGTCGGAAGCTACAAGAAGCTGGTGCGCAACGCCGTTGAGCGCTACGAGGGCCACATCGGGTCCACGAAAGGCGACGGTTTGCTTGCGGTGTTCGGCCACCCCCTCGCCCATGAGAACGACGGGCAGCGCGCCGTGCTGAGCGGCCTCGACATCACCCGCGAGGTGTTGGTACTCAGCGACACTGTGCGCCAGCGCTTCGGCTTCGACATCGACGTCCGGGTCGGCGTGCACCGAGGTGTCGTCTACCTGGATATCGAACAGGACGACGTCTACGGACTCGGAGCGAACCTCGCTGCCCGCATGTGCAGTCTGGCCGCTCCAGGCAGTGTCGCGGTATCGGCCACCATCGCGCACATCGTCCGCGATAATTTCGAGCTCGACAGCCTGCCCGCCAAACCCGTGAAGGGTGTCGAAGGCGATATCGACCACTACCGCGTCGTCGCCGAACGCGACAGCGGGGACATCTCCCGCGGACCGCTTGTCGGACGGGAGGAGGAAATCCACTACCTCGAGGAGGTCTGGGCGCAGGCCGAACGCGGCTCGCTGACAAGGCCCGGCGTCGTCTTCCGGGGCGAGTCCGGCATCGGCAAGACCCGACTGGCGGGTGCGGCCATCGAGATGGCAGAACGGTCGCACGCGATCATCCTCGGACTGTTCGGATCACCGTTCCACGCCGATGTCGGACTTCGGCCCGTCCGCAGGATGATCGAGCGGCACTGCGGCATCGACCGTGACACCGAGCCCGCAGAACGGCTGCGCCGCCTCGAGAACGAGGTGGCGGCGCGCGGTATGAACCCGGCCGACGCGGTGCCGCTGCTGGCGCCCGTGCTCGGCATTTCACAGCGGGTCGGATACCAACCCGCCAAGGCCGAGGGCGCCAAGCTCTTCGACCAGATCGGCGGCGCTGTTCGGGACTACCTGGCGGCTTGCTTCGACGACAGGCCCGGCCTCCTGCTGGCCGACGACATGCACTGGTTCGACGAGGACACCATTGATCTCGTCGCCTCCCTCATCGACACGAATCCGGGCCGACTGCTCATCGTCATCACGGCGCGAGAGCTGGACCCCGTCCCCGACGGCGCCCGGGTCTTCGACCTCAAGGCGCTCACCGACAAGGAATCCGATCAGCTCATCGCTGCGCTCGGCCCCGGGCTGCACTCCGAGGCCCGCAGCGCTGTGCGTTCGCGTTGCGACGGCATACCGCTCTACATCGAAGAAGTCGTCACGAAACTCAAGGAGCAGCCGTCCGACGCCGCGGAGGGAACCAGGGTTCCCGACAGCATTTACGAGGCACTCTTCGCACGGCTCCGGTCGAGCGAGAACGCCGTGCGCGTCGTCGAGGCCGCCGCCATCTGCGGCGGACGATTCGACCGAAATCTGTTGGTATCGGCCTCCGAGATCGACGAGGAGAGCGTCGACCAGGTGATCGGTGAGCTCGTCAAAGGCCGAGTGTTCATCCCGCTGGACGAGAAGAGTTTTCGGTTCCGCCACGAGCTCTTACGCGAGCTGGCCGCGGAGCTGCCGCCGCCTACACTTCAGCTCCGCTTACACAGTCGAATCGCTGATGCGCTGGCCTCCCCCAATGCGCCAACCAATCCCGACTGGCCACTGATTGCGACCCACTACCACCAGGCCGAGCGGTACGACGACGCCGTCTCCGCCTATCAGAAAGCGTCAGCGGACGCTCGCCGCCGCGGGGCTCTTGGCGAAGCGCGTGCCCATCTCGACCGCGCGATCGAACACGTCGAGCGCATACCTGCAGGCCGACCGCGCGACAAACGTGAGATCGCCGTGCGACTGGAACGCGGATTCCTCGCCTCCGCTGCGCAGGGCCACACCAGCCCCGAAGCACTCGCTGAATTCGAACGGTGTCTCCAGCTGATCAACGGCGAACCCGGCCCTGCCCTGTACGCGACCTTCAACGCGCTCTGGTTCCACTACTCGTCGCGCGGCGATCTGCGTCGGGGACGGCAGCTCGTGGAGTCGATGAGGAACCGCCCCGTCGCGACACTCGATGCGACGGCGGCCGTCAGCGATGCAGCTCTCGGTGTGCTCGCGGCGTTCCGTGGCGAGCTCAGTCTGGCTCGGGAGACGTTGGAGCACTCGGCGGCCGCGATGGAGGCTGACGGCGCACCCGAAGTGCAGACTTGGTACTCGCCCAACGACCCGATTGCCGGCATGTACTCATTCCTTGCGCTCGCCAGATTTCTACAGGGCGACTTGGCGGAAGCCGAGGCTGCTCTATCCGCAATGGAAACGCGTTGCGAGACACTTGAATTCCCTCGTGGTCCATCAAGCCTGTGCTACGGACGCGCACTCGACTCGTGGATCCACATCGAAGCGGGTCAGCTCGACCGCGCCACCGAACTGGTCAAGGACCTGAAGAGGCGCAGCAAGCAGGACGGCTTCGACGAATGGGTGATGATCGCCGACAGCAACCGGGCCGTAATCGAAAGCAAGAGAGCACTGTTCGCGGGTGAGCGGGAAGCGCTGGACATACATGTTCAGGCGCTGACGGCCGTCACCCAGGGCTGGCGCGCCCTCGAGCTCCGCACCTGGCTCGCGTTCTACGACGCAGCCCTTGTCCGCGCGCTCATAGGTGTACGTGATCTCGCTGCCGCACGCGCACACGTCAAGCTCTCGCTGCAAATGGCCGACGAAACCGACATCCATTTCTACGATGCCGAACTGTTGCGACTGCGCGCACAAACATCCGACGACCCAGCCGAGCAGAAGGCAGACCTCCTGACGGCCATCACACTTGCCCGCCGCCAGGGCGCGGGGCTGTTCGAATTGCGGGCAGCCACAGACTACTTCGAGAAATTCGGCGAACCCGGCCGGGAGGCGCTGGCTGAGGTGACGAACCGGTTGCCGGAAGCGACCGCCTGGCCTGAACTGGCGTACGCGCGAGCGCTGCTCGGGTGAGCCGTTCGAAACCCCGCATCGCCATCCTCGGCGGCGGCATGGCGGGACTGGCCGCCGCGTGGCGCCTCAGTGAACCCGGTTGGCGAGACCGGCTCGAGTCGGTCACCGTCTACCAACGCGGGTGGCGGCTCGGCGGAAAAGGGGCGTCCAGCCGCGGCGAGAACGGCCGGATCGAGGAACACGGCCTACACGTGTGGCTCGGCTCATACGAGAACGCATTCGCGCTGCTGCGGGAGTGCTACAGCCAACTCGACCGTGCGACAATCGATCCCGACGCGCCGATTCGCGATTGGCACGAAGCGTTGGTCCCGTCCGAGAACCTCGGGCTGGCAGACCGATGGGGCACCGACTGGTTGGTATGGCCGGGCCACCTCTCCCAAACAGAAGGTCTGCCCGGCGACCCGGACACCGTCGGCCGAGAGATGACGGCGGTGGACTTTCTCCGTCGCGCCATGCAACTCCTTCTCGACTTCGCGGACTCCGTCGACTTCGGGACCGAACTCGGTCTCGTGCTCACAACGTCTCCCGATCCACCGCGAGCCTCCGTCGCAGCGGTTCAGTCGGCCGCTCTCGCGGCATTCGCCGCACTGGCTTCCCAAGCGCCAAGCGACGACATCATCGGCCACATCGACCATGTCCTCGACGTGATCAGCGATGTGCTCGACGGAGAGCAGGAGCCAGAGCAACGGCGGTCGTGGCTGCTCTTGTCGATGGTGACCGCGACCGCGCGCGGGCTGATCGCCGACGAGGTGGTGACCGATCCGCGCGGCTTTCGCGCGCTCAACGACGAGGACTTCGGCGACTGGATCATCCGGCATCGCGCACATCCGGGAGTCATCGAGTTCCCGATGGTGCGCGCGATGTACGACATGGTGTTCGGATACGCCGACGGTGATCCGAACCGTCCGGCTTTCGGTGCGGGGGTCGCCGTATTCCTCACCGGTCTCGCCTTGTTCGGTTACAAGGGCGCATTCTTCTGGAAGATGACGGCAGGGATGGGCGATGTGGTGATCGCTCCCCTGTACCAAGCGCTCCGCGCTCGCGGAGTCGAGTTCGAGTTCTTCCATCGAGTCGACGGGATTCATCTCGACGCCGATCGACTGGCAGTCGATTCGATCACGATGGGCAGACAGGTGCGCCTCGCCGACGGCGTCGACCACTATGAACCGCTGACTCGGGTGCACGGCCTTCCCGTCTTCCCATCCAGTCCTCTCGCCGATCAGATCCAATCCGGCGAAGTCGACTCGCTCGAAACATATTTCGGGCCACACCACGACGTCGAGACGCGGGTACTTCGTCGAGGTGTCGACTTCGACCACGCCGTGCTGGCGGTCTCGCTCGGGATGATCCCACTCATCGCGAGCGAACTCATCGAGGACCGCCCCGACTGGCGCGACATGACCGCACACATCGACACCGTGGCCACCCAGGCATTCCAGATTTGGTGGCGGCCCGACGATCAAGCGCTCGGCTGGCACAGGCCCGGCGTCACCACGAGCGCGTATGTCCCACCATTCGACACCTGGGCTTCGATGCCGCAGACGCTGTGGGCCGAGGACTGGCCCGAGCACGACCGACCGGCCGCGGTCGGTTACTTCTGCGGCAGCCTGGAAACCGCGTGGCCGACCGCGATGGAGCACGCCGACTACGCGCGGGACTGCGAGACGCGAGTGCGCGCCGATGCGCTTCGGTACCTGGACCGCGACGTCGGACTGTTTCTGCCGAACGCGGTCACCGATGACGGTTTCGCGTGGCACCTCGTGAGCGGAGTGAACGGCGAACGCGGCGCGTCAGCGCTCGCTACCCAACACGTGAGCGTCAACATCGACCCCTCGGATCGCTATGTCCAGTCGGTACCGGGGTCGGACCGATATCGCCTGCGGGGCGACGAAAGCGGTTACGACAACCTGGTTCTTGCGGGTGACTGGACAGACTGCGGGCTGAACGCCGGCTGTATCGAGGCGGCGGTGATGTCAGGCCTGCAGGCGGCGAATGCGCTGCTCGGCCGAAGCCGCTTTCACCGGATCCGCGGCTACTACCTACCCTGATCAGCCTTCCTGGGCGCGGCGTTCGCGGTAGGCCGCGACGTGCTGACGGTTGCCGCAGTTGCCGGTGTCGCAGAACTTGCCGGACCGGTTGCGGGACAAATCGACCAGGACCGCTTCGCAGTCGGATGCCGCGCAGATCTTGAGCCGACGCAGTTCTCCCGCGCGGATGATGTCGGCCAGCGCCATCGCCAGTTCGGCGCCCATGCGCTGCCACAGCGGGTCGTGGACCGATGCGAGATGCAGATGCCATTCGGGCATCTCCGGGTGCCGGGTCAGCCAGGGCTGCGCCTTTGTGTCGCTCAGCAGCGCGTTGACCTGTCCGACGGCGGCTTCCTCATCGCCTGCGGCGGCCCAGATGCCGCCGACCCGTTCGCGCAGCCGGATCACCGACCTCAACTCGGTGTCGTCGTGATCGCGCCTGCCGGTCCAGCCGAAGCTGTCCAGGTAGGCGTCAAGCGCCGCCTCGTCGACCAGTCGTTCGCCGTCCACCCGATCGGTGTTGACCAGCACACACGCCGCCCGAAGAGTGATCTCCGTGTCATGACTGAAAATCATTTGACTCGTGACCTCCTGTCCGGCTAGCGTCATGACCAATATCGATTTTACTCATTACATGGCGGAGGTGCCAGATGACAGCGACCCAGCTCAACCGGGGCGTTGACCACTTCCGGCTCGGGATGGCGTTCGCCCTCGCCTCCGCACTGAGCTTCTCCCTGTCCGGGCCGCTGGCCAAGGCGCTGATGGACAGCGGCTGGAGCCCAACCAGCGCCGTCACCGCACGCATGGCCGTCGGCGCGGTGGCGATGGCCATCTTCGCCGCCTTCGCCAGGCCGGGCTGGATCCGAGAGGCCTTCGCGCATCGCAAAATGGTGATCGCCTACGGCATATTCCCGATCGCAGGCGCCCAGCTCTGCTACTACAACGCCGTCGCGCACCTGTCCGTCGGCGTCGCGCTTCTTCTCGAGTACACCGCCCCCGTCCTGGTGGTGGCATATCTGTGGATCACCACGCGGCGCAGGCCGACGAACCTGACGCTGGCCGGTGTTGCCCTCGCGATCGCCGGAATCATCCTCGTGCTGGACGTTTTCGCCGGTGCACACATCAACGCGACGGGCGTGGCCTGGGCGATCGGCGCAGCCGTCTGTGCCGCGAGCTACTACATGTTGTCCGACGAAGTGGCCGCAGACGGCGGCGAAGAAGGAAGCCTGAATTCGATCACGCTTGCCGCGGGCGGCCTGATCATCGGCTCCCTGACGACCGCCACGCTCGGCGTCACCGGCGTGATGCCGCTGACCTTCACGACCACCGACACCGCCGTCGCGGGGTTGACGATGTCACCGATCGTGCCCGTCATTGCCCTCGGTGTGCTCACCACGGCGATCGCGTACACGCTGGGCATCATGGGCATTTCCCGGCTGCGGCCGCGCTTCGCATCGCTGGTCGGGCTGTCCGAGGTGATGTTTGCCGTAGTGGCGGCATGGTTGCTGCTCGGCCAGGCGATCACCGTGACTCAGGCCGTCGGCGGAGCCGTCGTTCTGGTGGGCTTGGCCCTGGCGCGGCAGGGCGACCGCAGTGAGAAGGTCGACGCCGCGACCTGGCCCGATGCCGGCGCCGTCCAGCAGTTGACACCGTGCAACAGGACAAACGGTTAGCCGCTCTTAGAACTGTATGAAAACATGGCGGCGTGACTTTGGCGCATAGCTCGGCCCGGGGGGCCGCCTTCATGGCAATCGTCGGATCCGCGGCCGCAGGCCTGATGGCAACCGCGCCGGGCGCTGCGGCCGTGCCGTGCCCGGACATCGAGGTCGTCTTCGCACGCGGCACCTCGGAACCCGCAGGCATCGGCCGGGTGGGCCAGGCCTTCACCGACGCGCTCAGTTCGCAGGTCGGCGGCCGCACGGTCGGGTCATACGCGGTGAACTATCCGGCCAGCTACGACTTCCTCACCACCGCCGACGGCGCGACCGACGCGAACAACCACATCAGTTCCATGGCGTTGTCGTGCCCGTCGACGAAGATCGTGCTCGGCGGTTACTCGCAGGGCGCTGCCGTGATGGACATGCTGGCTGGCGTGCCGCCCCTCGGAAACAAGATCGGCGAGATCGGCTCGGCGCCGCCTCTGTCGCCGACGGCCGCGGTCACCGTGGCAGCCGTCGCGGCGTTCGGGAATCCTGCGACGAAGTTCGGACAACCGCTGTCGTCGGTGGGACAATTCGCCGGTCGGGCAATCGACCTGTGCAAGGACGGCGACCCAATTTGTTCTGATGGGCGAAATCCGCTCGCCCACAGGGGTTACGAGGATGCGATGGCTCAACAGGCAGCCAACTTCGCAGCCGGAAGGATATAGAGAGATATGCGCGTAGTTGAGACAGCAGCTGCATTACTCGTCGGCGCCGCCGCGGCCATCACGCCGTCGATCGCGTTCGCGCCGGTCGCCTCGGCGGACTGCCCCGACATCGAGGTGATCTTCGCCCGCGGCACCGATGACACGCCAGGACTCGGCGCCGTCGGCGGCGCCTTCGTCAACGCGCTCCAGAGCAAGGTCGGCGGCCGCTCGGTCGGCTCCTACGCGGTGAACTACCCGGCAAGCTTCGATTTTCTCGCCGCTGCGGGCGGCGCCAATGACGCCAGCGCCCACGTTCAGTACATGATGGGCGCCTGTCCCAACACCCGACTGGTGCTCGGTGGGTATTCGCAGGGCGCGGCAGTGATGGACGTCATTGCCGCAGTGCCCATTCCGGCCATCGGGTTCGACAACCCGTTGCCGCCCAACGCACCCGACTTCGTCGCCGCGATCGCGGTCTTCGGCAACCCGTCGGCCAAGCTCGGTCTTCCGTTGACGATGAGTCCGGTGTGGGGCGGACGGGCCATCGACCTGTGCAACGGCGGCGACCCGATCTGCCAGACCGACGGCGAAAGCGTGGCCGCGCACAGGGCGCCCAGCTACACGGGCGGATTCGTCAACACCGCCGCCGACTTCGTGGCGGGCCGGGTATAGCCAACGCGCTGCGGTGGAACGGGCGCGTCAATTCGTCGGCTAACATCGGCGTGGTGATCCTTCGCGCCGCGCTCACAGCGATCCTATTGGCAGCGGGCCTGCTCGTCGGCCCGTCAATCGTGCCCGCCAACAACCTCATTCCCTCGGCGTCGGCCGCATGCCCGCAGGTCGAGGTGATCTTCGCCCGCGGCCGTCTTGAGTCGCCCGGCGTCGGGGCGATCGGCAACGCGTTCGTCAGCGCGTTGCGGAACAAGACGAAAAAGAACATCGGTGTTTATGCGGTGCGCTACCCCGCCGACAACGAGATCGACGTCGGCGCCAACGATATGAGTGCGCACATTCAGAGCATGGCCAACACCTGCCCCGACACCCGCCTCGTGCTGGGCGGCTATTCGTTGGGCGCAGCGGTCACCGATGTGGTGCTGGCCGTGCCATTCAGCTTTTTCGGCTGGGACAACCCGCTTCCTGATGGCATGGACCAGAAGATCGCCGCCGTCGCACTGTTCGGTAACGGCGCGGCATGGGCCGGGCCGATCACGAACTTCAGCCCGCTCTACTCCGAGCGCACCATCGAGATGTGCCACGGCGCCGACCCGATCTGCAATCCCGCCGACCCGAATACGTGGGAGGAGAACTGGGTCGATCACGCCGCCAAGGCTTACATCGACGCGGGCATGGTGAATCAGGCCGCCGACTTCGTCGCCGCCCGGGTCTAGTCGATTCGACGGATGTCGCGGGTGACGTTGATACGAGCCTCGAGCTGGTCGTCGGGCGGATAGTCCACCCGGACGAGCGTCAGCCCCTGCGGCGGCGCCGCCGCGAACTCGCTGGACCGACGCGACGCGGTCAAAAAGCTTGCGCACCATGCCGGTTCGCGACGCCCCTCCCCCACCGCAAGGAGCGCGCCGACGAGCGAGCGCACCATCGACCAGCAGAAAGCGTCGGCGGTGACGAAGGCCGTGATGATGTCGCCGGACCGCGACCAGTCCAGCCGTTGCAGGTCCCGGATCGTGGTGGCGCCCTCACGGTGGCGGCAGAACGCCGCGAAGTCGTTCAGCCCGACGAGCTGACGCGACGCGGCAGCCATCGCGTCGACGTCCAGCGGCCGCGTCCACGGCGTCACGTAGCGCGCCTGCTGGGGATCGACACCGTACGGCGCGGTGGACAGCCGGTAGGTGTAGTGGCGCCGCAGCGCCGAGAACCGCGCATCGAAACCCGCTGGCGCACGGACGATATCGGTCACCCTGACATCGGTGGGCAACAGCCGCGACAGCCGTCGCACCAACGGCAGGAACTCGCTGTCACCGGCGCGCGCGGTGCGCGGATACGCGTGCGGGATCGCATCGGCGGGCACATCGACGTGTGCAACCTGGCCCGTGGCGTGCACGCCGGTGTCGGTGCGCCCGGCCGCACGCAGCTGCACCGGGGTGCGGAACACCGTCGTCAGCGCCTCATCGATCACACCGGCGACGGTGCGTTGTCCTGCCTGCACCGCCCAGCCCGCGAATGCCGTTCCGTCGTAGGCGATGTCGAGGCGCAGACGAACAAGCCCGCCACCGGAATCGATGGCGGGCTCGTTCGTCATGTCGTCAGGACTTGTCGGCATCCTCATCAGCGCCGGCGTCGTCGGAAGCCTCGGCGGCGTCAGCCTCTTCGATCTCCGCTTCGGCCTCAGCGGTCTGGGCGTCGGCGATTGCCTCGTCCTCGGCCTTGACCTCCTCGACCGACTCGTCAGCCGGAGCCTCGTCCGCCACCTCGGCAACCGGAGCCGCCTTGGCCGGAGCCGCCTTCTTCGCCGCACCTGCCTTCCGCGCACGGTTGGCCTCAGAAGTCACCGTCTTCTCCCGCACCAGTTCGATGACGGCCATCGGCGCGTTGTCGCCCTTTCGCGCCTCGACCTTGATGATGCGGGTGTAGCCGCCGGCGCGGTCCGCGTAGAACGGGCCGATCTCGGCGAACAAGGTGTGCACGACGTCCTTGTCGCGGATCTTCTTGAGCACCTCACGCCGGTTGTGCAGCGTGCCCTTCTTGGCGTGGGTGATCAGCTTCTCCGCGTACGGTCGCAGTGCTCGCGCCTTGGGCTCGGTGGTCTTGATCCGACCGTGCTCGAAGAGGGACGTGGCCAGGTTGGCCAACAGCGCCTTCTGGTGCGAGGACGATCCGCCGAGGCGGGGACCCTTGGTGGGCTTGGGCATTGCGACTGTCTCCTAAATGGGGCCGGTCCCCGTATCAGGTAGGACCGGGACGGTTTCTTCTTAGAGCTGTTCAGTTTCGGCGTAGTCCTGGGTGTCCTCCAGGTCATAGCTGGCGTCGCTGTTCCACGTTCCAGTGGCGACGTCGTAGCCTGCGACCTCGGACGGATCAAACGTGGCCGGGCTGTCCTTCAGCGACAGACCGAGCTGGTGCAGCTTGATCTTCACCTCGTCGATGGACTTCTGGCCGAAGTTGCGGATGTCCAGCAGATCGGACTCCGTGCGGGCGACGAGCTCGCCCACCGTGTGCACACCCTCGCGCTTGAGGCAGTTGTACGACCGCACCGTCAGGTCCAGGTCGTCGATCGGCAGTGCGAACGACGCGATGTGGTCGGCCTCGGCCGGCGACGGGCCGATCTCGATGCCCTCGGCCTCGACGTTGAGTTCGCGTGCCAGGCCGAACAATTCGACCAGCGTCTTGCCCGCCGATGCCAGCGCGTCACGAGCGGTGATGGAGCTCTTGGTCTCCACATCGAGGATCAGCTTGTCGAAGTCGGTGCGCTGCTCGACGCGGGTGGCCTCCACCTTGTAGGTGACCTTCAGCACCGGCGAGTAGATGGAATCGACCGGGATACGGCCGATTTCGGCACCCGACGCCTTGTTCTGCACGGCGGGGACGTAGCCGCGGCCACGCTCGACGACGAGCTCGACCTCCAGCTTGCCCTTGTCGTTCAGGGTGGCGATGTGCATCTCGGGATTGTGCACCGTCACACCGGCGGGCGGCACGATGTCACCGGCGGTGACCGCACCCGGGCCCTGCTTGCGCAGGTACATGGTGACCGGCTCATCCTCCTCGGAGGACACGACCAGACCCTTGAGGTTCAGGATGATGTCGGTGACGTCTTCCTTCACCCCGGGGACGGTGGTGAACTCGTGCAGCACGCCGTCGATGCGGATGCTGGTGACCGCTGCGCCGGGAATCGACGACAGCAGCGTGCGCCGGAGCGAATTGCCAAGGGTGTAACCGAATCCGGGCTCCAACGGCTCGATGACGAACTGGGAGCGGTCCTCGGCAAGAACCTCTTCGGACAATGTGGGTCGCTGAGAAATCAGCATGTTTTCTTTCCTCCTTCGCGACAACCGCTATTTGATGTCGCGATTCCCAGCCGCCATCCGGACGGCCGGAAAGTCTTTACTTCGAGTAGAGCTCGACGATCAGCTGCTCGGTGAGCGGCACATCGATCTGAGCGCGCTCGGGCAGCTGGTGCACCAGGATGCGCTGACGCTCGCCGACCACCTGCAGCCAGGCCGGAATCGGGCGCTCGCCCGCGGTCTGACGGGCGATCTCGAACGGCAGCGTGTTGATCGACTTGTCCTTCACATCGACGATGTCGTACTGCGACACCCGGAAGCTCGGGATGTCGACCTTGACACCGTTGACGGTGAAGTGACCGTGGCTGACCAGCTGGCGGGCCATCCGGCGGGTGCGGGCAAGTCCGGCGCGGTACACGACGTTGTCCAGCCGGCTTTCCAGGATGCGGAGCAGGTTGTCACCAGTCTTGCCGGGAAGGCGGTTGGCCTCTTCGTAGTAGAGGCGGAACTGCTTCTCCATCACGCCGTAGGTGAAGCGGGCTTTCTGCTTCTCCTGCAGCTGCAGGCGGTATTCGCTTTCCTTGATCCGCGCGCGGCCGTGCTGGCCGGGCGGGTAGGGGCGCTTCTCGAAGGCCTGGTCGCCGCCGACGAGGTCGACGCCGAGTCGGCGCGACTTGCGGGTTGCGGGTCCGGTGTAACGAGCCATGGTTCAGTCTCCTCCTAGACCCGGCGCCGCTTGGGCGGACGGCAGCCGTTGTGCGGCTGCGGTGTGACGTCGGAAATTGCGCCGACCTCGAGGCCCGCCGCCTGAAGCGAGCGGATCGCGGTCTCACGGCCCGAACCCGGGCCCTTGACGAATACGTCGACCTTTTTCACGCCGTGCTCCTGCGCCTTGCGGGCGGCGTTCTCGGCGGCCAGCTGAGCGGCGAACGGGGTCGACTTACGTGAGCCCTTGAAGCCGACATGGCCCGACGACGCCCAGGCGATGACATTGCCCTGCGGGTCGGTGATCGTCACGATCGTGTTGTTGAACGTGCTCTTGATGTGCGCGGCGCCGTGCGGGACGTTCTTCTTTTCCCTGCGACGGGTCTTCTGCCCCTTCTTGGGGGCGGCACTCTTCTTTGCGGGAGGCATCGGTTACCTGGCCTTCTTCTTGCCGGCGATGGTGCGCTTCGGGCCCTTGCGGGTGCGCGCGTTGGTCTTGGTCCGCTGACCGCGCACCGGCAGGCCGCGGCGATGCCGAATGCCCTGGTAGCAGCCGATCTCGATCTTGCGGCGGATATCGGCCTGCACCTCGCGGCGCAGATCGCCCTCCACCTTGAGGTTGCCCTCGATGTAGTCGCGCAGCTGGGTCACCTGATCGTCGGACAGGTCCTTGGTGCGCAGATCCCGGCTGATGCCGGTGGCTTCCAGGATCTCCTGGGAGCGGGTACGGCCGATGCCGTAGATATAGGTCAGCGCGATCTCCATGCGCTTATCGCGCGGGAGGTCGACGCCCACTAGACGTGCCATCAGGCAGTGTTCCTTCTGTCGTTGCGGAGGTCTGTTCCCAGCCCGTTCCCTCGTCGTGTGGGGTCCGGCCTCCGTGCCGGACGTAGATGAGCGGCTTATCCGCTCAGTGGTGCTGGGGATTCATCATTCAGTTGTGTTAAGCGGAAGAGTCAGCTGTGTTGTCTGTCTTCGCGCAAGCGCTCATCCCTGCCGCTGCTTGTGACGCGGATCGGAGCAGATCACCATGACCCGCCCATGCCGACGGATCACCCTGCACTTATCGCAAATGGGCTTGACGCTCGGGTTCACCTTCACGGCTCGTCGATCCTGTTCTGTGTCTGAAGTGCTGTTGAGCGGGATTACTTGTACCGATAAACGATGCGGCCCCGGGACAGGTCGTAGGGAGACAACTCCACCACGACGCGGTCCTCGGGCAGGATGCGGATGTAGTGCTGTCGCATCTTGCCGCTGATGTGGGCGAGTACCTTGTGTCCGTTCTCCAGCTCAATGCGGAACATCGCATTGGGCAGGGGCTCGACCACCCGGCCTTCGACCTCGATGGCACCGTCTTTCTTGGCCATTGTTGTTCGGAGATCCTCCGTGTCCGTCTAGATCATTGGCGCCAGCCACCGCGAGCGGCGACAATATTTCCAGCGCAGTATCAACTCCGACTACAAAACGTGAGCCGGTAGCTAGAAATTCCAGAACTGGGGCACGCAAGAGCCGGCGCGAAAGCCGCACCGTCGATCCATACTACCTGCTCGGCGGCGTGCCCCAAAATCGCTGAACGACCACCTCCGAGTGATCGATCTGACCCCATAACCGCTGGACAACGAGCGCATACTTGATGGCGATGACTGGACCTGATTCCCAGCCCCGCAAGCCTGTAATCCTGACGGTCGACGACGACCCCGCGGTCTCCCGCGCGGTCGCTCGCGATCTACGCCGCCACTACGGCGAGCGTCACCGCATCGTTCGGGCCGAATCCGGGCAGGATGCCCTCGAGACACTCAACGAGCTCAAGCTGCGCGGCGACACCGTTGCGGTGTTCGTCGCCGACTACCGGATGCCGGGCATGAGCGGTATCGAGTTCCTCGAAGAGGCGATGGACATCTACCCGCTGGCCCGCCGCGTACTGCTGACCGCCTACGCCGATACCCACGCCGCCATCGACGCCATCAACGTCGTCGACCTCGATCACTACCTGCTCAAGCCGTGGGATCCGCCCGAGGAGAAGCTCTACCCGGTGATCGACGCCCTGCTCGAGGCGTGGCAGGCCCAGGGCGATCGCGCGGTCCCCGTCACCAAAGTCATCGGACACCGGTGGAACCCCAGGTCCTGGGAGGTGCGGCAGTTCCTGGCGCGCAACCAGCACTCGTTCCGCTCCTATATGGCTGACGAATCCAAGGGCAAGCAGCTGCTGGACGCGGCAGGTCTCGACGGCCTGGCGCTGCCCGTCGTCATCACCGAAGGCGGCGAAACGCTCGTCGAACCGACCAACACCGAGCTGGCCGACATGCTCGGGCTGTCCACCTCCCCTGCGCTGGAGATGTACGAACTCGCCGTCATCGGCGGCGGCCCTGCCGGCCTTGCCGCCGCGGTGTACGGCGCCTCCGAGGGACTCAAGACCGTGCTCATCGAGAGCACGACGACGGGCGGTCAGGCGGGCCGAAGCTCACGGATCGAGAACTATCTGGGCTTCCCGTTGGGCATCTCCGGAGCCGACCTGACCACCGCGGCCCGCAGGCAGGCCGAGCGCTTCGGCGCAGAGGTCATCACCACCCGCAAAGCCATCGGGCTCGACGTCAGCGGCCAGGCCCGCACGATCGCGTTCGAAGACGGCACCACCATCGGCGCGCAGGCCGTCATCCTTGCCACCGGCGTCGATTACCGACACCTCGAGGCACCCGGCTGCTGGGAGAACCCCGACGACAAGGACGCTTGCAACTACATCGGCCGCGGCGTCTACTACGGCGCATCGGTATCCGACGCCTCCGATTGCGAAGGTGAGGACGTCTACATCGTCGGCGGCGCCAATTCGGCTGGCCAGGCCGCGATGTTCATGTCCAAGACCGCGAAGTCGGTCACGCTGCTGGTGCGCGGGCCGTCCCTGGTGGCATCGATGTCCTACTACTTGATCCAGCAGCTCGAGAGCAAAGACAACATCCACGTCCGCACCTGCACCGAGGTGGTCGAGGCTATCGGCGAGGACGACCATCTGACCGGCCTCGTTCTACAGAACAGGCAGACCGGCGAGAGCGAAACCGTCCACGCGTCGCGCATGTGCTGCTTCATCGGCGCCACTCCGCGCACCAAATGGCTCGACGGCATCGTCGCTCGCGACGACCGCGGGTTCATCCTCACCGGCCCGGACATGAAGGACGTCTGCGGCTGGACGCTGGATAGACCGCCTCATCATTTGGAAACAAGTGTGCCGGGTGTGTTTGTTGCAGGAGATGTGCGTGCCGACTCGGCGAAACGAGTGGCCGCCGCAGTCGGCGAAGGGTCGATGGCGGTGATGTTGGTGCACCGGTACTTGGCCGAGGCCTAGGGAGAGCGAACATGGGCGAGAAATGCCTGCCTACCGAGTTGCGATCGCTGTTTCTCTTCGAGAAGCTCAGCGACTCGCAACTACAGACGCTGTGCGACAACGGGCACATCGCGGTGTTCGAGCCAGGCCCGGTGTGCATCGAGGGTGACCCGGCGTCGTGCTTCTACGTGATGCTCGACGGCGAATTGGTGATGTCGAAGTACTCCGGCGGGTTGGACGTCGAGACCGGGCGCACCTCTCAGCGGGGCGTTTACTGCGGCGCCTGGTCGGCATATATCCCTGGCGAGGAGCACGTCTACGAGGCATCGGTTCGGGTGACCAAGCCGTCGCGGTTCTTCGTCCTCGACGCGGGGGCGTTCGCCAAGTTCATGCAGTCCGAATTCCCGATGGCCGTGCACCTGCTCGAAGGCCACAAGGTCGGCGGAAGGCGCCAGAGCCAGGCCCTGGGCCAGCGCCAGAAACTGCTCGCTCTCGGCACGATCACCGCGGGCCTGACCCACCAGCTCAACAACCCGGCGGCGGCCACCGCCCGTGCGGTGGCCGACCTGCGCGAAGGTGTCGGCAAGATGCGACACAAGCTCGCGATGGTGGCCGACGGCAAGTTCACCCCCGAGGCGCTGCGAACCCTGGTCAGCATCCAGGAAGAGGTGGCCGAACAGGTCGCCAAATCCAAGGCCCAGAACCTGACGCCGCTGGAGACTTCCGATCGCGAAGACCAGATCGGCGACTGGCTCGAAGACCACGACATCATCAGCGCCTGGGAGTACGCACCGACGTTCGTCGAGGCGGGCCTTGATATCGACTGGCTCGAACGGGTGTCGGCGTCGGTCGACGCGGTCGATGCGACGGCGTCGCTGCGGAGCGCCATCGGCTGGCTGAAGTACACCATCGACACCGAGTTGCGGATGAACGAGATCGCCGATGCCAGCGAGCGCATCTCGGGCCTGCTCGCGGGGGCCAAGAAGTACTCGCAGATGGATCGGGCCGAGTACCAGGTGTGCAACGTCCACGAACTGCTGCACAGCACGCTGAAAACACTGTTCGGCGACAAGGTCGGCAACGACAAGTCGATCAAGCTGGCCAAGGAATGGGACAAGTCCCTCCCTGAAATCGCTTGCTACCCAGGCGGTCTCAATGAGGTATGGGACGTCATCATCAACAACGCCATCCAGGCGATGAAGGGTCGCGGCACGCTGTCGATCCGAACCGCACGCGAGGGCAACGACATGATCCGGGTCGAGATCGGCGACGACGGTCCCGGCATCCCCGACGAGATCATCGACCGCATCTTCACCGCCTTCTTCACCACCAAGCCGTTCGGCGAAGGCGACGGGCTCGGCCTGGACCTGGCCCGCCGGATCGTCGTCGAGAAGCATCAGGGCGACATCCGGGTCGAGTCCGAGCCGGGCGACACGCGCTTCATCATTCTGCTGCCGCTGATCGCACCCGCACCGCTGGCCGCGACTCCGACGGAACTCCCCGAGCGGGTGGATTCGACTCGGCCCGCGTAAATCGGAATAGCCTCCGACGCGCCGTAGGTTGGAGGGACCATGACGACTCAAGCTTCTGGTTCTTCGGGCAAGCCCTCATCACTTCACCTCGGCACGTTCGGCGCATTCGGCCACCATTCGCTGTGGCAGCAGCTGTCCGGAGAACAGCTGCGTGAAATCGAGTCCCTCGGCTACGGGGCCATCTGGGCAGGCGGCTCACCGGCTGCGGAGCTGTCATGGGTCGATCCCATCCTCGAGGAGACGACCACGCTCAAGCTGGCCACCGGGATCGTCAACATCTGGACGGCCGAACCGGGCCCCACCGCGGAGTCGTTCCATCGGATCGAGAAGGCCTATCCCGGCCGCTTCCTGCTCGGCATCGGCGTCGGCCATCCCGAGGCGCACCAGGAGTACCGCAAGCCCGTCGACGCGCTGACCGAATACCTGGACAAGCTCGACGAGTACGGGGTACCGAAGGACAGCCGCGTGGTGGCCGCCCTGGGGCCGAAGGTGCTCAAGCTGTCGGCCGAGCGCTCGGCGGGCGCGCATCCGTATCTCACGACGCCGGAGCACACCGCCGAGGCGCGCAAGCTGATCCCCGAGGCGTTCATCGCACCTGAGCACAAAGCGGTGCTGACCACCGATCCGGAGAAGGCGCGCGCCGTCGGACGCAAGGCCCTCGAGATCTACCTGAACCTCGCCAACTACCTGAACAGCTGGAAGCGGTTGGGCTTCACCGATGAGGATGTGGCGAAGCCGGGAAGCGACCGGCTGGTCGACGCCGTCGTCGCCTACGGCACACCCGACGAGATCGCGGCGAGGCTGAAGGAGCACCTCACCGCGGGCGCCGACCATGTGCCGGTGCAGGTGCTCACCGGACCTGACAAGCTGGTGCCTGCACTCGCCGAACTCGCCGGGCCGCTCGGCCTGCAGTGAAGGCTCGGAACAAAGGGGAATCCGTATGACTGACGCTGTTTCGCTCAAGCCAGACCTGGGCCGCTACGGAGTATGGACATTCGGGGCGCCCAAGCCCGAGCAGGCGGTCGAGATCGAGAAGCTCGGCTACGGCGCGGTGTGGATCGGCGGGTCGCCGGCAGGAGACCTGAATTACGTCGAGCCCCTTCTCGAGCAGACCGAGACGCTCCAGGTTGCGACCGGGATCATCAACGTGTGGACGGCACCGGCCGAGGAAGTCGCCGAGGCGTACCACCGCGTCGAGAACGCCTATCCGGGTCGGTTCCTGCTCGGTATCGGTATCGGGCACCCCGAACACACCGACGAGTACCGCAAGCCCTATGACGTGCTGGTCGATTATCTCGACGCGCTGGACGCCGCCACGGTGCCGACCAGTCGTCGGGTCATTGCGGCGCTGGGACCGAAGGTGCTCAAGCTTTCGGCCCAGCGCAGCGCAGGCGCACACCCGTACCTGACGACACCCGAACACACCGGCTCGGCGCGCGAATTGCTCGGTCCCACGGTGTATCTCGCGCCCGAGCACAAGGTGGTGTTGACCGAGAACGTCGACGAGGCGCGGGAGATCGGCAGGAGCACCGTCGACTTCTACCTGAACCTGAGCAACTATCTGAACAACTGGAAGCGGCTCGGCTTCACCGAGAAGGACGTCGCCAAGCCCGGCAGTGACCGACTGATCGATGCCGTCGTCGCCCACGGCTCCTCCGACGCCATCGCCGCACGCCTCAACGAGCATCTGCAGGCGGGCGCGGACCACGTCACGATCCAGGTGCTCGGCGGTTGGGACAAGCTGTTGCCGACGCTCAAAGAGCTGGCCGGGCCGCTGGGGCTGAAAGGCTGATCGACCCGGACCGCTACGGTAGGCCCATGCGGTTGCTGGTTACGGGGGGCGCAGGCTTCATCGGAGCCAACTTCGTGCACAGCGCGGTCGGTGAGCACGAGATCACGGTGCTCGACGCGCTCACCTATGCGGGCAGCCGGGAATCGTTGACACCGGTAGCCGACGAGATCCGCCTGGTACAGGGCGATATCGCCGATTCCGAACTGGTGACCAAACTTGTCGCCGAGACCGACGCCGTTGTGAACTTCGCCGCGGAGACGCATGTCGACAAGTCGTTGGACGACCCCGAGCCTTTCCTGCACTCGAATGTCATCGGCACCTACACGGTGCTCGAGGCGGTGCGTAGGCATGGTGTGCGGTTGCATCACATCTCGACCGATGAGGTCTACGGAGATCTCGAGCTGGCCGACGAGCGTCGCTTCACCGAAGGGACACCGTACAACCCGTCGAGCCCGTACTCGTCGACCAAGGCGGCCGCCGACATGCTGGTGCGGGCATGGGTGCGGTCCTACGGCGTGCGCGCGACGATTTCCAACTGCTCCAACAACTATGGGCCCTATCAACACGTGGAGAAGTTCATTCCGCGCCAGGTCACCAACGTGCTGACGGGCCGACGGCCGAAGCTGTACGGCACGGGCCACAATGTGCGCGACTGGATTCACGTGCACGATCACAACAGTGCGGTATGGCGGATTCTGCAGGACGGCACGATCGGCCGGACATACCTGATCGGGTCCGAGGGTGAACGAGACAACCTGTCGGTGATGCGCACAATCCTCGGGTTGATGGATCGTGACCCCGACGACTTCGACCACGTCGTCGATCGCGCCGGTCACGACCTTCGGTACGCAATCGATCCTTCTGAACTGCGTGACGAGCTCGGATGGCAACCCGAGCACACCGAATTCGAAGAGGGCCTACGCGCGACCATCGACTGGTATCGCGACAACGAATCCTGGTGGCGCCCAATCAAGGACGCTATCGAGGAGACTTACGCGAAACGAGGTCAATGACGTGGAGGTGCGCGAGCTGAAGGTGCCCGGCGCGTGGGAGATCACCCCGAAACAGCACGCCGACGACCGCGGTCTGTTTCTCGAGTGGTTCACCGATTCCGAGTTCCGTGAGTTCGCAGGGCATCCGCTGGACCTGCGCCAGGCGAACTGTTCGGTGTCGTCGGCCGGAGTGCTGCGTGGGCTGCACTTTGCACAGCTGCCACCGAGCCAGGCCAAGTACGTCACATGCGTTCGTGGTGCGGTATTCGACGTCGTCGTCGACATCCGTGTCGGCTCACCGACATTCGGGCAATGGGACTCCGTCGTGCTCGACGACCGCACCCGTCGCTCGGTATACGTCAGTGAGGGTTTGGCGCATGGATTCCAAGCGCTGTATGAGGATTCGACAGTGATGTACCTCTGCTCAGCCGGGTATGACCCGGCCCGCGAGCAGACCATCCGGGCGACCGATCCTGCACTCGACATTCAATGGCCTGGCACCGATCACATCTTGTCCGACCGCGACGCCCATGCGCCGACGCTCGAAGACGTCAAGGCCGCGGGGCTGCTGCCGACGTGGGACGACGCCAAGGCGTTCGTCGAGGACCTGCGGGGCCGCGGCTAGTTCTTAGCGTCCGTTGAATCCGACGCTGTATCGGGCTTGGCGTGCTTGGGCTTCGAGTTCAGCGCCTTGTTCACGGTCGACTTCACGTCGGAAATCGCCGAGTTCACAAAGTCCCGGGCGGCATGCCGACCGGTCGAAGCACTTCCGTTGCCGGAGCCCGATTTTCCTGGAACGGCGAGGAACGAGGTCTTGACCGTTTGCGACTGGGCGCTGGACAGCATCGAAGGCGACCGCGGAATTTCGATGTCTATCGGAATCGGGCGACCGATGGAGATATTGCCGATTGTCACGGTTCCGCCGATCGCGCCTTTAACGGAGAACTGGCCATCCTTCAGCTGAGCGGCAACCTGATTGGTTGAAAAGTCTCCCGAAATGATGTTCGTTGTACCGAGTGTCAGGCCGCCGTCCACCGGCGCGCCGACCGTGAGGAACGCGGTCCTGCCGTCGCAGCGTTGGCCTCCGGTCGCTGAGCCCCCGCAGAGTCCGACTTCGCCGCTGAGGCTGCCGTTTCCACCCGCAGAGCCGGTCAACGACCCGAGGTTGAAGTCGACGTTGGGATTTGCCTTGATCGCAGTGCCGTTCCCGGCGGCGACGAACCCATCCCATGGCAACAGCGCCAGTTCACCATCGAATTCGCCGACAGTCCTCTGCCCATCGGATTCGAATCCGCTGTCGAACAGCGACAGGCTGCGCTCGACATCCGCCTGCCCGAGAACGCCGTTGAGGCCCGCGCCGATACCGGTGGCGCCACCGAAGGACGGTACGAAGTGGATGTCCCTGAAGCTGGATTGCTCGGCCGAACTCGTCAGAATGCCGAGAAGGTCGTATGCGCTCGATTGTGTCTGGTCCGCCTGCGCGCCGAAGTCGATGTCATTCGCTCCGCGGACGGCTTGTACGAACCAGTTGGTGTTGGAGTCAACTGTCGTGGTCAGTCCAGGCAGGTCGTATGTGTTACCAGCGTGCTGGATCAGGCCCAGCAGAAGTGGGTTTGTACCTGCCGTGATGGCAAGTTGGCGCCAGATCGACAACGGGCCCGGCGTCGGACCGATATCTATGATCGGGATCGTGATGGCGGCCGCCAAGTCCAAGTCAGCCGCTTCGACCTTCTCCGGCGCCGCCACGACGCTCGCCGCTCCGATTCCCGCCGTCATCGCGCCGGCTAATACAGCGGTCATGTACGCCCTCGGTGTGCTCATGGCACGAACCGTAATTGACGGCCCCGTGTTGCCGCGCGCTTTTCGGCAGCGAGGAATGCAATCGGCCACCATCGCCTTTGTAGAAGGGGCGGGCCGTCGCGGCTGCCGATCTGACCCCTACCAGGAGATCATCATGGACCTCGGCATTCACGTACCTGTGTTCGATATCAAGGGCGGCACCACCGCCATCGCGGGCGAACTGGCCAGGGTCGGACACGCCGTCGAGGCCTCCGGCGCGAATTGGCTGTCGTTCATGGACCACTTCTTCCAGATCGAGCCGACCGGTCTGCCTGCTGAATCGAACATGCTCGAGGGCTACACCACGCTCGGCTACCTCGCCGCCCACACGTCGACCGTCAGCCTCGGACTGCTCGTCACCGGCGTGACCTACCGCCACCCCGGCCTCCTCGCCAAGACCGTCACCACCCTGGACGTGTTGTCGGGCGGCCGCGCGGTCCTCGGCATAGGCGCCGCATGGTTCGAGCGCGAGCACCGCGGCCTCGGCGTGCCGTATCCGCCATTGGCCGAGCGGTTCGAGCGTCTCGAAGAGGCCCTCCAGATCTGCAATCAGATGTGGGACCCGGACAACAACGGCGCCTACCAGGGCAAGCACTACCAACTGGCGGAGACTCTGTGTTCACCGCAGCCGATCAACCGGCCCAAGGTGATGATCGGCGGCAGCGGAGAGCGCAAAACGTTGCGCCTGGTCGCCCAGTACGGCGACGCGTGCAATCTGATCGCCAGCTCATCAGAGGAAGTCGAGCACAAGCTCAACGTACTGCGACGGCACTGCGGCGACGTCGGCCGCGACTTCGACGCCATCCGCGTGACTGTGGCCACGCACAACCCGCTGGATACGACCGAGACCCGCGACGCGTTCCTGAAGGAGATGTCCGACCTCACGAAACTCGGCGTACACACCGCGATCGTCATGCCACCGACCGGCTCTCCGGCCGCGTGGATCGACTCCATTGCGCCACTCGTCAAACCGCTCGCCGAGCTCGGCTGATCGGCCTTCCCCAGGGTCTTGCGCGGCCTCCTATGCCATTACTAGGATGTCCTAGTATTCACAAATCTCCGTCGAGGGAACCGCTCATGAGCACACAGATTCCGCACTTCATCGATGGTCGCCGCAGCAATCTGGCGTCGACCCGAACCGCCGACGTGATGAACCCCAGCACCGGCGAAGTACAGGCCCAGGTCCTGTTGGCCTCCGCCGCCGACGTCGATACCGCGGTGGCGGCGGCCGTCGAAGCCCAGAAGGAATGGGGCGCCTGGAACCCGCAGCGCCGCGCCCGCGTGATGATGAAGTTCATCGACCTGGTCAACGCCAATGCCGATGAACTCGCCGAACTGCTCTCGCTGGAGCACGGTAAGACCGTCCCCGACTCCAAGGGCGACATCCAGCGCGGCATCGAGGTCATCGAGTTCGCGATCGGCATCCCGCACCTCTTGAAGGGCGAGTTCACCGAGGGCGCCGGTACGGGCATCGACGTCTACTCGATCCGGCAGCCGCTCGGGGTGGTCGCCGGTATCACGCCGTTCAACTTCCCCGCGATGATTCCGCTGTGGAAGGCCGGGCCCGCGCTTGCATGCGGAAACGCGTTCATCCTCAAGCCATCCGAGCGCGACCCGTCCGTTCCGGTACGCCTGGCTGAGCTGTTTCTCGAAGCCGGCCTGCCGCCGGGGGTGTTCCAGGTCGTACAGGGCGACAAGGAAGCCGTCGACGCGATTCTCACCCATCCCGAGATCAAGGCCGTCGGCTTCGTCGGCAGCTCCGACATCGCGCAGTACATCTACTCCAACGCGGCAGCCAACGGGAAGCGCTCGCAGTGCTTCGGCGGCGCCAAGAACCACATGATCGTGATGCCCGACGCCGACCTGGACCAGGCCGTCGACGCACTCATCGGCGCCGGCTACGGCAGCGCGGGTGAGCGGTGCATGGCCATCAGCGTCGCGGTGCCAGTCGGCGAAGAGACCGCAAACCGGTTGCGCGCCAGGCTCGTCGAGCGCGTCAACCAGCTGCGCGTCGGCCACAGCCTCGATCCCAAGGCCGACTACGGTCCGCTCGTCACCGAAGCCGCACTCAAGCGGGTGCGCGATTACATCGCCCAGGGCATCGAGGCAGGCGCGGAAGCGGTCGTCGACGGACGCGAACGCGCCACCGACGAGCTGACATTCGACGAGGCCGACCTGTCGAAGGGCTACTTCATCGGGCCCACGCTGTTCGATCACGTCACCACCGACATGTCGATCTACACCGACGAGATCTTCGGACCGGTGTTGTGCATCGTTCGCGCCGAAGACTACGAAGAGGCCCTGAGCCTGCCCACCAAGCACGAGTACGGCAATGGAGTCGCGATCTTCACGCGCGACGGCGATGCGGCACGCGACTTCGTGTCCCGGGTGCAAGTCGGGATGGTCGGCGTCAACGTACCGATTCCGGTTCCGGTGGCCTACCACACCTTCGGAGGTTGGAAGCGGTCCGGTTTCGGCGACCTCAACCAGCACGGTCCTGCGTCGATCATCTTCTACACGAAGGTCAAGACGATCACCGAGCGGTGGCCGTCGGGCATCAAGGATGGCGCCGAGTTCGTCATCCCGACGATGAAGTAGAGGCACGTGCAGTTCTTCGGCCTTGATGACGACGAACGCGTGATCGCCGAGACGGCGGCTGCGTTCGCCGCGAAGCGGATTGCCCCGAATGCGTTGGAGTGGGACAAGTCCCATCACTTTCCGGTCGATGAACTACGCGAGGCAGCCGAACTGGGCATGGCCGCGATCTACTGCGGTGAAGATGCGGGCGGCAGCGGACTGCGCCGCATCGACGCCGTCCGCATCTTCGAACAGTTGGCCGCCGCCGACCCCACCGTCGCGGCGTTCCTGTCCATCCACAACATGTGCGCGTGGATGGTCGACACGTACGGCACACACGAACAACGCAAATCGTGGGTGCCAAGGCTTGCGTCGATGGAGGCCGTCGCCAGCTACTGCCTGACCGAACCCGGTGCGGGTTCGGATGCAGGCGCGCTGAGCACCAAGGCCGTCCGAGACGGCGAGCACTATGTGCTCGACGGCGTCAAGCAGTTCATCTCCGGGGCCGGCGCTTCTGACGTCTACGTCGTGATGGCCCGCACCGGCGACCCCGAATCCACGCCTGGTCCTCGCGGCATTTCGGCGTTCATCGTCGAAAAGGACACGCCGGGACTGAGTTTCGGTGCCAACGAGGAGAAGATGGGCTGGCACGCCCAGCCCACCGCGCAAGTCGTCTTCGAGGCGGTGCGGGTGCCTGCTGACGCGATGCTCGGCGGCGCCGACGGCGAAGGCACCGGCTTCTCCATCGCGATGAACGGGCTCAACGGCGGACGGGTCAACATCGCGGCGTGCTCACTCGGCGGTGCCCAGGCCGCCTACGACAAGGCGGCGAGTTACCTGGCCGACCGGCAAGCCTTCGGCGGCGCACTGCTCGACGAGCCGACCATCCGATTCACCCTCGCCGATATGGCCACCGCACTGGAGGCATCGCGAACATTGTTGTGGCGGGCGGCAACAGCGCTCGACGACGGTCACCCCGACAAGGTCGAACTGTGCGCGATGGCCAAGCGCTACGTCACCGACGCGTGCTTCGACGTTGCCGATCAGGCGCTGCAGCTGCACGGCGGTTACGGCTATCTGAACGAGTACGGTCTCGAGAAGATCGTCCGCGATCTGCGGGTGCATCGAATCCTCGAGGGAACCAACGAAATCATGCGCGTGGTCATCGGTCGGGCCGAAGCCGCCCGTGCCCGCGCCTCTTAACCCGGAGGGTCAATGAATATCGCGTTCCTTGGGCTGGGCAACATGGGCGGTCCGATGGCGGCCAACCTCGTCGCCGCCGGCCACACCGTGCACGCCTTCGATCCCGTGCCTGCGCTCAAAGCAGCCGCAGAGGAGAGGGGCGCCAAAGTCTTCGACACCGGCGCGACGGCCGTGGCCGACGCCGATGTGGTGATCACGTCACTGCCCAGCGGCGCGATCGTCAAGGCCTGCTACGACGAGGTGCTGCCAGCCGCGAAGGCAGGCGCGCTGTTCATCGACACCTCGACCATCTCGGTGGACGACGCCCGCGACATCCACCGGCAGGCGGTCGACGGGGGGTTCGCCCAGCTCGACGCCCCGGTCTCCGGCGGCGTCAAAGGTGCCACCGCGGGCACGCTGGCGTTCATGGTCGGCGGTGAGGACGACGCCGTCGAGCGCGCACGTCCGGTGCTGGAGCCGTTGGCAGGCAAGATCATTCACTGCGGCGGCTCAGGCAACGGCCAGAGCGCCAAGCTGTGCAACAACATGGTCCTCGCGGTGCAGCAGATCGCCGTCGGCGAAGCCTTCGTGCTCGCCGAGAAGCTCGGGCTGTCGGCACAGTCGCTCTTCGACGTGATCACCGGAGCGACGGGCAACTGCTGGTCTGTGCACACCAACTGCCCGGTGCCGGGTCCGGTGCCCACCTCCCCCGCCAACAACGACTTCAAGCCCGGCTTCGCGACCGCGCTGATGAACAAGGACCTCGGGCTTGCGATGGACGCGGTGAACTCGACCGGCTCATCGGCCCCACTTGGCACCCACGCCGCCGAGATCTACGCGAAGTACAACGCCGACCACTCCGACAAGGACTTCAGCGCCGTCATCGAGTTACTGCGCGGCAGCTGACCTTTCGACGCTGTAAACGAAGCCGCGGCCCGATCTGATCGGGCCGCGGCATTCGTTCTGTCGAACTATCGGTCAGGGCACTGTCTGCGCGTCATGCCCGAACTCGACCTGGGCACCGTCATAGGTTCCCGTGCACGAGGTCACCACGTCGTACTTGCCAACGGGAGCGATCACCGAGAAGCTATGCGTGCCGTTCGGCGCTATGTCGAACGCCTCATCGCGTCCCGGCAGGCCGCTTTGGCTGGTCGCGGTATAGGTGCAGCTACCGCCGATGCCTGCGTTGTTCTTCACGTTCACCGTCCACGATCCGAATCCGCGATCGAAGGTCACCCTGACGGCGTTGGCCGGCGGCGGGCACTTCTGGCCCGCGGGCACAGTCTGCTGCGGCCCACCAGGCGGGCACTCCACCGGGGGCTTCGGCGTGCA